>NZ_JBWKYW010000023.1:0-100105 GCF_059423965.1 Variovorax sp. GW458-11-26-14-LB1
TCCCACCGCCTCCCCCAGCCACCACGCGGCCAGGACCAGCGCCGACACCGGCATCAGCGCCGTGAACAGCGCCGCCTCGGCGCCCCGCAGCCGGGCGGCGCCCGCGTACCAGAGCAGGAAACCCGCCACCGTCGGCACCAGCGCGTAGTAGGCCACCCCGGCCAGCGCCTCGGCCGGCACCGGCTGAAGCCAGGCGCGCTCCAGCAGCGCGGGAACGACGGACAGCAGCAGCCCCAGCGCGACCATCGCGGTCGATTGCACGAGCGGCGCCAGCGGCACGCGCAGCCGCTTGTTGAGCAGGATGAACAGCGACTCGAGCGCCACCGCCCCCAACACCAGCAGGTTGCCGAGCAGCGCGGTCGACGTGCGCTCGCCGCCCCCATCGCCCGGACGCAGCGTGATCGCCAGCACGCCCAGGCTCGCGAGCACGATCCCGCCCACCAGATAGCGCCCCGGCCGCTCGCGCAGCGCCAGCACGGCCACCAGCGCGGCCATGGCCGGCAGCGTGCCGGTCACCACGCCCGCATCGGCGGCCGGCGCCCAGCGCACACCCAGGATCAGCAGCACCGTGTAGCCGACGCTGCCCGCCGCCGCCTGGCACAGCAGCAGCACGGCGTCGTGGCGGTCCGGGCGCGGCCAGCGCACGCGCAGGAACCCCATCAGCGCCACGAACACGGGCAGCGCCAGCGCAAAGCGCAGCGCGGTGGCCGTGAACGGCGGCAGGCCGCTGGCGATGAGCTTGCTCGCGACCACCGTGCTGCCGACCGTGACCATCGCGAGCGCGCACAGCCACATTCCCTTGCTTCGTTCCGACATGCTGATCGCCTTCCGTTCTGCAGAAAGCGCGAGCGTCTCCCGCCAGGGGCGCAGCAGTCTTGAACGAAATTGCAGGAATCGAGCTAGCGCGCCGCCGCATACGCGCCGGGCGTGAAGCCCAGGAAGCGCACGAAGGCCCGGGTCATGTGGCTCTGATCGGCAAAGCCCGCGCCGGCCGCGGCATCGGCCAGCGCCCTGCCCTGCGCGATCAGTCGGCGGGCGCGCGACAGCCGGCATTGCTGCAGCCAGGCATGCGGCGGCAAGCCGAAGGCAGCTGCAAAGCCACGCAACAACTGGTAGCGGCTCAGGCCCGCCTCGCGCGCCAGTTCGGCGAGCGTGGGCGCGTGGATGCAGTCGTCGGCGATGCGTGCACGTGCACGTTCCATCGCTGCCGGCGCCACACGGCGCGGCGACTCAGGAGCCCGCGCGCCGGGGGCATCGCGCAGCAGTTGCAGCACGCCCTGCTCCAGCGCCAGCGCGTCGTCGCCTTCGACGACGGCCACGAACAGCCGGTCGAAGCCCTGCCGCAGCGCCGGATCGCTCAGCACCGGCTGCGTCAGCTCGAATCCCGGCGGCACACCATCCGACAGCAGCGCAGGCGCCAGATGCAGCATCCGCCAGGCCCGCGCTTCGCCGTGCATCGCGACACCGTCGTGCACCTCGCCCGGATTGACCGTGATGACATCGCCGCGCACCGCCTCGACCGCGCCACGCCCGCTGGCCGAGCGCTGTCCGCCGCGGTCCATCACGCCGATGCCGAACACATCGTGCATGTGGCGCGGAAAGCTGCGCTTCGATTCAGCCGCGATCGCCTGCAGGCCCGGCAGCGCCGAGCCGCGGATGCGCACGGCATCGACAGGCGCGGACCTCGATGCCATGCCGGAAAGCCTCAGCGCGCCTGCTTCGCCAGCCAGCCGCGCAGCCGCTCGACGCCCTGCACCAGCCGCTGCGGGTCTTTCGACGCGAAGCACCAGCGCAGCCAGCCCTGCGCCTCGGGCGCGAAGGCGTTGCCCGGCGCGAGTCCCAGGCCCGCTTCGGCGACCAGGCGCTTGGCGAGCTCGAGCGAATCGCCGAAACCTTCGAGCCGGAAGAAGGCATACATGCCGCCCTTGGCCGGCGCCACCTGCACGCCCGGCACCGCCGCCAGCAACGGCACCAGCGTATCGCGGCATTGCTTCAGGTGCGCGACCACGCGCGGCGTGATGTCGGCCGTGTGCTCCAGCGCCGCGATGGCGGCGCGCTGCGTGAACACGCTGGCGCACGAGGTGTTGAACTCGATCAGCTTGCCGATGCCGTCGACCATCGCCGGCGGCAGCACCAGCCAGCCGAGACGCCAGCCGGTCATGAGGAAGCTCTTCGAGAAGCTGTGCGTGACGACGAGGCGGTCGTCCGGCGTCGAGATGTCGAGGAAGCTCGGCGCGCAGCCGTTCGGAGTGGGCTCGAAGTACAGGCGCTCGTACACCTCGTCCGCCAGGATCCAGGTGCCGGTCTCGCGGCAATGGTCGAGCACGGCCTGCTGCTCGTCGCGCGTCATCGTCCAGCCCGTGGGGTTGTTCGGCGCGTTGACGATCAGCAGCTTCGTCTTCGGCGTGACCGCCGCGCGCAATGCGGGCAGGTCGAGCGTCCACTGGCCGTTCACCGGCACCAGCGGCACGGTGCGCACCTGCGCGCCCATGATCGCCGGCTGCGCCGTGAGGTTGGGCCACACGGGCGTGACGGCGACCACGTCGTCGCCCGCATCGACCAGCGCCTGCACCGCGAGCATCAGCGCGCTCACGCCGCCCGAGGTGACGGCGATGCGCGAGGCGTCGACCGTCGGGTGCAGGCGGCTGGTGTAGCGCGCGATGGCTTCGCGCAGCTCGGGCAGGCCGAGGTTGTGCGCGTAGAAGGTTTCGCCGCGCTGCAGCGACTCGATGGCCGCCTGGCGGATCACCTCGGGAGTGACCTCGTCGCTCTCGCCGAACCAGAAGGCGAGCACGTCGTCGCGGCCCATGCCGGCATTGGCGACTTCGCGGATCTTCGAGGCTTCGAGGTGGTGGATGGCTTCACGCATGTCTGGGGGTTCCTGTGCTGTCGGGTGTCGTCTGCCTCAAGGGCGCTTCATCTTGCAGGACGTGGGCTGCTCGGCGCGCTCGGGCGCAATCGTCTTGATCACGCGAAAGCCGTAGCCCGAGCCCTCGACGTCGAACTGCACGCCGGGCTTGCCCTGCTTGTCCATCACGCCCACCACGAGCTGCTGCTGGAACTGGTGGTCGGCCGCGCGCATGCGCCCGCGCTGGCCGTACAGGCTCACGTCGGCCTGCTCCAGCGCGCGCGCCAGCGGCACGGCCTCGGTGCTGCCCGCGCGTTCCAGCGCCTGCGCGAGCGACTCGACCAAGAGCTGCATGCGCATGTGCACGTAGTCGTCGGCCGGGCGCGGAAAGCGCGTGCGAAAGGCCCGGTAGAAGGCTTCGGACTGCGGCGTCTGCACGTTCGGCAGCCAGTCGGCCACGGCGACCACGCGGCCGATGCCCGCGTCGCCGATGGCGGCCGGCGCGCCCAGCGCATTGCCGTAGAAGGTGTAGAAGCTGCCGTTGAAGCCGGCTTCGCGCGCGGCCTTCACGAGCAGGGTGAGGTCGTTGCCCCAGTTGCCAGTGACCACCGCCTGCGCGCCGCTGGCGAGGATCTTGGTGGCGTAGGGCGCGAAGTCCTTCACCTTGCCCATGGGGTGCAGCTCGTCGCCGACGATTTCCACGTCGGGGCGCTGCACGCCCAACTGGCGGCGCGACTCGCGCAGCACGGCCTGGCCGAAGCTGTAGTCCTGGCCGATCAGGTAGACGCGCTTGAGCGCCGCGTCGTCCTTGACCACGTCCATCAGCGCGGCCACGCGCATGTCGGCATGGGCGTCGAAGCGGAAGTGCCAGAAGCTGCAGCGCTCGTTGGTCAGCACCGGATCGACGGCCGAGTAGTTCAGGAAGATCGCGCGGCGCGAGGGGTCGCGCTCGTTGTTCTTGTCGATGGCATCGATCAGCGCCGCGGCCGTCACCGACGAGTTGCCCTGCAGCACGATGCGGGTGCCGTCGTCCATGGCCGCGCGCAGCGCCGACAGCGCCTCTTCGTTCTGGCCCTTGCTGTCGTAGCGGTCCAGTTGCAGCGGCCGCGCGCCGCCCGGCAGCTTCACGCCGCCGCGTGCATTCACACGCTCCACGGCCCACAGCAGGTTGCGGAACACGGCCTCGCCGGTGTTGGCAAACGGGCCGCTCATGCTCTCGATCAGCGCCAGCCGGATGGGGGCGGGTTGCGGGGCCTGGGCCAGGCCAGCGAACGGGGTCGCGCATAGCGCCGCCGCTGCGAATTTCAAGGCCTGGCGGCGCCAAATAAAGGGGGTTTTCATTGTCTTGAAACGCGTGCCGATGCGCCTAGATGAGGTGTCAAGCGGCACTCACGATGGAAAGGCCGCGCAGTGTAAGGGACACACATTCCATGTCCCCATTGTGTTCATTCACCCAGGAGTTTTCGCCATGTTCTTCACCCCCACCCACCGCGCGCATTTCGCTCCCCGTGCCCACGACCGCGCTTTCGAGCGCTTCGTGAACGAGGCTTTTGCCGGCGCCCGCCGCTCGCCCCTGGTCGAGCAGGACGACAAGAGCTGGACCCTGTCGCTGGACGTGCCCGGCCTGTCGCGTGAAGACCTGTCGGTGGCCATCGAAGGCGCCGTGGTCCGCATCGAAAGCAAGGCCGAAGCCAAGCGCCAGATCAAGCTCGCCTACGAGCTGCCGCAAGCCATCGACCTGGCCACCAGCGAAGCCAAGCTGGAGAACGGCGTGCTGACCCTGAAGCTCGGCAAGCTGGTGCCCGCAAGCCAGGTTTCGCACTTGCAGATCAACTAGTCCGGGCGATGCCCCCACGAAGAAAATGTTAGTGACAGCTTGTTTTGACTTTAAACAAGCGCCGTATTCACAATAGTGCCGGATAACGTCACATGATGTGACGATTTATTAGTACTTTCTTCTTCGTGGGCATCTCGTAAACGCATCGAGTTCCCGGGCGGTGCGGACAGCGGGTGTGCCTCAAGGCACCATGAAAACGCACCTGCAGTCAGCCAATGACAACGAACGGTCCGACACGCTCCTGATCTTCCTGCCAGGGGCCTACCTCAAACCCGAAGAGTTCGAGCGCGAGGGTTTCATCAGCGCCGTGCGCGAGCGGCACCTCGCAGCCGACGCACTGCTGGTCGATGCGGACGTCTCCTACTACTACGACCAGACCCTGAGCGAGCGGCTGCACGCCGACGTCATCGAGCCCCAGCGGGCCAAGGGCTACACCTCGATCTGGCTGGTCGGCATTTCCATCGGCGGGTTCGGCGCGCTGATCCACGAACTGGCGCGGCCAGGCTCGGTGGACGGCATCGTGGCGCTGGCACCCTACCTGGGGCGCCGCGTGCTCGGCGCCGAGATCAAGAAGGCCGGCGGCCTGCGCGCCTGGCAGGCGCCCACCGGGCCGCAGCCCGACGAGGAACCCGACCGCAAGCTCTGGCCCTTCTTCCAGCAGTACCTGGCGCCGAAGCCTTCCCAGGACCTGCCGCCGCTGTACCTGGGTTTCGGCCTGGCCGACCGCTTTGCCAGCAACCACAAGCTGCTGGCCGACGCCCTGCCCCCGGGGCGCGTGTTCACCACCGAAGGCGGCCACGACTGGCCCGAGTGGCGCCAGCTGTGGCGCAACGTGCTCGACGTGCTGCCGCTGCCCTCGCTGGGGCGTGCACGGCCGCAGCCGGCTACACGGTTTCCGGCAGCGGCGTCTCGGGCGTCATCAGCGATGCCATCGGCCATCGCGGCTTGACGTCGAAGGCATAGCGCTCCGAGGCCTGCGACAGGCCTGATTGCAGCCGCATCGCCGCCGCCATGGCGATCATGGCGCCGTTGTCGGTGCACAGGTGCAGCTCGGGGTAGTGCACGCGCACCTTGCGCTTCGCGCAGGCCGCGTTCAGTTGCTCGCGCAGGTTCTTGTTGGCCCCCACGCCACCCGCCACCACCAGCCGCTTCAGGCCGGTCTGGTCCAGCGCCGCGAGCGACTTCTTCAGCAGCACCTCGACGATGGCCGCCTGCGTGGACGCCGCCAGGTCGGCCTTGCGCGCCTCGAGCTGGTCGCCGAGCTTCTTGGCCTGCGTGAGCACGGCCGTCTTCAGTCCGGCAAACGAAAAGTCGAGATCGCCGCTGTGCAGCAGCGGGCGCGGCAGCTTGAAGGCCGCGGCGTCGCCCTCTTCGGCCAGCTTCGCCAGCCAGGGGCCGCCGGGGTACGGCAGGCCCATGAGCTTGGCGCTCTTGTCGAAGGCCTCGCCCGCCGCGTCGTCGATGGTTTCGCCGAGCAGTTCGTAGCGGCCCACGCCGTCGACCCGCATCAGCTGCGTGTGGCCGCCCGACACCAGCAGCGCCACGAACGGAAATTCGGGCGGGTCGGCGCTCAGGAACGGCGACAGCAGATGCCCTTCGAGGTGATGCACCCCCAGCACCGGCTTGCCCAGCGCCACGCCGAGCGCGCAGGCCACGCCCGCGCCCACGAGCAGCGCGCCGGCCAGGCCCGGGCCGCGCGTGTAGGCCACCACGTCGATCTCGGCCAGCGAGCGTCCGGCTTCGGCCATGACGGCTTCGGTGAGCGGCAGCACGCGGCGGATGTGGTCGCGGCTGGCCAGCTCGGGCACCACGCCGCCGTAGGCCTGGTGCATGGCGATCTGGCTGTGCAGCGCGTGCGAACGCAGCAGCGGCAGCGCGTCGCCGTGCGACTCGACCAGCGCCACGCCGGTCTCGTCGCAGGATGATTCGATTCCCAACAAGAGCATGGCGCCGAGTGTAGGGGCCGCCCGCCGGCGGCGCCCGCGAAGGGACAAGCGAGGCACGGAAGTTGCACGAGCGGAAGGCGCCCCTTCCGCGCCCCCACGAATGACTTCCGGCCTGAGCTTCCTGATCGCCGCGCGCCGATGCGAGATCGACGCGCTGGACCAGCTCGCGCGCACCAGCGAGCTGGTCGGCGCGATCGGGCGGCTCGTGCATGCGCTGCAGCGCGAGCGCGGCATGTCGAACGTATTCCTGGCCTCGCACGGCGGGCGCTTTGCCGACCAGCGCGGCCCGCAGATCGCCGAATGCCTGGCGCTCGAGCAGCAGGTGCGCGCCGGCTTCGACCGGCTCGAGGCCGAGCACCACCGCGCGGTGGGCGCCGGCCATGGCGCGCGCCTGTTCAGCCGCATCGCCTGGGTGCTGCCCGGCCTGGACGCCCTGCCCGCGCTGCGCCGGCGCATCGACGCGCTCGAACTCCAGCCCGCGCAGGCCGTGGCCGCCTTCGCCAAGCTGGTGGCCGGCCTGCTGGCGGTGGTGTTCGAGGCGGCCGACGGCGCCACCGACCCCGAGATCTCGCGCCTGCTGGTGGCGATGTTCAACTTCATGCAGGGCAAGGAGTTCGCCGGCCAGGAGCGCGCCTTCGGCGCCGCCGCACTCGCGCTGGGCCGGGGCGACGATGCGCAGCGCCAGCAGTGGCGCCACCTCATCGAGTCGCAGGAGCGCTGCTTCCAGGTGTTCATCGATTTCTCGGGCGACGCGGTGCGCACGCTGTGGCACGACAGCCAGTCGGACGCCGTGCTCGCCGAACTCGAGCGCCTGCGCCGCAAGGGCGCCACCTCGGTGCCGGCCGACGCGCTGCTGAGCCAGGCCTGGTTCGACTGCTGCACGCGGCGCATCGACGCCATGCAGACGGTCGAGAACCGCCTCTCGGCCGACCTGCGCGCGCTGTGCGACCACAAGACCGCCCAGGCGCGCAGCGAGCTGGCGGCCTATCGGCAGCTGCTCGGCACGCTGGCCCCGCAGGCCGGCGGCGCCCTCTTCTTCGACGATGCCCAGCAGGCGCAGGACGCCACGCCGGCGCAGCTCGGGCGCCACCTCGAACGCTCGGTGCTCGACATGGTCCAGGAGCAGTCGCAGCGCCTGCAGGCCATGAGCGACGAGCTCGACACCGTGCGTGCCTCGCTCAACGAACGCAAGATCGTCGAGCGCGCCAAGGGCCTGCTGATGGCGCACCGGCGCCTGAGCGAGGCCGAGGCGCACAAGATGCTGCGCCAGACCGCCATGAACCAGAAGCGCCGCCTCGTCGACGTGGCCGAGTCGATGCTGGCCATGGCCGACTACCTGCCGCTCGAGCCTGCACCGCGGCGCTGACCCGGGCCGCTTGGATTGGTGCAGCGCACAACAACTGTGCGTCGCCCGGGTTAGCGAGCCAGCAGGAACTTTCTCCTGCACCGGCGCGCCCTGCCAGCTATCTTTTCCATAGCTCCCAACGGCGGGTTCGAGCTGGCACGTCGCTTGCGTAGTCCTTGGCACGGGACCGCAAGGTCTCAAAGGCAGGTTGCACCCAACGGCGGGTGCGGCCCACCGAACCGGACAAAGGCGTCCCCATCCCGCAAGGGCTCGTTCACGAGCAGCCCCTGCGCGGTGCGGACGCCTTTTCGTTTTTGTCTTTCACTTCTGGAGCCCCGCCCATGTCCGATCTGCTGCTGAAAACCAAACTGAGCCGGCGCCGCGTGCTGCAGGCCGCCGCCCTCGGCGCCGTGGGCATCGACCCCGCGCTGCGCGCCGCCGTCTGGGCCCAGGGCTCGGACAAGCCCGAAAAAGAAGAAGTGAAGATCGGCTTCATCCCGCTGACCGATTGCGCCAGCGTGGTGATGGCCTCGGTGCTGGGCATCGACAAGAAGTACGGCGTGAAGATCGTGCCGAGCAAGGAAGCCAGCTGGGCCGGCGTGCGCGACAAGCTCGTGAACGGCGACCTCGACATGGCGCACGTGCTCTACGGCCTGGTCTACGGCATGCACCTGGGCGTGAGCGGCCCGAAGAAGGACATGGCCGTGCTCATGACCCTGAACAACAACGGCCAGGCCATCACGCTCTCGAAGAAGCTGGCCGACAAGGGCGCGGTCGATGCGGCCTCGCTCGCCAAGCTCATCGCCAAGGAAAAGGGCGAGTACACCTTCGCCCACACCTTCCCCACCGGCACCCACGCCATGTGGCTGTACTACTGGCTCGCCTCGGCCGGCATCGACCCGTTCAAGGACGTGAAGAACATCACCGTGCCGCCCCCGCAGATGGTGGCCAACATGCGCGTGGGCAACATGGACGGCTACTGCGTGGGCGAGCCCTGGGGCCAGCGCGCGATCATGGACGGCATCGGCTTCACCGGCATCACGACGCAGGACATCTGGAAGGACCACCCCGAGAAGGTGCTGGGCTGCACCGCGGAGTTCACGAAGAAGTACCCGAACACCGCGCGCGCCGTCACGGCCGCGATCCTCGAGGCCGGCAAGTGGATCGACACCGGCCTGCAGAACAAGAACAAGATGGCCGAAACCATCGCCGACAAGAGCTACGTCAACACCAGCGTGGACGCCATCAACCAGCGCATCCTGGGCCGCTACACCAACGGCCTGGGCAAGAGCTGGGACGACCCCAACCACATGAAGTTCTACAACGGCGGCGCCGTGAACTTCCCGTACCTGTCGGACGGCATGTGGTTCCTCACGCAGCACAAGCGCTGGGGCCTGCTGAAGGAGCACCCCGACTACCTGAAGGTGGCCACCGAGATCAACCGCATCGACATCTACAAGCAGGCCGCCGCCGCTACGCAGACGCCCGTGCCCAAGGACGTGCTGCGCACCAGCAAGCTCTTCGACGGCACCGTCTGGGACGGCAAGGACCCGAAGAAGTACGCCGAGTCTTTCAAGCTCCATGTCTGAGGAGAAACGCACCATGGTCAGCGCTGTCTTCCATTCCCCGCTCGACGCCGTGGCCTCGCAGGTCACCGCGCCCGTGGTGTCCAGGCCCCTGGCACCCGCCCCCGCCGTTGCAGTCGCTGCGGCGGCACCCGTGCCCCGCACCCGCACGCCCCTCGATCTGCGCGCCTTCTGGATGCGCGTGCTCCCGCCGTTCCTGGGCTTCGGCCTGCTGGTGCTGGTGTGGGAGATCGTCGCCATGAAGAGCACCACCGGCTTCCCTTCGCCGCTGGCCACCTGGCAACAGGCGCTCACGGTGTTCAGCGACCCGTTCTACAGCAAGGGGCCGAACGACCAGGGCGTGGGCTGGAACGTGCTGTCGTCGCTGCAGCGCGTGGCGCTGGGCTTCGGCCTCGCCGCAGCGGTCGGCATTCCGGCCGGCTTCGCCATCGGGCGCTTCGAGTTCCTCTCGCGCATGTTCAACCCGCTCATCAGCCTGCTGCGCCCGGTGTCGCCGCTCGCGTGGCTGCCCATCGGCCTGCTGGTGTTCAAGGGCGCCAACCCGGCCGCGATCTGGACCATCTTCATCTGCTCGATCTGGCCGATGGTCATCAACACCGCCGTGGGCGTGCAGCGCGTGCCCAGCGACTACATGAACGTGGCCAAGGTGCTCAACCTCAGTGAATGGAAGATCCTCACCAAGATCCTCTTTCCCGCCGTGCTGCCCTACATGCTCACGGGCGTGCGGCTGGCCGTGGGCACCGCGTGGCTGGTGATCGTCGCAGCCGAGATGCTCACGGGCGGCGTCGGCATCGGCTTCTGGGTGTGGGACGAGTGGAACAACCTCAACGTCGCCAACATCATCATCGCGATCTTCGTGATCGGCATCGTCGGCCTGGTGCTGGAGTTCGCGCTCATCAAGCTAGCTACCGCATTCACGTTCGAAGAGGTGAAGTCATGAACGACGACAGCAAGTACATCGAGATCCACAACGTCGAACAGGCGTTCAAGACGCCCAAGGGCCGCTTCGTCGCGTTGCGCGACGTGAACCTGAACGTGGCCAAGGGCGAGTTCGTCACGCTCATCGGCCACTCGGGCTGCGGCAAGTCGACGCTGCTGAACCTGATCGCCGGGCTGACCACGCCCACACAGGGCGTGCTGTTGTGCGCCAACAAGGAGATCAAGGGCCCGGGGCCCGAGCGCGCCGTGGTGTTCCAGAACCACTCGCTGCTGCCCTGGCTCACCTGCTTCGAGAACGTGTACCTCGCGGTCGAACGCGTGTTCGCGGCCACCGAAAGCAAGGCGCAGCTGCGCGAACGCACCGACGCAGCGCTTGCGCTGGTGGGCCTCACGCCCGCGGCGCAGAAGCGCCCCGGCGAAATCTCGGGCGGCATGAAGCAGCGCGTGGGCATCGCCCGTGCGCTGTCGATGGAGCCCAAGGTGCTGCTGATGGACGAGCCCTTCGGCGCGCTCGACGCCCTCACCCGCGCCAAGCTGCAGGACGAGCTGCTCGCCATCGTGCAGAAGACGCGCAGCACGGTCGTCATGGTCACGCACGATGTCGACGAGGCCGTGCTGCTCAGCGACCGCATCGTGATGCTCACCAACGGCCCGGCCGCCACCATCGGCGAGGTGCTGGCGGTGGACATCGCGCGCCCGCGCAACCGCGTCGCACTGGCCGAAGACCCGGCCTATGTGCATGCGCGCAAGGCGGTGATCGATTTTCTCTACACGCGCCAGGCGCATGTGGAGAAGGCCGCGGCCTGACCCGGCAGGCGCGGCACGACGGGCATCAAGACATGATGACCTGCAGGCTGTGCTCGTACCACCCCGTGAGGCGCTCGAAGGTGTCCACGAGCGCCTCGCTGGAACGCACCAGCGTGGCGCGCCCTTCGGGGCTGTCGAGCGCCTGCACGCCGCCGACGAGGCGCAGCCACTCGTCGCGCGCGCTCGCCAGCCCGGCGCGGATCTCGGGCGAGCTGAGCGGCGCGCGCTCCAGCTCCAGCAGCGCGGCTTCGAATTCGTTCATGGTCGGCAGCAGCCGCTCGCGCGAGGCGCCGGCTGCGAGTGTCGAGGCCAGCAGCGCGTCCTTGGCCAGCCGCTGCGCGCGCATGCGTTGCCGTCCGCAGATGTTGACGATGCGCAGCGCGCGCCGCGCACCCGAGGCCTCCAGCGCATCCGTCAGCGACTCGGCCGCCGACAGCAAGGCCTCGCCGCGTGCATCGATCGCAGCCAGCCCCTGCGACGCGGGCTTGGCCGCCAGCAGTGCGGCCAGCGCGAGCCACGCGGCCTGCACCTCGCCGAGCGCCTGCACGCCGGCCGGGCCCAGCTCGAGGGCCGTCAGATGATCCAGCGTCTGCTGCACCCGCTCGGTCGACTGCGTGCGCAGCACGCGCGCGCGCTGCGCGTCGATGCCGGCCGCGAGCTGCGCCGCCACGCGCACCAGCCGCTGCGAGAGCATGCGCAGCTGGCCCGCGCGGTTGATCGCCTCGGCCCACTGCGCGGCCTCGATGACCGAGCGCGACACCTCGCCCAGCCGCAGGTTGGCGTGCATCGCGGCGCCGCGCAGCAGGCCGAAGGCCTCGTCCTCGCCGATGCCGCGCGCGGACATCAACAGGCCCTTGGCACGGTCGACCCACTTGCGCTCGTCCATGCGGGTGCGCAGGGCGTCGAGTTCGGTGCGCAGCGCGGCCTCGCGGGTCCAGCGGGCCTGCGCCTGCGCGATCAGTGCGGCGAGCGCATCGGCGCCATCGATGGGTACCCACCCGTGCACGCCCGCGGCCACGAGCGCCGCGTGCTGCGCGCCGTCCAGCGGCGCGCTCATCACGCCCAGGGCGCACGGCGGCGCGCCGCCCCAGGGGGCCAGCGCTTCGAGCAACGCGTCGAGCTGCGGCTCTGTTTCATCCAGATGCACCAGGACCATCGACGGTGCAAGCGCCTGCGTGCGCTGCACCAGCGTGTGGCAGCCCGCGCGCCCGAGCACCGCGACGCCCGCGGCATCGATCGACTGCTGCAGCGGCGCCGGCAAGGGCTCGCCTTCAGCGGGTTCAGGGGAAAGGACGACGAGAAGGGACATGGCGGCAAGGTGTGGCAAGGCCCGGGAAGCATAGGCCACGCCAGCCTGCATTCGCAGGCACGCCTCTTGCATCGAAGGGGGCACGGTGTAACGAAGCACCGCTTTGGTGAGGCTGCAGGTTCCTGCATCCAACCCGGCCCTCCTCAGGCCGGGCTCACCCCCATGCCGACGGTATTCGCCGCCGGCCTCCCGACTCCACCCCTGTCCGTCGACACGGCCGCTTCCCGGTCGCGCCGCGGCTTTTTGCACCTTTGAACACCATGTCCGGTTTCAGGAATTTCTTGCAGTCAGGCCACAGTCCGACCCTGTTCGCGGCCTTCCTGTACTTCTCGTTCTCCTGCTGCATCTGGGTGCTCAACGGCGCCATGGCGCCCTTCATCGGCGAGACCTTCAACCTCTCGCCCGCGCAGAAGGGCCTGATGCTGTCGGTGCCGATCATCGCGGGCGCGCTCATGCGCTTTCCGCTGGGCCTGCTGTCGCAGTACATCGGCCGCAAGAAGGCCACGCTGGTCGAGATGGGCCTCATCGCCGTGGCGATGCTGTTCGGCTTCTTCTTCGTGAAGAGCTTCAACGACCTGCTCGCCATGGGCGTGCTGCTGGGCATCGCCGGCGCAAGCTTCGGCGTGGCGCTGTCGCTGGGCTCGGGCTGGTTCCCGCCGCAGCACAAGGGCCTGGCCATGGGCCTGGTGGGCGCGGGCAACGTGGGCACGGCCGTGTCGGTGCTGGTGGCACCGCCGCTGGCCAACTGGCTGGGCTGGCAGGCGGTGTACGGCGTGGCCGCGGTCGCGATCCTCATCCCGATGGTCGTGATGGTGTTCTTCGCCAAGGAGCCGCCGGACGTGGACCCGCACGGCAGCTTCCGCGCCCACATCGCTTGCCTGTTCGAGAAAGACGGCTGGGTGTTCAGCCTCATCTACGGCGTGACCTTCGGCGGCTTCATCGGCCTCACGACCTTCCTGCCCTCGTACTACTACGACCAGTTCGGCGTGAGCAAGGTGCAGGCCGGCCAGCTGACGATGCTCGCGGCCTTCATGGGCGCGGCGGTGCGCATCGTGGGCGGCTGGTTGTCCGACCGCTGGGGCGGCGTGAACACGCTCACGGTGGTGCTGCTGGTGGTGGCCGTGGGCCTCGTGCTGGTGGGTTTCTCGTCGGGCTCGCTGGCGCTCACCACGCTGCTGCTGATCGTGTGCTTCGCCGCGCTGGGCGCGGGCAACGGCGCACTGTTCCAGCTGGTGCCGCTGCGCTGGCCCACGAGCACGGCCGTGGCCGGCTCGATGATCGGAGAGATCGGCGCCCTCGGCGGCGGCCTGGTGCCCAACGCCATGGGCCTGTCGAAGCAGTACCTGGGCAGCTATGCCTGGGGCTTCGTGTTCTTCGGTGCGCTCTCGCTGGCGATGCTGGGCGTGATGCGCGTGATGCAGATCCGCTGGACGCGCACCTGGGCCGAAAAAGGCGGGCGCGCGCGCGTCACGCCGGCCCCTGTGGTTGCCAAGCCCTCGCCCGTTCGCAAGGCCGCCCGTTCATGAGCCTCTTCGCCCGCCCCCGCTCAACGTGGCAGGAAGAGAAGCCACACGATGAGCAGCACGTTGAACAGCACCGACACGCCGAGCGCGAGCTTGTACAGCGCGAGCGGATCGCGGCGGATCAGCGGCGTGGCGGCGGGCGCGTTCACGGGGCGCGAAGCACCGCGCTCCAGCGCGAGCAGCATCTCCTCGGCGGTCTCGAAGCGTTCGCGCGGATCGCGGGCCACGGCCTTGCGCACGAGGTGGTCGAGCCACACGGGCACGTCGGGCCGCAGGCGCGAGAGCGCGACCGGATCGCGCCGGTAGCGCGCCACCTGGTAGGGCTCGATCTCGCCGTAGGGCAGGTGCCCGCCGAGCCATTGGTAGAGCGTGGCACCGAGCGCGAACAGGTCGCTGCCCGCGTCGGCCACGCCGCCCTCTTCCCACTGCTCGGGGTTGATGTAGCTCGGCGTGCCCGCGTGCAGCTCGCGCTGCGCCGCGCCTTCGCGGCCCGAGATCGCCACGCCCAGGTCGAGGATGCGCCAGCGCCCGTCGTCGCCCCGGTGCAGGTTGCCGGGCTTGATGTCGCGGTGGACCACGCCGTGGCGGTGCAGCCGGCCGAGTGCGCGGCTCACCTCGATGGCCGCGGCGACCACCTCGGCCACGGCGCCGCGCGTGCCGTCCTTGCGCATCTGCTCGAGCGTGCGCCCGCCGTGCCAGTCGAACACGATGTACAGCGCGCTGGCGTCCGGCGCGCGCTCGTGCACGCGCACGAAGCCGCCGCCCTGCCCCACGCGCTGACCCAGCCAGGCCTCGTGCGCCAGCATCGCGCGCTCCTGCGGGTCGCCGGCGCGCGACGGGTGCAGGGTCTTGAGCGCGACCAGTTCGCGCGTGACCGGATGGCGCGCCTGGTACAGCAGGTGCACGCCGGTGTCGGCCACCAGGCCGGTGACGACGTAGCCGTCGAGCACGTCGCCCACCTTGAGCCACGGCGGCGGCGCCAGCCGGCGGCCGTCACCGAGTTCGTCGTCGAGCTGGCGCGCGTCGAGCCCCACCACGCGGATCACCAGCGCGGTCGCGTTGTCGCGCGTGCCGGCGTCCAGCGCCGCCTGCACCAGCGCCTCGCTCGCGGCCTCGGCATCTCCCTGCAGCGCGAGCGCGGCCACCTGCTGCGGCTTGAGCACGCCGTGCACGCCGTCGGTGCTGAGCACGAAGCAGTCGCCCACGCGCACGTCGCCCTGCAGGTAGTCGACGCGCACCTGGTCGTCCAGGCCGATGGCGCGCGTGAGCCGGCTGCGCATGTCGGGGTGGTCGAAGGCGTGGTCCTGCGTGAGCAGCTGCGCGGGCTCGCCGTCGGCGCGCACGCGCCAGGCACGCGTGTCGCCCACGTGGGCCAGCGTGTAGCTCTGGCCGTGCAGCACCAGCGCGGTGAGCGTGGTGAGCGCCGTGCCGGCGCCCTCCTGCTTGCCCTGGCGCCGGCGGTTGTGGTCGGCCAGCCAGCCGTTCTGCGCGCCGATCAGGCGGTCGAGCGCGGCGGTCGGCTCCCAGGTCGCGGGCGTGGCGAAGTAGTCGGCCAGCAAACCCATCACCGTGGTCTGCGCCGCCTCGCGGCCGCGTCCGCCGCTCGAGACCCCATCGGCAATGGCCGCGATGAGCCCGCGTGCCTCGTCGCCGGCCGGCGCATGCACCGTGCCAGCGAAGTCCTCGTTCGCGTCGCGCGGCCCGCGCTGGCTGCTGTAGCCGATGTCCACTTCAAAGCTCATGGCGCGATTCTGACCGCGCGCCGCGGGCCGTCGTTCGGTTGATTTCCCTGAAAGGTCCCGCCCCATGAAGAAAATGAAACTCGTGATGGTCGGCAACGGCATGGCCGGCGTGCGCACGCTCGAAGAGCTGCTGAAGATCGCACCCGACCTGTACGACATCACCGTCTTCGGCGCCGAGCCGCACCCCAACTACAACCGCATCCTGCTGTCGCCGGTGCTCGCGGGCGAGCAGACGGTGGACGAGATCGTGCTCAACAGCTGGGAGTGGTACAGCGACAACCACATCACGCTGCATGCCGGCAAGAAGGTGGTCGAGGTCGACCGCGTGAACCGCATCGTGCGCGCGGAAGATGGCACCGAAGCGCCCTACGACCGCCTGCTGATGTGCACCGGCTCCAACCCCTTCATGCTGCCCGTGCCCGGCAAGGACCTGAAGGGCGTGATCGCCTACCGCGACATCGCCGACACCGACTACATGATCGAGACCGCGCGCACGCACAAGAACGCGGTGGTCATCGGCGGCGGCCTGCTGGGCCTGGAAGCGGCCAACGGCCTGATGCTGCGCGGCATGACCGTGACGGTGGTGCACGTCATGCCCTGGCTCATGGAGCGCCAGCTGGACGACGTGGCGGGCAAGCTGCTGCAGAAGTCGCTCGAAGACCGCGGCCTGAAGTTCCTCATGGGCGCGCAGACGCAGGACCTGGTGGGGGGTGACGATGGCCGCGTGAAAGCCATCCGCTTCAAGGACGGCACCGAGGTCTCGGCCGACCTCGTGGTGATGGCCGTGGGCATCCGCCCCAATGTCGAGCTGGCCGAGAAGATGCGCCTGCACTGCAACCGCGGCATCGTGGTGACCGACACGATGCAGACGGTGACCGACGCGCGCATCTACTCGGTCGGCGAATGCGCGGCGCACCGCGGCATCGCCTACGGCCTGGTCGCGCCGCTGTTCGAGCAGGCCAAGGTCGCGGCCAACCATCTGGCGCAGTTCGGCATCGGCCGCTACCTCGGCTCGCTCACCTCCACCAAGCTCAAGGTGACGGGCATCGACCTGTTCAGCGCCGGCGAGTTCATGGGCGGTGAAGGCACCGAAGAGATCGTCATGAGCGACCCCTTCGGCGGCGTCTACAAGAAGCTGGTGCTCAAGGACGACAAGCTCATCGGCGCCTGCCTGTACGGCGACACGGTGGACGGCAGCTGGTACTTCAAGCTGTTGCGCGACGGGCGCAGCGTGCACGACATCCGCGACAAGCTGATGTTCGGCGAATCGAACATCGGCGACACCGGCCACGAGGGCCACAGCAAGGCCGCGAGCATGCCCGACGACGCCGAGGTGTGCGGATGCAACGGCGTGAACAAGGGCACCATCTGCAAGGCCATCAAGGAGAAGGGCCTGTTCACGCTCGACGAGGTGAAGAAGCACACCAAGGCCAGCGCCAGCTGCGGCTCGTGCACCGGGCTGGTCGAGCAGATCCTGATGTTCACGGCCGGCGGCGACTACTCGGCCACGCCGAAGAAGAAGGCGGTCTGCGGCTGCACCGAAATGAGCCACCAGGACGTGCGCGACGCGATCCGCAAGGAGCACTGGCTCACGCACGACGCGGTCTACCGCGGCATGGGCTGGCGCACGCCCAACGGCTGCGCCACCTGCCGCCCGGCGGTCAACTACTACCTGATCAGCACCTGGCCGAAGGAGGCGAAGGACGATCCGCAGAGCCGCTTCATCAACGAGCGCAGCCACGCCAACATCCAGAAGGACGGCACCTACTCCGTCATTCCGCGCATGTGGGGCGGCCACACCACGCCCGACGAGTTGCGTCGCATTGCCGACGCGGCCGACAAGTACAAGATCCCGACCGTCAAGGTCACGGGCGGCCAGCGCATCGACCTCTTGGGCGTGAAGAAGGAAGACCTGGAAGGCGTGTGGAAGGACATCGGCATGCCCTCGGGCTTTGCCTATGCCAAGTCGCTGCGCACGGTGAAGACCTGCGTGGGCAGCGAGTGGTGCCGCTTCGGCACGCAGGACAGCACGCAGATGGGCAAGGACCTGGAGCGCGCGCTGTGGGCCATGTACTCGCCGCACAAGGTCAAGCTGGCCGTGTCGGGCTGCCCGCGCAACTGCGCCGAGGCCGGCATCAAGGACGTGGGCGTGATCGGCGTCGACTCGGGCTGGGAGCTGTACGTGGGCGGTAACGGCGGCATCAAGACCGAGGTGGCGCAGTTCCTCGTGAAGGTGAAGACCGCCGAGGAAGTGATGGAACACGCCGGCGCCTTCCTGCAGCTGTACCGCGAGGAAGGCTG
Source organism: Variovorax sp. GW458-11-26-14-LB1 (assembly GCF_059423965.1). Taxonomy (NCBI): domain Bacteria; kingdom Pseudomonadati; phylum Pseudomonadota; class Betaproteobacteria; order Burkholderiales; family Comamonadaceae; genus Variovorax; species Variovorax sp. GW458-11-26-14-LB1. The sequence continues at coordinate 18,184 of NZ_JBWKYW010000023.1, forward strand.
GTACCTGGAGCGCACCGTGCACTACATCGGCCGCGTCGGGCTGGACTACGTGAAGAAGAAGATCCTCGAAGACGCCGAGGGCCGCAAGGCACTGTGGGAGCGGCTGCAGTTCGCGCTCGACGGCGAGCCCGACCCGTGGTTCGAATCGGTGCAAGCCTCGGTGGATGTGCGGCAGTTTGCGCCGCTGAGCGTGTGATCGGAGCGACCGCTTGAAACGACGACTCTTCATCGCATCTTCCGCCCTCGCCGCACTCGCCCCGGTGGGCGCCCGCGCGCAGGTGGCCGACCTCAACGACGCCATCAACAAGGCTGGCCGCCAGCGCATGCTGTCGCAGCGCGCGAGCAAGGCCTACCTGGCGCTGGTGCAGAAGGTGGAGCCGCGCAGCGCGCAGCAGGTGCTCGACCGCTCGGTGGCGCTGTTCGAGCGCCAGCTCGGCGAGCTCAAGGCCTTCGCACCGACGCCGGCGCTGCGCGCCACCTACGATGGCCTGGACGGCGCCTGGCGTGCGTTCCGCACCGAGCTGGCCGATGCGGCGCCCGGCCGTGAAGCCGCCGCGCGGGTCGTGGCACTCGACGCCGCCGTGCTCGCGCTGGCCCACCAGGGCACGGCGCAGTACGAGGCCGCCTCGGGCAGGCCGGTCGGGCGGCTGGTCAACATCGCGGGGCGCCAGCGCATGCTGTCGCAGCGCATGGCCAAGTGCTACCTGGCCGCGGCCATGCAGATCGACCCGGCCGGCAGCACCGCCGAGATCGCCAAGGCGCGCACCGAATTCCTGGCCGCGCTCGAGCTGTTGCGCAACGCGCCCGAGGCCACCGCACAGATCCGCCAGGAGTTGGTGCTGGCCGATGCGCAATGGATGTTCTTCAACCGCGGCCTGCAGCGCCTGGACGGTGCGGGCGCCTCGCCCGCGCTGATGTCCGACGTGTTCGTGAGCAGCGAGAACCTGCTCGCGATCATGGACCGCGTGACCGGCCTGTACGCCGAGATCAAGACCTGATCCGCGCCCGACCCCAAAGACAAGAGAGCCCCACCATGAGCGATTGGAAAGCCATCTGCCGCCTCGACGACATCCCCGTGCTCGGCGCCCGCCGCGTGATGCGGCCCGCCGGCCTGGACGTGGCCGTGTTCCGCAATGCCGAGGACCAGGTCTTCGCCCTGCTCGACCGCTGCCCGCACAAGGGCGGCCCGCTGAGCCAGGGCATCGTGTTCGGCACCAGCGTGGCCTGCCCGCTGCACAACTGGGCCATCGGCCTGGACGACGGCTGTGCCCGCTCGCCCGACGAAGGCTGTACGCCGAAGTTCGCGGTGAAGCTGGAAGACGGCGTGGTGCACCTGGACGCCGGCGAGCTGGCCACGCACGCGCTCGACCTGGAGCGACCGGTCGCCGGGCCGCAGCGCCTGGCCGCCGTGACGGTCCTGTCCCCGGAAGAAGGTTGAGGCCCGCATGACCCAGGAGACGCGCTCCACCTGCCCGTACTGCGGCGTCGGCTGCGGCGTCATCATCGAATCGCAGGGCGACCAGATCACCGGCGTGCGCGGCGACCCCGACCACCCCGCGAACTTCGGCCGCCTGTGCACCAAGGGCTCGACCTTGCACCTCACGGCCAGCGCGACCGTCACGCGCCAGACGCGGCTGTTGCAGCCCCTGCAGCGCCTCGCGCGCAAGGAGGCGCCCGCGCCCGTGGCATGGGACCACGCGCTCGACCTCGCCGCCGGCAAGTTCGCGCAGGTGGTGCGCGACCACGGCCCCGACGCGGTCGGCTTCTACGTGTCGGGCCAGCTGCTCACCGAGGACTACTACGTCTTCAACAAGCTGGCCAAGGGCCTGGTCGGCACCAACAACATCGACACCAACTCGCGCCTGTGCATGAGCAGCGCGGTGGCCGGCTACAAGCAGACGTTGGGCGCCGACGCGCCGCCGGCCTGCTACGACGACCTGAAGCATGCCGAGTGCCTGTTCATCGTGGGCAGCAACACGGCATGGGCGCACCCCATTCTGTTTCGCCGCATCGAGGACGCGAAGGCCGCGAACCCGGCGCTGAAGATCGTCGTGGCCGACCCGCGCCGCACCGACACGGTCGAGATCGCCGACCTGTTCCTGCCCATCCAGCCCGGCACCGACGTCATGCTGTTCCACGGCATGCTGCACCTGATGCTGTGGGAAGGCTGGACCGACACCGCCTACATCGCGGCCCGCACCAACGGCTTCGACGCGCTCAAGGCCACGGTGCGCGACTGCACGCCCGATACCGTGGCGCAGGTGTGCGGCATCCCGAAGGACGACCTGCTCGCGGCGGCGCGGCTGTTCGCCACCTCGCCCGCCACGCTGAGCCTGTACTGCCAGGGCCTGAACCAGTCGTCCAGCGGCACGGCGAAGAACGCGGCGCTCATCAACCTGCACCTGGCCACGGGCCAGATCGGCAAGCCCGGCGCCGGTCCGTTCTCGCTCACGGGCCAGCCCAATGCGATGGGCGGGCGCGAGGTGGGCGGCCTGGCCAACCTGCTGAGCGCGCACCGCGACCTGGCCAACCCAGAGCACCGCGCCGAAGTGGCCGCGCTGTGGGGCGTGCCCTCGGTGCCCGAGAAGCCCGGCAAGACGGCCGTGGAGATGTTCCAGGCCGCGGCCGACGGCGAGATTCGCGCGCTGTGGATCGCCTGCACCAACCCCGCGCAATCGATGCCCGACCAGGCCACGGTGCGCCGCGCGCTCGAACGCGCCGAGTTCGTCGTGGTGCAGGAAGCCTTCGCCACCACCGCCACCTGCGCCTTCGCCGACCTGCTGCTGCCGGCCACCACCTGGGGCGAGAAGGAAGGCACCGTGACCAACAGCGAGCGCCGCATCTCGCGCGTGCGCCCGGCCGTGCCCGCACCGGGCCAGGCGCGCAACGACTGGTCGATCGGCGTGGCCTTCGCGCGCCGGCTCGAAGAACAGCTGGGCCGCACCTTCACGCTGTTCCCGTACGAGAGCGCCGAATCGGTCTGGAACGAGCACCGCGAATCCACGCGCGGGCGCGACCTGGACATCACCGGCCTGAGCTACGCGATGCTCGAGAACGCCGGCCCGCAGCAATGGCCGCTGAAGGAAGGCGAGCACACCGGCCGCGTGCGCCTGTACGAAGACGGCGTGTTCCCCACGCCCGACGGCCGCGCGCGCTTTGTCGACACGCCCTACAAGCCCGTGGCCGAGGCGCGCGAGGCACGCTTTCCCTTCTCGCTGAACACTGGCCGGCTGCGCGACCAGTGGCACGGCATGAGCCGCACCGGCACGGTCGGCAAGCTGTTCGGCCACGTGGCCGAGCCCATGGTGCAGATGAACGCGCAGGACATGGCGCGCCGCCAGATCGCCGAGGGCGACCTGGTGCACCTCACATCGAAACGCGGCTCGATCCTGCTGCCGGCGCGCGCCAGCGCCGAGATCGGCATGAGCCAGGCTTTCGTCGCCATGCACTGGGGCGAGGAGTACCTGAGCGGCTGCTCGTCGACCGGCGTGCGGCTCGCGGGCATCAACGCGCTCACCACGCCGGCCTACTGCCCGACCTCGAAGCAGCCCGAGCTCAAGCACACGCCCGTGAAGATCCTCAAGGCCGAGCTGCCGTGGTCGCTGCTGGCCATGGCCTGGCTGCCCGCCGGCGACGCGCTCACGGCGCAGCGCGCGCTGCAGCCGCTGATGGCGCTGTTCCCCTTCGCCACCTGCGTGCCGTTCGCGGGCAACGCGCCCGGCGAAGCAGAACGCAGCGGCGTCCTTTTTCGCGCCGCCGCGCACGACGCGCCCGACGCCGCGCTGGTCGAAAAAATCGAAGCCCTGCTGGGCCTGCAGACCGCCGACACCCTGCGCTACGCCGACCACCGCCGCGGCCAGCGCCGCGCCGCGCGGCTGGTGCGCCGCGCCGACGGCAGCGCCGGGCTCGAAGCCTTTTTGCTGGGCGGCGACACCAGCGCCGAAGCCTGGATCGCCACCCTGCTGCGCGAGGAGCTGCCGGCCCAGAGCTACGGCCGCCTGCTGCTGTCGCCGGGCGCCCGCGCACCGGTGGCCGTGCAGTCGCGCGGCAAGCCGGTGTGCGCCTGCTTCAACGTGACCGACCGCGCCATCGAGGCCGAGCTGCTGCGCTGCACCGGCAGCGCCGACGAGCGGCTGGCGGCGCTGCAGGGGGCGCTGAAATGCGGCACCAACTGCGGCTCGTGTGTGCCGGAGCTCAAGCGCATGGTGCGGGCCACCCGGGCCGAAGCACTGGCCGTGGGGGCATAAGCCGACTCACATTCCGGCATAAGCGTTGCGGGACAATCCGCCTACCCATGGGAATCAGCCACTACATCAAGGAAATCGGCCGCGGCGCGCGGGGCGCCCGTCCGCTCACGCGCGAGCAGGCCTGCGACCTGTTCGGCCAGGTGCTGGACGGCACGGTCACCGACCTGGAGATCGGCGGCTTCTGCCTGGCCATGCGCATCAAGGGCGAGACGCCCGAGGAGATGGCCGGTTTTCTCGACGCCACGCATGCGCGGCTGAACCCCGTGACGACCCGCGGCGGCCCGCTGATCGTGCTGCCCAGCTACAACGGGGCGCGCAAGCTGCCGGTGCTCACGCCGCTCCTGGCGCTGCTGCTGGCGCGCGAAGGCCTGGCGGTGCTGGTGCACGGCAGCGCGAGCGAAACCTCGCGCGTACTGGCATCGAACGTGCTTTCAGCCCTGGACATGCCCCCGATGACCACGCTCACCCCTTTGGCCGCCGGCCAGGTGGGCTTTGCCCCGACCGAGTTGCTGAACCCCGCGCTCAAGCGGCTGCTCGACGTGCGCCGCGTGGTGGGCCTGCGCAACCCCGGCCACAGCGTGGTCAAGCTGATGCGCCCGACCACCGGCCCCTGCGTGGTGGTGGCCAGCTACACGCACCCCGAATACGCCCGCACCATGGGCGAGACCTTCGAGCTCACGGGCATGACCGCCCTGCTCTCGCGCGGCCTCGAAGGCGAAGTGGTGTCCGACCCGCGCCGCACCGCGCAGATCGACGGCTTCGTGCGCGGCGTGCGCAGCGAACTCCAGGCCCAGGCCGCCGGCACCGCCGCCGACGTGCCCGGGTTGCCGAAAGAAATCGACGTCGCCACCACGGCCGCCTACACGCGACGCGTGCTGGCCGGCGAGCTTCCCGTGCCCGAAGCCATCGCGACGCAAGTCAGGCACATCACCGAACTGGCCTCCCACGCATGAACACCCCCTCCACCCTCATCACCGGCCGCTGCACGCTGGTGGGCGCCGGCCCCGGCGACCCCGAGCTGCTGACCGTCAAGGCCGTCAAGGCAATCCAGGCCGCCACGGTGCTGCTGGTCGACGACCTCGTGAACGACGCCGTGCTCCAGGCCTACGCCCGCCCCGGCGCGCGCATCGTGCACGTGGGCAAGCGCGGCGGCTGCAAGAGCACGCCGCAGGCCTTCATCGAGCGGCTCATGATCACCGCCGTGCGCGAAGGCGAAACCGTGGTGCGCCTCAAGGGCGGCGACCCGTTCATCTTCGGGCGCGGCGGCGAAGAGGTGGAACACCTGCGCGAGGCCGGCATCGAATGCGCGGTGGTCAACGGCATCACCGCCGGCCTGGCCGCCGTGACCTCGCTGGGCGTCCCGCTCACCCACCGCGACCATGCGCAGGGCGTGGTCTTCGTCACCGGCCACGCCAAGACCGGCGCCGGCGCGGCCGAAGACCCGACCGACTGGCGCGCGCTGGCCGCCACCGCGCACAACGCACGCCTGACGCTCGTGATCTACATGGGCGTCTCGGGCGCCAGCCACATCGAGCGCGAGCTGCTGCACGGCCTGCCGGGCGACACGCCCGTGGCCGTGGTGCAGCACGCGAGCCTGCCGCACCAGCGCCACCTCGTGACCACGCTGCAGGGCCTGCAGGCCCGCATCGCCGAGGCCGGGCTGGCCAGCCCGGCGGTGATCGTGGTGGGCGATGTGCTGCAGGGGCTGGCCGCAGCGGCACTGCAGCCGGGCGACACCGGTCGGTTCGGTACCTAGCCAAGCGCCTCTCAGCGCACAGATTCGAGGTGCGTGACGGTCGGCTTGCCCTTCACCACCTCGACATGGAACCGGACCTTGTCGCCGGGCTTGACCTGTTCAAGCATCTGCTTCTCGGCCACATCGAAACCCATCGTCATCGGCGGCATCGCCAGGTTGGGGATGTCGTCGTGCTTCAACACGATCAGGCCGCGGGCCGGATCGATCTTCTGGACCACCGCATCGGTCAGCATGCCCGGCGTGGACGCCTTCGCGGGCGGTGGCTCGCTCTTCGGCGCCTGGGCCTGGGCGGCACCGGCCAGGCCGGCGAGCAGCGCGAAGGCAAGGGGATGGAGGATGTTCATGAAGTGGCTCCTTGATGAGATGAGGGGTTGGAAACGGCAGACGACAAAGGGGCGCGGCGGCGCAGCAGATACCAGGCCGCGGGCACGACCAGCATGCTCAGCAGCGGCGCGGTGACCATGCCGCCCACCATGGGCGCGGCAATACGGGTCATGACCTCCGAGCCGGTGCCGCTGCCCCACAGGATGGGCAGCAGGCCGGCCATCACGACGGCCACGGTCATGGCCTTGGGCCGCACGCGCAGCACGGCGCCTTCGCGGATCGCGGCCAGGAGCGTCTCGTCGTTCAACGGCTCGCCGGCGTCGAGGCGCCGCGCCAGCGCGTTCTTCAGATAGACCAGCATCACCACGCCGAACTCGGCCGCCACGCCGGCCAGCGCGATGAAGCCGACCGCCGTCGCCACCGAAATCGAATGGCCCAGCGCCCAGATGAGCCAGAAGCCGCCGACGAGCGAGAACGGCACCGCCGCCATCACGAGGGCCGCATCGGCGAACGAGCGGAACAGCAGGTACAGCAGCACGAAGATGACCGCCAGCGTGGCCGGCACGACCAGCTTCAGCCGCTCGGTCGCGCGCGCCAGGTACTCGAACTGGCCGGACCATGACACCGCGTAGCCCGCGGGCATCTTCACGGCCTGGTCGACCGCCGCCTGCATGTCGTGGACGGCGGAGCGCAGGTCGCGCCCACGCACGTCGACGTAGACCCAGCCCGAGAGCCGCGCGTTCTCGCTGCGCAGCATCGGCGGGCCGTCTTCGATCGCGATGCGCGCGACATCGCCGAGCAGCAGTTGCGCGCCCTTTTCCGTCACGAAGGGCAGCTGCCGCAGCCGTTCCAGCGAATCGCGGATCTCGCGCGGGTAGCGCACGTTGATCGGATAGCGCTCGCGGCCCTGGATCACTTCGCCCACGTTCTCGCCGCCGATGGCCGTCGACACCACGGCCTGCACATCGGCCACCGAGAGGCCGTAGCGCGCGGCCGCGAGCCGGTCGACATCGACGTCGATGTAGCGCCCGCCGGTGAGCCGCTCCGCCAGCGCCGACGACACGCCGGGCACGCCCTTCACCGCCGCCTCGATCTGCGTGGTGAGCGCATCGATGGTGGCCAGGTCCGCCCCCGCCACCTTGATGCCGACCGGGCTCTTGATGCCCGTGGCCAGCATGTCGATACGGTTGCGGATGGGCGGCACCCACACGTTGGTCAGGCCCGGCACCTTGACGGCGCGGTCCAGTTCCTCGACCAGCCGGTCGGGTGTCATGCCGGCGCGCCACTCGCGCTTCGGCTTGAACTGGACGGTGGTCTCGAACATCTCGAGCGGCGCGGGGTCGGTCGCGGTGTCGGCACGGCCTGCCTTGCCGAACACGCGCGCGACCTCGGGCACGGTCTTGATGAGGCGGTCGGTCTGCTGCAGCAGTTCTGCCGCCTTCGACACCGACAGCCCCGGCAGCGCCGACGGCATGTAGAGCAGGTCGCCTTCATCCAGCGGCGGCATGAACTCGCCGCCCAGCCGCATCAGCGGCACCACGGTGAGCGCCAGCAGCACCGCGGCGACGGCCAGCGTTCCCTTGGGAAAGCGCAGCACCAGCTCCAGCGCGGGCCGGTAGACGGCCATCAGGCAGCGGTTCACGGGGTTGGCGCCTTCGTGCGGAATGCGCCCGCGCACCAGGTAGCCCATGAGCACCGGGATCAGCGTCACCGACAGGCCCGCCGCAGCGGCCATCGCATAGGTCTTGGTGAAGGCCAGCGGCGAGAACAGCCGCCCCTCCTGCGCCTCGAGCGAGAACACGGGCACGAAGGACAGCGTGATCACCAGCAGCGAGAAGAACAGCGCCGGCCCGACCTCCACCGACGCATCGGCCACGAGCCGCCATTGCTCGACCACCGTCGGCTGCCGGCCCTGCGCCGTCTCGAAGACCTCGATGTGCTTGTGCACGTTCTCGACCATCACGATGGCGCCGTCCACCATCGCCCCGATCGCGATCGCGATGCCGCCCAGCGACATGATGTTGGCGTTGACGCCCTGCCAGTGCATGACGATGAAGGCCGCGAGCACGCCGATCGGCAAGGCCACCACGGCCACCAGCGCCGAGCGCAGGTGAAACAGGAAGACCGCGCAGACCAGCGCCACCACGATGAACTCCTCGATCAGCTTGCCGCGCAGGTTGTCGACGGCGCGGTCGATCAGCAGCGAACGGTCGTAGGTGGGCACGATCTCGACGCCCGGCGGGAGGCCGGGTTGGAGGGCATCGAGCTTGGCCTTGACGGCCTCGATGGTCGAGCGCGCGTTCTTGCCCGAGCGCATGACGATCACGCCGCCGGCCACTTCGCCCTCGCCGTCGAGCTCGGCGATGCCGCGGCGCATCTCGGGGCCGATCTGCACGGTGGCCACATCGCGCAGCAGCACCGGCGTGGCGCCTGTCACAGCCAGCGGGATGGTGCGGAAGTCGTCCAGCGAACGCAGGTAGCCGCGCGAACGCACCATGTACTCGGCCTCGGCGAGTTCGACGACCGAGCCGCCCGAGGCCTGGTTGGCCTTCTGCAGCGCCGCCACGACCGCCTGCTGTGTGATGCCCAGCGCGCGCATGCGGTCGGGATCGAGCACCACCTGGTACTGGCGCACCATGCCGCCGATGCTGGCGACCTCGGCCACGTCGGGCACGGTCTTCAGTTCGAACTTGAGGAACCAGTCGTTCAGCGCGCGCAGCTGCCCGATATCGCGCGTGCCCGTGCGGTCGACCAGCGCGTACTCGTAGACCCAGCCCACGCCCGTGGCATCGGGGCCCAGCGAGGCGTTCGCGCCCGCGGGCAGCCTGCCCTGCACCTGGTTCAGGTACTCGACGACGCGCGAGCGCGCCCAGTACGGATCGGTCTTGTCGTCGAACAGCACGTAGACGAAGGAGTCGCCGAAGAACGAATAGCCGCGCACCGTCTTGGCACCGGGCACGCTGAGCATGGTGGTGGTCAGCGGGTAGGTGACGAGGTCTTCGACCACCTGGGGCGCCTTGCCGGGGAAAGGCGTGCGGATGATGACCTGTGTGTCGGACAGGTCGGGCAGTGCATCGAGCGGCGTGCGCACCACCGACCACCACCCCGCGGCCACCAGGAACAAGGTCGCGATCAGCACCAGGAAGCGGTTGCCGATCGACCAGCGGATGACGGCGGCGATCATCGCTTGGCGCCCTGTGGCATGCGCTGCACGGAGACCAGCTCGTAGCCCGTGGGGCCGCCTTCCTTGAATTCGAAGCGGACCAGGTCGCCGGGCTGGACGTCCGGGAACGCCTCGGGCGACGCCTTCGCAAAGCCCATCGTCATCGACGGCCATTTGAGCGTGGCGACAGGGCCGTGCGAGATCGTGAGGCCGTCGGGCGCCACGCTTTCCACCTTGCCTTCGGCCTGGTGCAGCACGGCAGCCGGCGCTGCGGCCGTGGCCGCGGGCGACGCCATGCTGCCCAGTACCGAACGCAGCCGGGCCTCCGAGTCGATGAGAAACTGGCCGCTGGCCACGACCTGCTCGCCTTCATTCAGACCGGAGATGACTTCGGTGTCGTCGCCGAGGTCCGCGCCAGTCGACACGTCGCGCGGCTCGAACGCGCCGTCGGCCTTGCGCACGATGACGACCGCGCGCTTGCCGGTGCGGATCACGGCTTCGGACGGCACGACCAGCCGGGTGCTGGCGGGCCCCGTCACCTTCAGGCGCAGCAGCATGCCGGGCGTGAGCTTCCCGTTCTTGTTGTCGACCTCGAAGCGGGCCTTCAGGGTGCGGGTGGCGGCGTTGACCTCGGGCAGGATCTCGTCGAGCGTGCCGTCGAACGACTGGGCGGCGTCGGCCTGGAGGACCGCCTTGACCTTCTGGCCGCGCGCGAGCCGCACGGCCTGCGCTTCCGGGATCTCGACGACCGCCCAGACCTTCTCAAGGCCCGCGATGCGGAACAACGTCGTGCCGGGCGTGACCGCGACGCCTTCGCGCACGCCCAGCTCGGCCACCACGCCGTCGGAGGGTGCAGTGATCACGTAGCGCGCCTGCGCCGTGCCGGTCTCCTCGCTGCGGCGGATGAGTTCGGCGGGGATGGACAGGGCCCGCATGCGATCACGCGCCGCCGCGACGAGGTCGGCGGAAACGCCCGATCGCTTGAGGGCCAGCCATTCGTTCTGCGGCCCGAGCCATTCAGGCGCGAAGACCGTCGCCAACGCCTGCCCCTTGCGCACGCGCTCCATCGGCGCGCGGACCGACAGGCGCTCGACGTAGCCCGCCACGCGCGTCTGCACGACGACGTTGAGCCGCTCGTCGAACTGCACGGCGCCGACGGCATCGAAGGACGCGGCGGTTTGCGCCCGCCGCACGCCGGCATACCGGATGCCGAGGTTCTGCTGGACCGTGGGGCTCACCTGCACGCCGCCTTCGCGGCCCGTGCCGGTGGCGCTGTCGGCGTACATGGGCACCAGCTGCATGTCCATGAACGGCGACTTGCCGGGCTTGTCGAAGCGCGGGCCCGGCACCATGGGGTCGTGCCAGTAGAGGACCTTGCGGCCGTCCGAGGTGGACGGGGCTGTCGTGCGCCCCAGGTAGAAGGCGCCTGCTGCGAGCAACAGGGCGGCCAGCAGCGAAGCTCCGATCGTGCGTGTGCGGTTCATGGGGCCCCCTCGGTGGTGAGCGGCCGGAAGGCCAGTTGGACGTGGGTTCTGGCCAGGTCGCGCTGCAGCGTCAGCAGCTTGCGCTGCGCTTCGACTTCGGCATGCCGCGCCGCGAACAACGTGACGAGGCTGCCCTGGTTGGAGCGGTAGGCCGCCGTTGCGGCCGCCGTTCTCTGGCCGGCCGGAACGACCACGCCGGTGCGGTAGCGGTCGATGCGTTGCTGCAGGCGTTGCGCATCGCTGCGCAGCGCCTGGTACTCGGCGGTCGCGGCCCGGGTGGCTTCGGCCAGGTCGGCCTCGGCTTTCTCGACTAAGGCGAGCTTGGCGGCGGTGTCCCGGTCCTGCCGCTCGCCGGGCGCCACGGGCAGGGGAATGCTCAGGCCCACCGACACCATGTCGGCGTAGCCGGTGCGCTGGCCATAGGCGAGCTCCCAGGTCCAGTTCGGCTTGCGGTTGGAGGCGGTGACGGCCGCCGTCTGCCTAGCCACGTCGACATCGCGCTGCAGGGCCGCGACCGTGGGGTGCGCGGCCACGTAGGCCGCTTCGGACGGCACGGCGATGGCGCCCGGGGGCCGCAGTTCGTCGGGCGGCACGCCGACCCAGCGCTGGAAGGCGGCGCCCGCGGCTTCCTGCTGCTGCAGGAGGTCGGCCGTCTCGTCTTCCGCGATGCCTCTGGCGCCGGCCAGCGCCAGCACGTCCTGGCTGCTCCCCGCGGCCGACGACAGGCGTGCGCGCGAGGCCTCCAGTTCTTCGTGCGCGTGGTGCTCCATGCGCCGTGCGAGCTTGACGCTCTCGCCGGCGTAGAAGGCGTCCACATACGCGAGCGCGGCCTGCCGGCGGGTGTCGGCCACGGCGGCCTGCACCCGCACCGCTTCCACCCCGACCGACGCCTCGGCGGCGGCCTGCCGCGCGGCGCGCTTGTCGGCGGACAGCCATTCCTGGCTGAGGCCGATGCGCTTCATCGTCATCGAATCGCGCGTGGTGTGGAAACGGTCCGCGCCCGTCGCGGGCAGGTTGTCGACGCCGATGCGCAGCGTGGGGTCGGGAAGCTGCGGGGCCGCGGAGGCCGCCGCCGTGGCGCTGGCGACGCCGGCACGGGCGGCGCGGGTGGCTTCGGAACGCCGGGCCGCAAGCTCCAGCGCTGCATCAAGAGATAAGGGGGCCGCCGCCGCTAAGGACGGCAGCAACGCGACGGCCCAGACGGCCGCGCGCGAAAAAGGAAGGGACATGAAAACTCCGCAAACGAACGAGCGAATCGCTGGCAGGCGGACGCGCCGCACCAGCACCGGTCAGTCGACGGAGATGTCAGACGCGCAGTCTGCGCGTGGTGAGAAAAACGGGATCGGGCGGTGGATGCTGCCGCTCCGGCACGGCCTGCGGCGGAAGGACATGGCCTTCCGACACCAGCACCAGCGGCATCACTACGAGCTGCACGATGGCCGGCAGCGAGGGCGTGGTCAGCTTCACCGGCTCGAAGGACAGCGACAGGTCGGCGGCGTGCTGGAAGCACAGCACCGGCTGGGCCATGTCCATGCCTTCGCAGGGCTCGCCCGACGCCATCATGTCGGCCATCGAACCCGGGCTTTCCGGGGCGCCGGGGCAGACATAGCCTGCCAGCGCCAGCTGCGAGAACAGCAGCGACAGGACCACGAAAATCGCGGTCGTGCAGCGACGGAGAGAGCGGCGGGCCATGAGGAGGCGCAGTGTAGCGCCGCCGTCCGGGCGCCGCCTAAAATCCCGCCCGGCCCAACGAACAAGAAGGAAGAGGCAGGGATGCTCGACAAACTCAACGAATTCACCGAAAGCCACGGCGAGCTGCGCCGCGGGCGCGGGCTGGTCACAGGCACCATCGCCTTCAGCCTCGCCGCCCTGTGCTTTCTGGGCGTGCTGGCCTTCCACTTTCCGCAGTACCTGACGACGCCCGAGCTGCGCAAGAGCTACAACGTCGACGTGATGCGCGTCATCCTGCTCACCGCGCTGGTCATTGCGGGCGGGCTCTCGCTGGTCAACATCATCTTCAACCGCTCGCGCTGGCTCTCGTCGGCCGCGTTCCTGCTGGTGGCGGTGTCGGCGCTGCTGGGCGGGCACAAGGTGCCGGTGCACGACTTCGCGGACCACACGCCTTACATCGGGCTCGATTGGTTCATCCTCGACCTCCTGGGCTCGTCGCTGATCTTCATCTTCATCGAGAAGCTCTTTGCGCTGCGCAAAGATCAACCCGTGTTCCGCGAAGAGTGGCAGACCGACTTCCATCACTTCGTGGTGAACCACATGATCGTGGGCTTCGTGCTGCTGGCCACCAACCTCATGGTGCACAAGCTCTTCGGCTGGGCCGCCAACGACGGCATCCGCGGCTGGGTGAGCAACCTGCCGTTCTGGGCCGGCATCCTGCTGATCATCCTGGTGGCCGACCTCGTGCAGTACTGGACGCACCGCGCGTACCACGAGGTGCCGGTGCTGTGGCGCCTGCACGCGGTGCACCACAGCGTGAAGAGCATGGACTGGATGGCGGGCTCGCGCCAGCACATCCTGGAGCTGCTGATCACGCGCACGCTGGTGCTCGCGCCCATCTACGTGCTGGGCTTCAGCAAGGACGTGATCGACGCCTACATCGTGGTGGTCGGCTTCCAGGCGGTGTTCAACCACTGCAACGTGAGCGTGCGCCTGGGCCCGCTGCGCTACCTGATCGTGACGCCCAACTTCCACCACTGGCACCACAGCCAGGACATCGAGGCGCTCGACAAGAACTACGCGGCGCACTACGCCTTCCTCGACTACCTCTTCGGCACGGCCGTGAAGAGCACCAAGCTCTGGCCCGAGAAGTACGGCGTGCTGGGCGACTACGTGCCCAACGGCTTCTTCAAGCAGCTGAAGTTCCCGTTCGTCTGGAAGGGATGAGCATGGCTTCCCTTCTTCGCGCCGTGGCGCTCGCCGCGGCGCTGCCGCTCCTACTCTCGGCCTGCGCCACGCGCATCGAGATGCCTTCCGAAACCTCCGGCCTGCGCCTGCGCGTGCAGAGCTCGGTGATCGCCCCCGGCAACGGCGGCGAGCTGATCGGCGCCGACGTGCTGGCGCCCGGCGACATCCTGCTGACCTCGATCGCCACGGTGAACTCGTTCGGCATCCGCCTGGGCACCTTCTCGCCCGTGAGCCATGCCGTGCTGTACCTGGGCGACGGCCAGATCGCCGAGGCCGTGGGCACCGGCGTGCGCGCGCGGCCGCTGGCCGAGGTGGTCGACGAAGAGCAGATGGTCGTCGCCTTTCGCGTGCCGGGCCTCGTCGAGGCCGACGTCGAGAAGATGCGCGAATGGGCGCACTCGCAGGTCGGCACCCGCTACAACACCGCCGGCGTGCTGCTGAACGCGCCCTTCGTGCTGAACCGCCGGCTGTGCGAGCTGCCGCTGATTCCCTCGGCCGTCAGCGCGTACTGCATCAGCGGCCTGGCCACGGTGCAGCTGGGTGCCAGCCGCAACGACCAGTTCTTCTGCTCCCAGTTCGTGCTGGAGGCCTACCGCCAGGCCGGCGTGCCGATCACCGACGCCGACCCGCGCTGGGTGAGCCCGGCCGACCTGCTCCACATGCGCGAGGGCGACGTGCCCTCGATCGCCGCCACGCAGCCGTTGCGCTACGTGGGCCACCTCAAATACAACCCGCCGCCGGTGCTGGCGGCGGACGGACCCGCTTGAGCTCTCCTTCTTCTTCCCCTCCTTCTTCTTCCTTTGACGTCGTTGTCGTCGGTGCCGGCGCCGCCGGTCTCTTGTGTGCCGCGCTGGCAGGCCAGCGCGGGCTGCGCGTGCTGCTGGTCGACCACAGCGAGAAGGTCGGCGAAAAGATCCGCATCTCGGGCGGCGGCCGCGCCAACTTCACCAACCGCGACCTCGACGTGCGCGCCCCGCAGCGCCATTTCGTCGGCGACAACCCGAATTTCTGCCGTTCGGCGCTCTCGCGCTACGCGCCGCAGCAGTTCATCGACATGGTGCAGCGCCACGGCATCGCGTACCACGAGAAGCACAAGGGCCAGCTGTTCTGCGACGGCTCCTCGCAGCAGATCGTCGACATGCTGCTGGCCGAGTGCGCCGCCGGCAACGTCGAACGCTGGCAGCCGTGCAAGCTCGGCGACATTGCCTTTGTCGACGGGCGCTACCAAATCAGTAGCACGCGCGGTCCGATCGACACGCCCAAGCTCGTGGTGGCCACCGGCGGCCTGTCGATTCCCCAGATTGGTGCGAGCGACTTCGGCTACCGGCTCGCCGAGCAGTTCGGCCTGCGCCTGGTCACGCCGCGTCCGGCGCTCGTGCCGCTGACCTTCGGCGGCGACGCCTGGGCGCCCTACGCCGGCCTGGCCGGGCTGGCGCTGCCGGTGCGCATCGAGACCGGCGGCAAGAAGGACAAGATGGCCTTCCTGGAAGACCTGCTGTTCACCCACCGCGGCCTGTCGGGCCCGGCGGTGCTGCAGATTTCGAGCTACTGGAAGCCCGGCGCCCCGCTGACGCTCGACTTCGCGCCCGGCATGGACGTGGCCGAGTCGCTGTCCGACGCCAAGCGGCGCTCCAAGAAACGCATCGCCAACGAGCTGGCCACGCTGGTGCCCTCGCGGCTGGCCGACGCCTGGGTCGGCGAAGACCCGGCTCTGCAGCGCCCGGTCAACGAGGCCACCGACAAGGCGCTGGCGGCGCTGTCCGAGCGCATCGCCCGCTGGCAGATCACCCCCAGCGGCACCGAGGGCTACAAGAAAGCCGAGGTGACGGCGGGCGGCGTCGACACCCGCGATCTGTCGTCGCAAACGATGGAATCGAAGCAGCCGGGCCTGTATTTCATCGGCGAAGTGGTCGATGTGACGGGCTGGTTGGGCGGATACAACTTCCAGTGGGCGTGGGCGAGCGCCCATGCGTGCGCACAGGCGCTCTGAAGGCGCACTCTTGAGGTTTTTTCCAGGACACCGAGGAACCGGCTTTGCCGGGCCTCAGGTGTCGCCCCCGGCGAGGGGGTTGGGGAAGCGACACGAAGTGCGCGCAGCCTGGGGGAGTGCTATACTCGCGGGCTAACTTTTGGCCTTCCCTCAACGGCCACAAAATTTTTCAGTTGAGGAACCCCGGCTTGGGGCCTCGATCTCCCCCGGCCAAATCCATTTCAACGATTCATCAATGACCACCATCCGCGTTAAAGAAAACGAGCCCTTCGACGTCGCCCTGCGCCGCTTCAAGCGCACCATCGAAAAGCTCGGCCTGCTGACCGACCTGCGCGCCCGCGAGTTCTACGAGAAGCCGACGGCCGAGCGCAAGCGCAAGAAGGCAGCTGCGGTCAAGCGCCACTACAAGCGCGTGCGCAGCA
The DNA here is from genome assembly GCF_059423965.1 of Variovorax sp. GW458-11-26-14-LB1. Classification (NCBI taxonomy): domain Bacteria; kingdom Pseudomonadati; phylum Pseudomonadota; class Betaproteobacteria; order Burkholderiales; family Comamonadaceae; genus Variovorax; species Variovorax sp. GW458-11-26-14-LB1. The sequence continues at coordinate 34,489 of NZ_JBWKYW010000023.1, forward strand.
TGCAGCTCCCCAAGAAGCTGTACTAAGCAACGCCCAGGGTGGCTGGCCCCGACGAAAGTCCCCGCCAGCGCCCCGTTGCACCAGCCGCGCCAGGGAAACCTGCCGCGGCTTTTGTTTTTTCCGAAAGGTTGCGAAGAATGACTCTCAAAGAACAAATCACCGAAGACATGAAGACGGCGATGCGCGCCAAGGACTCGGAGCGCCTGGCCACCATCCGCCTGCTGCTCGCCGCCATGAAGCAGAAGGAAGTCGACGAGCGCGTGGAGCTGGACGACGCCATGGTCGTGGCCATCGTCGACAAGATGGTCAAGCAGCGCAAGGACTCGATCGCCGCGTTCACCACGGGTGGCCGCGCCGACCTGGCCGACAAGGAAGCCGCCGAGATCAAGGTGCTCGAGGTCTACCTGCCCCAGCGCATGAGCGCCGATGAAACGGCCGCCGCGGTGAAGGCCATCGTGGCCGAGCTGGGCGCCTCGGGCCCCGGCGACATGGGCAAGGTGATGGGCGTGGTCAAGACGCGCCTGGCCGGCAAGGCCGACATGGGCCAGGTCAGCGCCGCGGTCAAGGCCGCCCTCACGGGCGCCTGAGGCGGCCACCGCCATGAAGAACGGCAGCAGCAGCCCGCTCGGCGCCGCCCCCGTCGCGACGATCCCGAAGGCCTGCGCCTGCCTGGTCGATGCGCAGGGCCGGCTGCTGGTGTTCCGTCATCCCGAAGACGGCAACATGCAGCTGCCCAAGGGCACCATCGAGCCCGGCGAGTCGCCCGAGGCGGCCGTGCGGCGCGAGCTGCTCGAAGAGTCGGGCCTGGTGTTCGCCGGCCGGCTGGAGTCGCTGGGCACGCTGGAGCGCGAATGCGAAGCCGGCGTCGAAGGCAACACGCACCGCCACCCGCAGCGCTGGCACATCTTCCTGATGCGCGACCACCGCGCCCTGCCCGAGACCTTCGAGCACATGGCCACGGGCAGCCCCGAAGAAGAAGGCCTGGTGTTCTCGTTCCGCTGGCTCGAGGCCGACGCGGCCATCGAGGACTTCGCCCTGCCCTACCGCCAGACCATCGAGCGCGTGCGCGCGGCCCTGCTGGCCGCCAGCTGACCGATCACGGGATCAGGCGGACATGACGGCGCGCAGCGCCATGTACGCCCCCAGCAGCGCCAGCCCGATCAGGAAGCAGCGCCGGAACACGGCCACCGGCAACCGCTGCCGCAGCCAGGTGCCCAGCACCATGCCGCCGACCGCCGGCACCAGCATCGCCAGCGACCCGCCCAGCACCGCCGCCGGGTAGCTTCCGTTGGCCGCCAGCCCCAGGGCCAGCACCACGGTCGAGGTGGTGAACGAGATGCCCATGGCCTGGATCAACGCATCGCGCTGGAAACCCAGCGCCTGCAGGTACGGCACGGCCGGCACCGCGAACACGCCGGTCACGGACGTCACCAGCCCCGTCGCGGCGCCCACCACGGGGCCCAGCCAGCGCGCCTGCGGGTCGCTCACATGCAGCTGCCGCCCCGTCAACCCCCACAGCGCATAGATCACCAGCGCCACGCCGAGCGCCAGCGAGGCCCAGGCCCCGGCCGGTACGCCCAGCCACCACGCCCCGGCGAGCGTGCCCACCACGACGCCGGCCTGCATGCGACCGATGCGGCGGAACATGGCGCCGAAGCTCGCGCGCGGCCCGGTCTGCCAGAGGTTGGTGACCAGCGAGGGCACGATCAGCAGCGCCGCCGCCTGCGCGGGCGACATCCACAGCGCGAGCAGCGCCATCGCCACGGTCGGCAGCCCGAGGCCGATCACACCCTTGATCAGGCCGGCCAGCAGGAAGACCGCGGCGGCCGCCGCCCACAGGCCCATCGCTTCATTGGAGATCGTCATCGCCGCGGAGTCTGCCGACCGGCGCCTTCACTGGAAATGCGGCTTTCGCGCAGCCAGCCTCAGGCACAGGCTGAGGCTGGCGTGCTACCTTGCGGCCCATCATGCGATTCGATCTGACCGACCTGCGGCTCTTTCTCCACGTCGTCGAAGCCGGCAGCCTCACGGCCGGCGCCGGCCGCTCGCACATGACGCTGGCCTCGGCCAGCCAGCGCGTGCGCGGCATGGAAGACGCGCTCGGCACCCCGCTGCTCACCCGCCACGCACAGGGCGTGCGCCCCACCGAGGCCGGCCGCACGCTGCTGCACCATGCGCGCGTCGTGCTGCAGCAGATGGAGCGGCTGCGCGGCGAACTCGGCGAGTACGGCCAGGGCCTGAAGGGCCACGTGCGCTTCATGTGCGGCACCTCGGCGCTCACCGAGCACCTGCCCGAGGTGCTGAGCCGCTTCCTGGCCGAGCATCCGCGCATCTCGGTCGACCTCGAGGAGCGCGCCAGCCCCGACACCGTGGAGGCCCTGCGCAGCGGCCTGTGCGACATCGGCATCGTCTCCGACGCCATCGACAGCGACGGCCTCGAATGCCACCCCTTCCGCCGCGACGACCTCGTGCTCGTGATGCCGCGCGGCCACTCGCTGTCCGGCCGGCGGCGCGTGCACCTGGCCGAGGTGGTCGACAGCGAGTTCGTCGGCCTGCCCGCCGACAGCGCGCTGCAGCAGCTGATCACCGGGCACGTGCGCGCGCTCGCCAGGCACCTGGCCTACCGCGTGCGCGTGCGCAACTTCGAGGCCGTGTGCCGCATGGTCGAGTACGGCATCGGCGTGGGCATCGTGCCGCAGACCGCGGCCGAGCGCTGCGCCCGTTCGATGAAGATCGCGCGCGCCTCGCTCGCCGACCCCTGGGCCGAGCGCACGCTGATGGCCTGCGTGCGCTCGTCGCAAGACCTGCCGCTCAATGCGCGGCGCATGCTCGATTACCTGATCGCGCCACCGCCAGCGGCGGACGCTACGCGGAAGTGACCGGCCTTCCCTGCTGCGCACGCGCCGCAACGAAAGCCTCGAAGGCTTCGCGACTGGTCTTGCGCGGCACGTAGCCGAACTGGGTCTTCAGCGCGGTGTTCAGCAGCACCGGCCGGTAGCGCAGGAAGTCGAGCTGCTCGGGCCCGTAGCGGCTCACGCCCAATGCCGAGCCGGCGGCCAGCGCCGCCTGCAGCACGCCGGCCGGCCAGGCGATGGCGCGCTTGCCCAGGCGCGCGGCGATCTCGTGGATGGTGAGCGCGCCGTCGCCCGCGAGGTTGTAGCAGCCGGGCGGCGCGCCGCCGAGCGCGTGGGCGATGGCGCCGGTCACGTCCTCGTCCCACACGAACACGAAGGGGCTGTCGCTGCCGCGGATGGCGATCAGCCGCTTCTTCTCGAACAGCGCCGTGATCTGGTTGTCGACGCGCTCGCCGAGGATGGTGCCGATGCGCAGCACCGTCTGCGCCAGCGCGGGATGTTGCACGCGGCAGTCGGCCAGCATCTCTTCCACCTGCCGCTTGTGGTCGGCATAGGCGAACACCGGGTTGCCGCGCAGCGGCTGCGACTCGGTGATCCAGGCCGGGTTGTCCGCGTGGTAGCCGTAGGCCGCGCCGCTGGACGACACCACGATGTGCCCCACGCCGCGCGCCACGCAGGCGTCGAGCACGTTGCGCGTGCCGCCCACGTCCACCGAATGCTCGAAGGCACGGTTCGAGTCCTTGCCGGGCGTGACGATCGACGCGAGGTGCACCACCGTGTCGATCGCATGTTCGGCGAGCACGTCGGCGATGCCGTCGTCGCGCACGTCCTGCTGCAGGTAGGCCACGCCGGGCAGCCGCCGCGCGGGAGGCACCTCGCGCACGTCGAGTGCCACCAGGGCTTCAAAGGTGCCTTGCGCGGCCAATGCAGCGAGCACGCTGCGCCCCAGAAAGCCGTCGCCGCCCGTCACCAGCACGCGCCGCGCGGACGCCTTCCAGGTGTCGCTCATTGGTATACCTTCGTGCTTCGCACTGCGGTGCGAGCTTGCTTGGGGCGGCCCGGCGCGGCGCTCATGGCGTCGCAGGCTTGCGCCCCCACCAGCTCGCCAGCGCCAGACCCGCGATGATGTCCCAGAAGCCCCACACGCCGGCCACCACGGCCATGCCGCCGAGCCCGCCGAAGAAGCTGAAGATCAGCACCAGCCCGAGCCCCGCGTTGCGGATGCCCACTTCGATGGACACCGCGCGCCGGTCGTAGTCGCCCAGCCCCGAGAGTCGCGCGCACAGGTAGCCCGTGCCGAAGGCCAGCGCGTCGTGGATCACCACGGCCATCAGCACCAGTCCCACGTAGTCGAGGAAGTAGCGCCAGTTGCCCGCGATGGCGCCGACGATGAACGCGATCAGCGCCAGGAAGCTCAGGATGCGCGCCGGCTTCTTGATGCGCGCCGTGAGCCGCGGCAGCTTGTGCGCGCAGGCCACGCCCAGCACGAAGGGAATGCCGATGATCATCACGATGTGGCCCAGCATGTCGAAGGGGTCGAGCGCGATGGTCTTGAGCAGCACCGAGGCCGTGGGATGCAGGCCGCCCCAGAACGCGAAGTTCAGCGGCATCACCACGATCGACAGCGCGTTCGAGATGGCCGTCATCGACACCGACAGCGCCACGTTGCCGCCCGCGCGGTGCGTGAGGATCTGCGAGATGTTGCCCGGCGGGCAGCAGGCCACGAGGATCATGCCCAGAGCGATGCTCGGGCCCGGCTGCAGGATCAGCGTGAGCACGAAGGTCACGGCCGGCAGCACCACGAACTGCGCGCCGATGCCCACCGCCATCGCACCGGGCATGCGTGCCACGCGCTTGAAGTCGTCGATGCGCGTGTCCAGCGCAATGCCGAACATCAGGAAGCCCAGCACCACGTTGAGAAGCACCAGCGAGGCCGGGTTGAAGTGCAGGCGGATCTCGTCGACAGGCAGCATGCGCGGAACCCCTTGTAGAAAGACGATCAGTCTGCCAGTGCGGCAGCGGCCTGGCGCACGGCCGCGCGGTAGGTGTCCTTGTGGACGTAGTACGCCATGCGCTCCAGCTGCAGGTACTTGAAGCCGCCCGACAGGTCGGGCGGCGGCCCCTGCACTGCTGTACGCAGGGCCGTAGCTTTGGGCGAGCCCGCCGCCTGCGCACGGAAGTAGCGCGCCAGCAGCTCGGCCTGCTCGTAGCGCCCCTGCCAGCCGATGCCGCTGGCCTCGATCATGCCGAGCACGCCCAGCGTCTCGAAGCGCGGCGAGAAGATGTTCAGGTACAGGCGCGGCGCCATGCCCTGCCAGTTGAGCAGCTCGCGGTCGATGAACGGGTAGTGCAGCGCATAGCCCGTGGCCGTGAGGATCAGGTCGTAGTCGCGCGCGCTGCCGTCCTTGAAATGGACGGTGCGCCCTACGAGCCGCGCGATGTCGGCGCGCACGCCGATGTCGCCATGGCCCACGTGGTGCAGCACCAGCGAGTTCACCACCGGGTGCGACTCGTACATCTTGTAGTCGGGCTTGGGAAAGCCGAAGCGCACGGGGTCGCCGGTGAACCACTGCAGCACGGTGGCATCGACCTTCTGCTTGAGCCACGGCGGCAGCGGGCGCTTGCCGCCCAGCGTGTCGGCCGGCTTGCCGAACACGTACTTGGGCACGAAGTAGTAGCCGCGCCGCACCGAGATGTCGACGCTGTGCGCGTAGTGCACCGCGTCGACCGCGATGTCGCAGCCCGAGTTGCCGGCGCCGACGATCAGCACGCGCTTGTCCTTGAACAGTTCCGCGTGCTTGTAGCTGCTGGTGTGCAGCAGCTCGCCGTCGAAGTGGCCTTCGAACTGCGGATGCTTGGGCTCCGACAGCGTGCCGTTGGCGATCACCACGCCCTTGTACTCGTCGGTCTCGACCGTGCCGTCGGGCGCCTCGACGCTGATGCGCCAGCGCGTGTCGGGTGCGTCGCTCACCGGCTCCACGCGCAGCACGCGGGTGCCGAAGCGGAAGTGCGCGCGCAGGCCGAAGCGGTCGGCGAAGTCGCTGAAGTAGCGGCGCAGCTCGCGGTGGCTCGGGTAGTCGGCCACGGTGTCGGCCATCGGGAACTCTGCGAACTCGGTCGTGCGCTTGCTCGAGATCAGGTGCGCCGAGTGGTAGACCGTGGAGCGCGGGTTGTCGATGTCCCAGAGGCCGCCCACGTCGCTGTGCGCCTCGAAGCCCTGGAACGGAACGCCGAGCTTCTGGAGATTGCGCGCGCCCGCCAGGCCCGAGGGGCCGGCGCCGATGAGCGCGATCTGTTCGTGGGTCGGAACGGCAGTGGCAGAAGGCGTCATCGGCGGGGAGGTTCTTTCTGGGAATTCAGGCCGGGGATGACGGTGGCGCCGGCCTCGCCCACGCGCGGCTTGCGCGGCTGGCCGCGCAAGAGACGGTCATGCAACGGCGCGGGCAACAGGCCCAGTGCTTTCGACAGCCAGCCGATGCGCCGCGGCAGCACGATCTTTTCGCGCCGTGCGGCTAGGCCCGCCAGCAGCTGGCGCGCCGCCGCGTCGGCCTCGAGCAGCCCCGGCATCGCGAAGCGGTTGCCGGCCGTGAGCGCGGTGCGGATGTAGCCCGGGCTCACCGTGTGCACCGTGAGCCCCGTGCCGCGCAGCTCGGCGCGCAGGCTTTCGAGATAACGGATCAGGCCGCCCTTGCTCGCGCAGTAGGCGCCGTTGCCCGGCATGCCGTGCCAGCCCGCGATGCTGGCCACGCCGACAAGCGCGCCGCGGCCCTGGTCGCGCATCGGCTGCAAGAAGGGCTGGAAAGTGGTGGCCGCGCCGAGCAGGTTGATCTCGAGCATGCGGCGGAACACGGCCAGGTCATCGGCCTCGGCGGTGTCGTAGCCGCCGGCCACGCCCGCGTTGGCGATCACGAGGTCCGGCGGGCCGAAGCGCTGCATCCAGTCGGCCGCCATCGCCTGCATGGCGGGGCTGTCGGACACGTCGGGCGTGTAGGCCTTGCAGCGCCCTTCGGCTGGGGCTGCGAGTGCCGCGAGGCGGTCGGTGTCGAGCCCCACCAGCGCCACGCGCGCGCCGCCGTCGATCAGCGCACGCGCCAGCGCCTGCCCCAGGCCGCCGCAGGCACCGGTGAGAACGACATTGCGAAACGGCAAGAGCATGGGCAGGAAAGCGCGCAAGGCTGCGAGTGGCAAAACGCAGCCACTGTAGCCGCGCCCTGCCAGCGCACTCCCCAGCGTTTCCCCTTGTCCCGCGCCCTTGCGGGGCGTTCAGGCGGCTTCGGCGGCGGGAAATTCGATCTGGATCTTCACATCCGTGACGCGCCCGGCCGCAGCCTCCTCGAACGCGGCGATGCCGTCCTCGAACGCGAAGGTGCGCGAGATGAAGGGCTTCACGTCGACCTGCCCCGACGCGATGAGCGCCAGCGCGCGCGGGAAGATGTTGGCGTAGCGGAACACCGACTCGATGCGCGCCTCCTTGGCCTGGATCGCGACGATGTCGAAAGGCACCTTCGCAGCGGGTATGCCCACCAGCACGAGGCAGCCGCCGGGGCACAGCAGGTCGAACACGTTGTCGAAGGCGCGCGCGCTGCCGCTGGCTTCGAAGACCACGTTCGCGCCCCAGCCGTCGGTGAGGGCCCGCACGGTGTCGGCGAGGCTCGTGCTGCGCACGTCGACCGTCGTCACCGCCGGGTTGTCGGCGAACAGCGCCAGCTTCTCGGGCACGAGGTCGGCCAGGATCACACGCGCCGCGCCGCCCGCGAGCGCGGCCAGCGCCGTCATCGCGCCGATGGTGCCGGCGCCGATGACCACCGCCACGTCGCCCGGCTTCAGCGCCGCCTTCTTCGCGGCCTGCAGGCCGATGGCCAACGGCTCGACGATGGCGCCTTCGCCGAAGCTCACGTTGTCGGGCAGGCGGAAGGTGAAGGCCGCCGGGTGCACCACGTAGGGCGTGAGGCAGCCGTGGATCGGCGGCGTGGCCCAGAAGCGCACGGCAGGGTCGAGGTTGTAGAAGCCTTCGCGCACGGCGCGCGAGTCCATGTCGGGAATGCCGGGCTCCATGCAGACGCGGTCGCCGGGCTTCAGGTGCGTGACTTCGGCACCCACCTCGGCCACCACGCCCGAGGCCTCGTGGCCGAGGATCATCGGCGCATCGACGACGTACGGGCCGATGCCGCCGTGCTGGTAGTAATGAACATCGCTGCCGCACACGCCCACGGTGTGCATGCGGATCTTCACGTCGCGCGGGCCGACGTGCAGCGGCAGCTCGACATCGCGCAGCGTGATCTCGTGCGCCTTTTCCAGAACCAGTGCTTTCATTGCATCTTTCTCAGAGGGTTGAAACGGGGCTGCCACTCAGTGCAGCACGGAGTCCGGGCGCAGCAGCGAAGCGCCCGTCGCGACGTCGAACAAATGCACCTGCTGTGCATCGGCCACGAAGCGCAGCGGCTCGCCGAGCCGGGGGCCCGCCGCGGACGGCAGGAGCACGGCGATCTCTTCGCCGCCCTGCCCCACGCTCACCAGCACTTCGTTGCCGAGGTATTCGATGAGCTGGACCTCGCCGGCAAAGCCTTCGCCGTTCGCCCCGGCGGTGTCGAGGTGCAGGTGCGCCGGGCGCACGCCCAGCGTCACGCGCGCGCGGCCTTCGAGCGCGAAGCGACGCGCATCGACGCGCACCGAACCGCCGCCTCCGCGCAGCTCGCACTGCCCGCCGTCCAGGCTGTGCACCGCCATCTCCATCAGGTTCATCGGCGGCGTGCCGATGAAGCCGGCCACGAAGGCCGAGCGCGGGCGTTCGAAGATTTCCTGCGGCGTGCCGACCTGCTCGATGCGCCCGTCGCGCAGCAGCACGATGCGGTCGGCCAACGTCATGGCCTCGTGCTGGTCGTGCGTGACGTACACGGTGGTGGTCTTCAGCGTCTGGTGCAGTTTCGCGATCTCGATGCGCATGTGGTTGCGCAGCTTGGCATCGAGGTTCGACAGCGGTTCGTCGAACAGGAACACCTTCGGCGTCTTGATTATGGCCCGCGCAATCGCCACGCGCTGCTGCTGGCCGCCCGACAGCTCGGTGGGCTTGCGCTGCAGGTAGCGCTCCAGGCCCAGCGTGTCCGACACCTCCTTGATGCGGCTGTCGATCTCGGCCTTGGGCACCTTCAGGCGCTTGAGCCCGAACGCGATGTTGTCGCGCACCGTCATGTGCGGGTACAGCGCGTAGTTCTGGAACACCATCGCGATGCCGCGCTCCTGCGGCGGCAGGTCGTTCACGCGCTGGCCGCCGATGTGCAGGTCGCCGCCGCTGATGTCTTCCAGGCCCGCGAGCATGCGCAGGATGGTCGACTTGCCGCAGCCCGAGGGGCCGAGGAACACGACGAACTCGTTGTCGGCCACGTCGAGATCGAAGGCGTGGACGACCTGCGTTTCCCCGTAGCGCTTGATGAGGTGGTGACAGCGGATGGCAGACATTTTTTGTTCTGAAGAAAGAGAGGTGGTGGCGCTCATGCGGCCTCCCGCTTGCGCTTGAACGCGGCATTGAGAAAACCGCTGAGCACGCCCACCATGAGCAGCGGCGGCAGCGACAGCAGGATGACCGAGGCATTCAAGATGCCCCACGGCACATCGCGCCCGAGCTGGCTGAGCTCCGAGGCCACGATGGGCAGCGTCTTGGCCTCGGAGGTGGTGAGCATCAGCGCGATGAGGAACTCGTTCCACACCAGCACGAAGCCGAAGGCGATGGCGCCCACCAGCGAGCGCGCGGCAATCGGCAGCGCGATGCGAAAGAAGATCGCGTAGGGCCCGTAGCCGTCGACGCGGCCGGCTTCTTCCACTTCCTTCGGCACCGCCTTGAAGGCCGGAATGGCGAGCCAGATCACGGTCGAGAGCGTGAGCAGCGTGTAGGTGGCGATGAGCGCGATGCGCGAGTCGTACAGCTCCAGTTGCAGCCAGATCACCATGAGCGGAATGGCCACGGCCACCGGCGGCAGGAAGCGCATCGACAGCACGAAGAACTGGATGTCGTTGCCCCAGCGCAGCGGGTAGCGCGCCAACGCATAGGCGGCCGGCAGGCCCAGCACCGCGCCGATGATCACCGCCGCGCCGGCCACCACGATCGAGTTGACCAGCCCGGCGGCCACGGCCTCGCGGTTCAGCACGTAGAGGTAGTTGTCCAGCGTGGGCGTGAAGAAGAACTTCGGCACGGCCGAGACGATGTCGACCCGGTTCTTGAACGAGTTCAGAAAGGTCCACAGCACGGGCACGAGCGCCGAGAGCCCGGCCGCGATGAGCGCCAGCCGCGCCAGCAGCGTTCCGATGGCAAGCTTCTTCATGATGGCTTGGTCCATTTCCAGATGTAGGTGAACGCGACCGTGGAAGCGACCATCATCAGCACCGCCATGCTCGACGCGTATGAGATGCGGCCCGACTCGATGAAGCCCTGCGAGAAGGCGTACATGTCCAGCGTCTCGGTCGAGATGCCGGGGCCGCCGCGCGTCATGACGTAGATGAGGTCGAAGGCGCGCAGCGACTCCACCATCTTCACGAAGGCCAGGCTGATGAGCGGCGCCTTCAGCATCGGCAGCGCCACGTAGGCATACACCTCCCAGGTCTTCGCGTGGTCGAGCCGCGCGGCCTCGAAGGGCTGCGGCGGCAGGGTCTCGAGCAGCTTCAGCACGATGACCCCGAAGAACAGCCCCCACTGCCACACGTCGACGAAGGCCACCGTGAGCAGCGCCAGCACCGGGTCGGCGAACAGGTCCAGCGGCTCGCCGGTGATCGCCTTGTACGGCCACGTGATGAGGCCGAACAGCGGATGGAAGGCGAACTTCCAGACGAAGGCGGCCGACACGCGCGGCAGCAGCACCGGCACGATGAACAGCATCGACAGCACCTGGCGCCAGCGCGGCGTGGCGCAGCGGTGCATCAGCGTGCCCATGAGCACGGCCAGGGCCATGGTGGCGCTGACGGTCAGCACCTCCCACACCAGCGACACGCGCACCGAGTTCAGGAAGCGCCGGTCGGAGAACAGCTGCACGTAGTTGCTGAACCAGACCCAAGCCGTGTCGGCCTGGCCCAGCTCGCGGTCCTGCAGCGAGATGGCGATGGCGAACACCGTCGGCACCAGTGCCAGGACCGCCAGCACGAGCAGCCCCGGCCCGATGAACACGGCCGGCAGCCGTGTGGTGTGGGAACGCATGCTCACTTCTTGCGACGCGCGATCAGCTGCTTGGCGTAGGCGTCGAGCTCGTCGAGCCCGCCCTGGATGTCGGTGCGCGAGCCGGTGATCAGCTCTTCCAGAATGATCCCCCAGCGGTCGCCCAGGTCGGGCCAGGCCGGGTCTTGCCAGAAGTTCACGGCCGTGACCTTGCCGGTGTCGGCCAGCGCCTTGCCCAGGTCGGCGCCGTAGCGCTTGGCGAACTCGGGGCTGCCGAGCACGCTGGTGCGGTTGAGTTCGCCGAACTGGCCTTGCGCGAGGCGGCGCTGCTCGTTCTCCTTGGACGTGGCCCAGGCGATGAACAGGCCCGCGCACTTCTTGGCCTCTTCGGTCTTGTTGGCGCGCGCGCCGATGGCCAGCCCGTGGCCGTAGCCGCCGCCGGTGAGCGGCGTGGGGGGCACGGCGTAGGCGATCTTGCCGACCACCGTCGACATCTTCGGGTCGAGCGCGTTGCCCGCGAGCGGTGTCGACTCGACCAGGATCGCGACCTTGCCGGCCAGGAAGGCGCCGGTGGATTCGTCCCATCCACCCGTCTTGGTGCCGGGCGCGGAGTACTTGAAGAGGTCGAGGTAGGTCTGGGTCGCCTTCACGGCGGCGGGCGAGTTGAAGACCGGCTTGTCGCCGTCGAACCACTGGCCCCCGTAACCGCGGAAGAACGGCATCCAGCGCCACACGTTGGCGCCCGAGCCGCGCTGGCCGCGCAGCGCCACGCCGTAGACGCCGTTGGCCGGGTCGTTGAGCTTCTTCACGGCCGCCACGAACTCGTCGAGCGTGGCCGGCGGCTTGATGCCCGCCTTCTCGAGCAGGTCCTTGCGGTAGACCATGAGGTCGCCGCCGCCGGTGAGGGGCGCGAACCAGGCCTGGCCGGCGAAGGTCGCGACCTTCTGGCGGCCGGCGTCGAAGTCGGCGTAGTCGTAGCTGGCCGGGTAGTACGGCGTGAGCGGCACGATCCACTTGGACTGCACGAACTGGGCGACGTTGGCTTCGTCGACGTAGTACACGTGGTACTTGCCGACCGTGGACGCATCGGCGCGCGACTTGGCGCGGCGGTCGTTCTCGTTGAGGTTGTCGATGCTGAACGAGGCACCGCTGAGGCGCTTGAACTCGTCCTTGGATTTTTCGAGCAACGTCAGGCCTTCGCGCGGCTGCGACAGGACGCGCACGTCCTCCTTGCAGACCTGCGCCAGCGCGGCGGGCGCCAGCGTGGCCAGCGCGAGCGCGAGGCCGGCCAGACGGTGGGAATGCGGAATCGGCATGCTTGTCTCCTTCGTTGTTCGTGCAAATTGCCGGCGAAATGCCGGCAAATGCAACGAGACGAAGGTTAGGAGGCCGATCCGAAGGGCCTCCTACATGCCCACCGGGCACCTGATACTTTGCTGCCAAGCCGTCTCGGGGTTTAGCCCAAGAGGCAAGTACGTATCAGTCGGCCATCAGGCGGCGAGTGGCGTGTGCTGCGCGCTGCGCAGGCCGAAACGCTCCTGCGCCTGCTGCCGGTAGGCCGAGGGCGTCATGCCCTTGAGCTGCAGGAAGCGGCGGTTGAAGTTCGCGAGGTTCGAGAAACCGACCTCGTAGCAGATGTCGCTCACCAGCCGGTCGGACACCTGCAGCATCTCGCAGGCCTTGGTGATGCGCAGCCGCGTGACGAAGTCGGTGAAGGTGCTGCCCATGTGCTTGTGGAAGTAGCGCGAGAAGCTGCTCTCGGCCATGTTGGCGACGCCGCACACGGTGGGCAGCGAGAGCTCTTCGGCCAGGTGGGCGTGCAGGTAGTCGAGCACGCGGCGCATGCGGGTGTTGGCCGTGGGGTCCTCGTCGCTCGGGTCGGCGTTGCTCGAGATCTGGCGCCAGTCGCTCCAGCTCGCGAGCTCGTGCAGCAGGCCGATGAACTCCGACAGCCGCGCCATGCCCTTTTGCTTCTGCACGCGCACGAAGCGCTCGCGCACGAGATCGCCGATGCCGAAGAACTCGATGCCCAGCTTGGCGCGGTCGAGCATCGGCAGCACGGTTTCCAGCTCGGGGAACAGGTCGACGCCCTGGCGCAGGGGCGCGTCGCGGAAATGGATCACCATGCTGCGGTCGGCCACGCCCTCGGGCGGCACGTCGTGCGAGATCCAGGTGTGGGGCAGTCGCGCGCCCACCAGGGCGACATAGCCGGGCTCGAAACGGCCGATGTGGTTGCCGACGAAGGCGTCGCCGCTGGTGCGGTTGATGCACTGCAGCTCGTACTCGTCGTGGTAGTGCCAGCAGTCGAAGGGCCAGGGCACGCCGTGCTGCAGGCAGCGCACCGAGCTGCTGCCCGCCGGCTCGAAGCCCAGGCGCGGGTCACGCAGCAGTTCGTGTTCGAGGGCCGGCTTGCGTACGGCGCTGTGTTTGCTCATGTCCTGTCCCCCTGTCCTTGAATGGAGGGGTCGTCGAGCCAGCGCCGTTGCGAGCGGCAGGGCCTGTCAGGCGCCCGCCACCTTCATGCGGTTGACCAGGATCGACCCCGTGGTTTTTGCGCCGAAAGTGTAAGCATCTGCGCCAATCGCTTCAATTCCCATCAACATCTGACGCAAATTGCCGGCAATCGTGATTTCCTGCACCGGATAGGCGATGCGGCCGTTTTCCACCCAGAAACCGCTGGCGCCGCGCGAATAGTCGCCTGTCACGTAGTTGACGCCCTGCCCCATCAGCTCGATCACGAACAGGCCGGTGCCGAGCTTGGCGAGCATGGCGTCGAGGTCGTCGCCGTGCTTCGTGAGGCGCGAACTCAGCGTCAGGTTGTGCGAGCCGCCAGCGTTGCCGGTGGTCTTCATGCCCAGCTTGCGCGCCGAGTAGGTCGACAGAAAGTAGCCTTCGAGGCGGCCGGCATCGACCACCTTGCGGGCGCGGGTGATCACGCCTTCGTCGTCGAAGGGCGAGCTGCCCTTGCCGCGCAGCACGTGCGGGTCTTCGGCCACGTCGACGTGCTTGGGCAGCACCGGCTTGCCCAGCGAGTCGAGCAGGAAGGTGCTCTTGCGGTACAGCGCCCCGCCGCTCACGGCCTGCACCAGCCCGCCCAGCAGGCCCACGGCCAGCGGCGACTCGAACAGCACCGGGCATTCGGTGGTCTTGATCTTGCGCGACTTCAGGCGGCTGAGCGCGCGTTCGGCGGCGTAGCGGCCCACGGCCTGCGGGCTGGCCAGTTCGTCGGCCGAGCGCATCGAGCTGTACCAGGCGTCGCGCTGCATGCCGTCGCCCTTGCCGGCGATGGGCGCCACCGAAATCGAGTGCCGCGAGCTGGCGTAGCCGCCGCGGAAGCCGTGCGTGTGGGCGCTGAAGAAATGGCTCTGCTGCGCCGAGACGCCGGCGCCTTCGCTGTTGGTGATGCGCTTGTCGGTCGACAGCGCCGCCGCCTCGCACTCCAGCGCCATGGCCGCGGCCTGTTCGCTGGTCACGTCCCAGGGGTGGAACAGGTCGAGCTCGGGGTGGTCCTTGGAAATGTCTGCCTCGTCGGGCAGGCCGCTCACCGGGTCTTCGGCCGTGAAGCGGGCGATGTCGTAGGCGGCTGCGGCGGTCTGCTGGATGGCCGCCTCGGAAAAGTCGGAGGTGCTGGCGTTGCCGCGGCGGTGGCCCACGTAGACCGTGATGCCCAGCGACTTGTCGCGGTTGCGCTCAACGTTCTCGAGCTCGCCCTTGCGCACCGAGACGCTCAGGCCGCAGCCCTCGGAGGCCTCGGCGCCGGCGTCGGTGGCCCCGAGCTTTTTGGCGTGGGCCAGGGCCGAATCGACCAGGTTTTCGAAGAAGGAGCGGCTGTAGGCGAAGCCGGAATCGGCGCGCGAGGAGGATGTCGTCATGTGGTGGCTATGATACTTGCGCCCCCTGTTTCACGTTTTCCCTTCCGCGCCCCCTGTGCGCGTTGCAGCGCCGCACGGCGCGGCCCAGAATCCACCCCATGTCCCGCAAACCCAAAAAAGGCTATTTCGTCCGTGGCCACTTCGTTGCCGAAGGCAGCGAACTCGACCTGGAGCTCAAGCGCGAGCTCAAGGGCGGCACCGACGAAGCCAGCCGCACCGAACTCAAGCGCGAGAGCGCCGAACTGCAGAAACTGGGCGAAGAATTGCTCACCCTGCGTGCCGGCCTGTTCGACGCCCTCCCGCTGAGCGAGAAACTGGTCGATGCCATCGCCGAGGCGAAACGCATCACCAATTTCGAGGGCAAGCGCCGCCAGATGCAGTTCATCGGCAAGCTCATGCGCGCCCTCGACCCCGAGGTGCTCGAGGCCGTGAAGCAGGCGCTGACCGAGCAGAACACCGTGCCGGCCGCCGAAGCCGCCGCGCTGCACGAGGCCGAACGCTGGCGCGAACGCCTGATTGCCGACGACGACGCCCTCGGCGGCTGGATCGAAACCCACCCCGCCACCGACTCCCAGCAGCTGCGCGCCCTCGTGCGCCAGGCCCGCAAGGACCTGAAGTCCGGCCCCGCCGGCGAAGCACCGCGCCAGGGCAAGGCCTACCGCGAGATCTTCCAGCTCGTGCGCGCGCAACTCGCGGTGCACGGCGGCGACGATCACGCCGAAGCGGCTGCGGCGCAAGACCGGGAAGAAGACGCATGAGCGAAAGTGGCTTCGACGCGGTCCGCATCGGCATCGTCTCCATCAGCGACCGCGCCTCCAGCGGCACCTACGAAGACAAGGGCCTGCCCGCGCTCAAGGACTGGCTGGGCCGCGCGCTGAAGAACCCCCTCGAATTTGAAGCCCGCCTGATCCCCGACGAGGCCGACCGCATCAGCGCCACGCTCATCGAGCTGGTCGATGCCGGCTGCTCGCTCGTGCTCACCACCGGCGGCACCGGCCCCGCGCTGCGCGACGTGACGCCCGAGGCCACGCTGGCCGTGGCCCACAAGGAAATGCCCGGCTTCGGCGAACAGATGCGCCAGATCAGCCTGCGCTTCGTGCCGACCGCCATCCTCTCGCGGCAGGTGGCCGTCATCCGCGACCAGAGCCTCATCATCAACCTGCCGGGCCAGCCCAAGTCGATCGCCGAGACGCTCGAAGGGCTGAAGGACGCCGACGGCACGCAGCTCGTGCCCGGCATCTTCGCCGCCGTGCCCTACTGCATCGACCTGATCGGCGGGCCGTACCTCGAGACCGACGACACGGTCTGCAAGGCCTTCCGGCCCAAGTCGGCCGTTCGCGCCGCACGCTGAGGCGCAGGCCCCACGGGCCTGCCTGCCGCCGGTTCTCGCGCGGCGGCATTCACCACCGAAGACACATCTTGCTTCGCCGATGCGCGAGGGGTGCGCTCGCGCCCGCATCGCTCGCCTTGGCTTTTATCGGACCCGTCCGATGGTTCCGCTCCCCTGTCCTTCCTAGAGTTCCTGACGCCCGGGCCGCCGGATCGAACAGCGTGAATTCGCTGCCCGATCCGATCTTTCTTCCCCTTTCAGAGCATAGGAACTGCATGGCATCCAAAAAGGCAAACGTCTTCGTCGACAACCCGAGCATCGACCAGACAGCACGCGCACAGGTCTTCGCACCACAGCCTCCCACCATGGACAGCGTCATCGACGACGCAGGCGACATCATGGGCACCCTCGCCTCCGGCGGCGTCACGGACGATCGCCAACCCGAGTTCCAGGGCCAAGGCACGCCGGGCGACACCATCCTCATCAGGAACCACGGCGTCGAGATCGGCCAGACCGTCGTGGACGACGACGGCCAATGGGCCTTCACGCCGTCGACCGACATGAGCGAAGGCCATCACGCCATCACCATCGTGGCGCGCGACCCCGCTGGCAACGAGAGCGAACCTTCGGGCCCGTTCAATTTCGAGATCGACGTCACGCCACCCAACGCCAGCAAGCTGTCCATCACCGGCGTCCTCGACACCGCGGGCGGCATCACCGGCAACGTGGCCGCCGGCAAGACCACCGACGACACCCGCCCGCTGCTCACCGGCACGAGCACCGGCCAGCCCGGCCACACCGTCACGGTGATGGTCCGGGACAGCACCGGCACCCATGCGCTGGGTGAAGCCGTCGTCGGCGACAGGGGCACAGCAGCCCGGTGGTCGAGCGCGAGGTCACGCTGGCGCCATCGGTGCCGTGTCGAACCCGTACCAGGTCGTGGGGACGTTCACCACCTCGACAGTGGGCGACACCTTGCAGAAGGCACCGGTGGGCGACGTGTACACCGGCACCGGCTTCAAGGTCACGACCACCGGCAGCCTGAGCTACAAGGCCGCGACGACGACGACGCTGGCCGGTCTGACCCTGAGCGACGCCACGCAGGCCAACGCGGTGTTCACGCTGGACAAGCCGGCCAACTACTTCACGCTGCGCCTGACCGGCATCGACAACGCCATGGGCGCGCAGATCCAGGTGTTCGACGTCAAGGGCAATCTGATTCATACCGAGAACTTCATCGGCGGCACCGACGCGCGCCATACCAAGGTGTTCACCTACACCTCGGCCGAACTGGTGGACATCGGCTCGTTCAAGGTCATCTCGCTGAGCCCGAGCGTGACGCTCGATGCGTTCAGCCAGCAGGTGGTGAACCACGTGGCGGAAACGCGCGACCCGAACCTGATCGAGTACGCACCCGAGACCTTCCACGGCGGCACAGGCAACGACGTGGTGTCGCTGTCGGTCAGCGCCACGACCTACTTCAACCAGGCCACGGCGGGTATCCATGGCGGCAGCGGCATCGACACGCTGAAGCTCGAGGGCTACGCGCACGTTCTCGACCTGACCAAGGTGGGAGGCAAACTCAGCTCCATCGAGGTCATCGACATCACGGGCAGCTACTACAACACGCTGACGCTGTCGCTGGCCGAGGTGCTGAACAACGGCGGCGTCGACCTGTTCTACAAGGGAGACAAGAGCCGCGTGCAGATGATGATCAAGGGCAGTTCCGACGACATCGTGAACCTGAGCGACCTGCTGGCCGGCGGCATCGACCAGGGCGACTGGGTAAAGAAGGTCGGCGTGATCACGCTGGGCGGCGTCGTGTACGACGGCTACCAGCACTCGTCGCTCGGCGCCGAGCTGCTGGTGCAGCAAGGCGTGACCGTCAAGGTCACCAACTCGACGCTGGTCGGTGCGGTCGGCGCGTTCGAAGCACCGTCGGATGCCATGCCGGACGCACTCCCCGATGACGAGGTGCTGAGCCACTCGACCCAGGGCTACACCCACGGCGACGACACGCTCATCGCCAGGCTCGGCTTCGCCGATCGCCTGAGCGGCGGCGCCGGCAACGACACCTTCACCAACGTCGGCACGGGCGACACGGTGCACGGTGGCTCGGGCGACGACACGGTCCGCATCAACAGCGGCGACTTCGAGCGCGTTGAAGGCGGTCTTGGCATCGACACCCTGGTGATGGACGGCAAGGCCATGCACATCGACCTGTCGGCGCTCGGCGCAAAGCTCCAGGGCTTCGAGAAGTTCGACCTGGGCGCAGGCGGCAACACCCTCGCGCTGAGCGCGCAAGACCTGCTGGCCGGTGGCGCACGCGACATGGTCACGGCTGACGGCAAGGTGCAGATGTTGGTCAACGGCGCCAACGGCGATGTGAACCTGCTCGGCGGCGACGACGGCTGGACCCTGGGCAATGCAGCCACGGTCGGCGGCGTGACCTACAGCGTCTACACCAACCTCGCCGGCACCGCCGAGCTGCTGGTCGAGGACAAGGTCCACGTGACCATCCTCTAAGCCTGCAGGCAGGCCACGCGGCGCCCCATCGGCGCCGCCCCCAACGCGACAGTTGCCCCGTGCGACTGTCGCGTTTTTTGTTGTTGTGCCTGCCCTTGCGTCAGCCCGCCGTCACCGCAGGCCCGAACCCATGGATCTCCCCCGCCTGCTCGCAAGGCACCCGCTCCACCTGCACGGTCGAGTGGTGAATGTCGAACGTCTCGGCCAGCAGGCCGCGCAGCTGCAGCATCAGCGGTGCCAGGTCGACCACGTCGGGCGTGCACACCACGTGCACGCTCAGGCTCACCTTGCCGCTGGACAGCGCCCACACATGCAGGTCGTGCAGGCCGGCCACGCCCGGTTGCGCCTGCAGCGCGCGCTCGACCTCGGGCAGGTCGATCTCGTCGGGCACGCCTTCGAGCAGCACGTTGAGGCTCTCGCGCAAGAGGCGCCAGGTGCGCGGCAGCACCCACAGGCCGATGGCGACGGCGATCACCGAGTCGACCCAGGCCCAGCCCGTGAAACGGATGACGAGCGCGCCCGCGATCACGCCGACGGAGCCCAGCATGTCGGCCCACACCTCGAGGTAGGCGCCCTTCACATTGAGGCTCTCGTCCTTGCCGCTGGCCAGCAGGCGCATGCCGATGAGGTTGACCACCAGGCCGCCGATGGCCACGAGCAGCATCATGGTCGACTGGATCTCGGCCGGCTGCGAGATGCGCCGGTACGCCTCGTAGAGCACGTAGATCGCCACGAAGAACAGCAGCACCGCATTGACCACGGCCGCCAGGATCTCGAAGCGGTAGTAGCCGAAGGTGCGGCGCTTGTCCGCCGGCCGCTTGCCCAGCCAGATGGCGGCCAGCGAGATGGCCAGCGCCACGGTGTCGGTGGCCATGTGGGCCGCGTCGGACAGCAGCGCCAGGCTGCCCGACACCAGCCCGCCGATCACCTCGGCGACGAGGTAGGTCGAGGTCAGCGCCAGCGCCCAGCGCAGCGCCTTCTCGTTGCCACCAGCAACGGCTGTGGCGTGTGAATGCTCATGGGCCATGGGAACCTTGCAGTGCGGGATCGAGGGGCGCGCCGTGTTGCTGCTCTGCATTGGCTTCCTGCACCTCGTCTTCATCGCGCCGGTGCGCGATGCGGTACAGCAGCGGCAACACCAGCAGCGTCAGCGCGGTCGACGACAGGATACCGCCGATGACCACGGTGGCCAGCGGGCGCTGCACTTCCGCGCCCGTGCCGGTGGCGATGGCCATGGGCACGAAGCCCAGCGAGGCCACCAGCGCGGTCATGAGCACGGGGCGCAGCCGCGTGAGCGCGCCTTCGCGAATTGCTTCGTCCAGCGGCAGGCCGCCTTCGCGCAGGTTGCGGATGAACGAGATCATCACCAGCCCGTTGAGCACGGCCACGCCCGACAGCGCAATGAAGCCCACGGCCGCCGAGATCGACAGCGGAATGCCGCGCAGCCACAGCGCGACGATGCCGCCCGTGAGCGCGAACGGAATGCCGGTGAACACCAGCAGCCCGTCCTTCAGGTTGCCGAACATCGCGAACAGCAGCGTGAACACCAGCAGCAGCGACACGGGCACCACCACCTGCAGCCGCTGCGTGGCCGAGGCCAGGTTCTCGTACTGGCCGCCCCACACGGTCCAGTAGCCCGGCGGAATGCGCACGGCGCGCATGGCCTCCTCGGCCTCGGCCACGAAGGAGCCGAGGTCGCGCCCGCGCACGTTGGCGCTCACCACGATGCGGCGCTTGCCGTCTTCGCGGCTGACCTGGTTGGGGCCGGGCGCGAGGTCGAGCGTGGCCACCTCGCCCAGCGGGATGAAGCTGGTGCGCAGGCCTTCGCCGCCCGCACCCTTGGGCAGCGCGATCGGCAGCCGGCGGATGGCGTCCAGGTCGGTGCGCAGGGTCTCGGGCAGGCGCACGAGGATGTCGAAGCGGCGGTCGCCGTCGAAGAGCGTGCCGGCCTCGCGCCCGCCCACGGCGGTCGAGATAGCGTCCTGCACGTCGCCCACGTTCAGGCCGTAGCGCGCGGTCTTCTGGCGGTCGATGTTCACGGTGAGCATGGGCAGGCCGGTGGTCTGCTCCACCTTCACCTCGGCGGCGCCGGGCACCTTGCCCAGCGCGTTCGACACCTGCGCGGCCGTCTGGTTGAGCACGTCCATGTCGTCGCCGAAGATCTTCACGGCCACGTCGCTGCGCACGCCCGAGATCAGCTCGTTGAAGCGCAGCTGGATCGGTTGCGAGAACTCGTAGTTGTTGCCCGGCAGCTTCTCGACCTCTTCCTGCACGGCGGCCAGCAGCTCGGGCCGCGTGCGCTTCGGCTTGGGCCATTCGCTCTCGGGCTTGAGCATGATGTAGCCGTCGGAGATGTTCGGTGGCATCGGGTCGGACGCGATCTCGGCCGTGCCGGTGCGCGCGAACACGCGCTCGATCTCGGGGAACTTGTCTTTCAGCGTGCGCTCGAGCTGCTTTTGCATCTCGACCGACTGCGTGAGGCTGGTGCCCGGGATGCGCAGCGCCTGGATAGCGAAGTCGCCTTCGCTCAGGCTGGGCACGAACTCGGTGCCCAGGCGCGTGGCCAGCAGGCCCGACAGCACCACGGCCACCACCGCCGTGGTGATGACCAGCGGCTTGGCATTCATCGCGCGCGACAGCAGCGGCGCGTAGCCGCGCTTGGCCCACAGCATGAGACGGTTTTCCTTCTCGGCGACCTTGTTGCCGATGAACAGCGCCACGGCGGCCGGGATGAAGGTGATCGACAAAATCATTGCGCCCAGCAGCGCAATCACCACGGTGAAGGCCATCGGGTGAAACAGCTTGCCCTCGACGCCGGTGAGCGCAAAGATCGGCAGGTACACGATCATGATGATGAGCTGGCCGAACAGCAGCGGCCGGCGCGCCTCCTGCGAGGCCGCGAACACTTCATGAAAACGCTCGCTGCGCGTGAGCGCCCTGCCGTGTTTCTCCTGCGCATGCGCCAGGCGCCGCACGCAGTTCTCCACGATCACCACGGCGCCGTCGATGATGATGCCGAAGTCGAGCGCGCCCAGGCTCATGAGGTTGGCGCTGACCTTCTGGTTCACCATGCCGGTGAAGGTGAAGAGCATCGACAGCGGGATCACCGTCGCGGTGATGATGGCCGCGCGGATGTTGCCCAAGAACAGGAACAGGATCGCCACCACCAGCACCGCGCCCTCGAAGAGGTTCTTCTTCACGGTGGCGATGGCCTTGTCGACCAGCACCGTGCGGTCGTACACCGTCACGGCCTTCACGCCCGCGGGCAGCGTGCGGTTGATCTCCTGCATCTTCTTGTCGACCGCCTGCGAGACGGTGCGGCTGTTCTCGCCGATGAGCATGAACACTGTGCCCAGCACCACCTCGCGGCCGTTGTCGGTGGCGGCGCCGGTGCGCAGCTCCTGGCCGATGCCGACCTCGGCCACGTCGGACACGCGCAGCGGAATGCCGCCGGCATTGCCCAGGATCACGTTGCCGATGTCTTCCACCGACTTCACCTGCCCGGGCGCGCGAATGAGGTACTGCTCGCCGCGCTTCTCGATGTAGCCCGCGCCCACGTTGGCGTTGTTGCGCTCCAGCGCGGTGACCAGGTCGGTCATCGTGAGGCCGTGCGCCAGGAGCTTGGCGGGGTCGGGTGCGATCTGGAACTCCTTGGCGTAGCCGCCGATGGAGTTGATCTCGGTCACGCCGGGCACGTTGCGCAGCTGCGGCTTGATGATCCAGTCCTGGATCTCTCGCAGGTCGGTCGGCGTGTAGGGCTTGCCGTCGGCCTTTTTCGCGCCCTCTTCCGTCTCGACGGTCCATAGGTAGATCTCGCCCAGGCCGGTCGAGATGGGCCCGATCACCGGCGACACGCCGGGCGGCATGCTCTCGCGCGCCGACTGGATGCGCTCGTTGACGAGCTGGCGCGCAAAGTAGATGTCGGTGCCGTCCTTGAAGATCACCGTGACCTGCGACAGGCCATAGCGCGACAGCGAGCGGGTCTGCTGCAGGCCCGGCAGGCCGGCCATGACGGTCTCGATGGGGTACGTTACGCGCTGCTCGGCTTCGAGCGGCGAGTAGCCGGGCGCGGACGTGTTGATCTGCACCTGCACGTTGGTGATGTCGGGCACGGCGTCGATGGGCAGCTTCTGGTAGCTGAAGACGCCGAGCGCCGCCATGCCGAGCACGGCCAGCAGGATCAGCCAGCGCTGCTCGATCGAGAAGCGGATGATGCGTTCGAACATGCGGTCGTCCTCAGTGGGTGTGCGTGGCCGAGCTCTTGCCCTGCTGCGACTTCACGACGAAGCTGCCGCTGGCCGCATAGGCCGCGCCGGGCTTCAGGCCGCCCACGATCTCGATGCGCTGGCCGTCGCTGCGGCCGGTCTTCACGTGCTGCGGCACAAAGCCGCCGGGCACGCGCAGGAACACGGTGGGCTGGTCGTCCACGGTCTGCACGGCTTCGGCCGACACGGTGACGGGTGCATCGGCCTCCGATGCCACCAGCTCCACGTTCACGAACAGGCCCGGGCGCCAGGTGCGCTGCGGGTTGGTGAGCGTGACGCGCGCGGTGGCGGTGCGTGTCTGTGCGCCCAGCAGCGAGCCCACGTACGACACGGTGCCGCGCGCGGCCTGGTCGAAGGCGCCGGCGCGGATGGTCACGGCCTCGCCGATGCGCACCAGGTTCAGGTTGCTGGCGGGCACGCTGATCTCGGCCCACACGGTGGACAGGTCGGAAATGGTGAACACGTTGACCGCCTCGCCCACCGATTCGCCCAGCGAGATGTGCTTTTCGACCACCATGCCGTCGAAGGGTGCGCGCAGCTCGTAGCGGCCCAGCGCCGACGAGCCGGGCGTGGCGCCCAGCGCCAGCAGCTTCTGGTTGGCGTTGGCCACGGCGATCTGCGCCTCCTGCATGGCCTGCTCGGCCTGCAGGTAGTCCTGCTGCGGGGAGATCTTTTCTTCCCACAGCTTCTTCTCGCGGTCGTGCGTCGTGCGTGCCAGCGCCAGCCGGCGCTGCGCCGTCTGCAGCTCGCTGCGCTGCTCCGACAGCGCGGGGCTGGAGATCACGGCCAGCACCTGGCCGCGCTTGACCTCCTGGCCCAGGTTGGCCGACACGCTGTCGACCACGCCCGCCACGCGCGGCACCACGTGGGCCGTGCGGTCTTCGTTGAACTTGATCTCGCCGGGCAGCTGCAGCGACGTCTTGATGCGCGCCGGACCGACGCTGTCGATCGCGATGCCGGCGGCCTTGACCTGTTCGTCGGTGAAGGGGATCTTTTCTTCGTCTTCCTTGTGGGCGTTGGCGGCGGCCTTCTGCGGCTCTGCCGATGCAGGCGTTTCCTTGCCTGCGTCCTTGCCGGCATCCTTGCCTTCTTCCGCGTGGTGTTCCTTGTCGCCATGGCCTTCGTCATGCGAATGGCCGTGGTCATCTTCCTTGCCCTTGGCGTGGCCCTTGTCTTCCTCGTGGTGCTCGCCGTCGGCATGGCCGGCGGACTCCGAGTGGCCGCCCGCCTCGGGCTTGGACGGCGCGGTGCGCAGGATGAGCGCGCCGGCAACGAGGCCGGCGAGCAAAACGGCGGCAATGGCGATCCACTGCTTGCGGCCGGAGGACGTGGTGCGGTTGTGTGGTGTGGTCATGGTCGGAATCGGTTCGGTGTTCTTCTTCAGCGCGCGATCGGCGGCACGTTCGGCGTCGCGTTCGAGGCGATGTCATCGCCCTCCGTGCCCAGCAGGCGGTCGAGCTCGCCGGCCGCGCGGTGTGCTTCGGCCAGCGCGACGAGGTACTGGTTGCGCACCTGGAACAGCGTGCGCTGTGCGTCGAGCGCTTCGAGAAAGCTGAACTTGCCCAGCTCGAAGCCCTTGGTGGCGGCGCGGTAGGCGGTCTCGGCACCGGGCAGTGCGTCGCGCTGCAGCGTCTCGGCGGTGGCGCGCGCCGAGCGCAGGCGCTCGCTGGCCTGGGCCACGTCGGCGCCCAGTTGCAGCTCGGCGGCGGCGAGTTCGTCGCGCGCCTTGTCTTCGCGGCTCAGCGCTTCGGCGATGTTGCCGCGGTTGGTGTCGAAGATCGGCAGCGGCACCGACAGGCCCACCACCACCTGGTTGCGCCGGCTGCTGCTCACGGCCTCGCCGCCCTCGCCTTCCGATGCCGGCACGCGCTTGACGCCGAGCGACACGGTCACGTCGGGAATGCGCTTGGCCTGCTCCAGGTCGCTCAGCGCGCGGCGGCGCTCGACCTCGAGCCGGGCCTGGCGCAGCACGGGCGCATCGGGCAGGCGGCGCGCCACCTCGGGCGCGGCGGCCTGGGCGGGCAGTTGGTCGACCGCGCCGTCCACCTGCGTGAAGCGCGGCGCCGGGTTGCCCCACAGCGCGGCCAGCAGCTGGCGCGACGCGCGCAGCGTGCCTTCGGCCTGCAGCAGTTCGACGCGGATGCCGGCCTCGGCCACGCGCGCCTTGGTTTCTTCGAGCGGCGACACCTTGCCGGCCGCCACGCGGTTGGCCGCGGCGCGGGTGGCGATCTGCGCGAGCCCCACCGAGTCTTGCGCCAGGCGCAGGCGCTCCTGCGCGGTCAGTACGTCGAAGAAGGCGGTGACGGCCGCGGCGCGCAGTTCGGCGCGCCGCGCCGACAGCGCCGACGCCGCCTGGTCGCGCGCACGCTCGGCCGCCGTGACGCGCGCGGCGCGCTTGCCGCCCAGCTCCAGGGGCTGGCTCAGCTGCAGCGTGGTCGTGCGGTTGTTGCGGCGCAGGTCTTCCAGCTGCGTGTCGAGCGTGGGGTTGGGCCAGGCGCCGGCCTGCACCACGGCGCCGTCGGCGGCGGCCTGCTCATGGCGCGCGGCCGACAGGCCCGGGTTGGCCTGCAGCGCCAGCGCCACGGCGGCGCGCAGGGTCAGCGGGCCTTCGGGCTCCAGCGTGCGGGCGGGTGCCGACAGGGACGACGAGGGACCGGCCGCCTGCGGGATCTGCTGTGAAAAGGCCGGGGGTACCGCCAAGGCCAACACGGCCAGCGGCACGAAAAGCGTGCGCATCGAATTCTCCTGGGTTGCGAAACAACGGACGGACGAATTCGGCGAGGAGCGCTCAGCTGATGAGTGAGATCAGAAAAAGAAAAAGGGGCTGTGCTCTCGCCGAATCAGGCGGAGAGCAACCAGTCGGGGCGCACCGGCACTTCGGCGATGTGCGAGGCGAAGCGTTCGGTGGAAGCGGCGCGCAGCGCCTGCGAGGCGATGGGCGATTCGACCGGCAGCGCGGCGGCGGTGTCCGCGTGCTGGGCCTGCCCGAAGTGGGCAACGATGCAATGGCCGACCGCCGCGTTGGGCTGGCGGGTGCTGTCTTTCTTGGCGCCGTCGCCCGCGTGGGTGCGATCGGTGCCGCGCGGCTCGTCCTCGTGGTGGCCCCAGTGGCCGTTGCTCTTGTCGCCTTCGTGCAGGCAATAGGCGGCCGACACCGCCCAGCTGTACTGGAAAGGCAAGAGAAACAGCAGGAAAATCAGGAGCCAGCGGCGCATTGTTGACAAAAGTATATCGACGGGGCGTGGCGCGCCGACCATGAAAAGCCCTGCGAACCGAGGGCCCGGCCCACTGTACGACAGCGTGTCGGCGCTTTGTCCTTCAATAGGATTACTAAATCGTAACCAGCGTCTCGAAAGGCCTTGGGTACGATCCGTACCATGCGAATTCTTGTCATCGAAGACGAACCCAAACTGGGCGATTACCTGAAAAAGGGGCTGGAAGAGAACGGCTACGTGGTTGACATCGCCCGCGATGGCATCGAAGGCCGCTACCTCGCCACCGAGGGCGACTACGCGCTCGTGCTGCTGGACGTGATGCTGCCGGGCATCGACGGCTTTGCCGTGCTGCAGGCCATTCGCCGCACGAAGAACGTGCCCGTGCTGGTGCTCACCGCGCGCGACAAGGTCGAAGACCGCGTGCAGGGCCTGCAGCAAGGCGCCGACGACTACCTGGTGAAGCCCTTCTCCTTCTCGGAGCTGCTGGCGCGCGTGCAGGCGCTGCTGCGGCGCGGCAAGACGCAGGAGCCCACGGTGCTGCGACTGGCCGACCTGGAGCTGGACCTGGTGAGCCGCAAGTGCATGCGCAACCGCACGCGGCTGGACCTCACGGCCAAGGAGTTCACGCTGCTGGTGGTGCTGCTGCGCCGGCGCGGGCAGATTTTGTCGCGCTCCACGCTCGCCGAGCAGGTGTGGGACATGAACTTCGACAGCGACACCAACGTGGTCGAGGTGGCGATCCGCCGCCTGCGCAGCAAGATCGACGATCCCTTCGACGTGAAGCTGCTGCACACCGTTCGCGGCATGGGCTACGTACTCGAAGACCGCTCCTGGGCATGAGCCCGAAGCCGCATTCGATCCAGAGCCGGCTCTCGTTCTGGTTCGCCGCGCAGACGCTGTCCGGCCTGAGCATCATCTGCCTGGCGATCTACCTCGTGACCGCCTGGAGCTTCGGCGCCAAGCAGCGCGATGCGCTCGACCAGAAGACGGTGCTCGTCGAGCACCTGCTCAAGGAGGCCGAGAAAGGCGGCGACCTCGTCTTTCTGCGCCACAAGCTCGACGACTTCTTCTCGATGCAGGACGACGTGACCCTGTCGATCGCCAACGCCGGCAAGCCGCTGTTCCAGTCCACGCCGCCGCCGCAGGGCCGCTGGCTGCGGCGCGCCATCGTCGTGCCCTGGCAGAACGGCGACTTCCACACCGACCTGTCGGTGCAGGTCGGCGTGAACATCGCGCAGGACTCGCGGCTGCTCGAACGCCTGGCCTGGACGCTGCTGGGCGCGGTGGTGCTGGGCACGGCGCTGGTGTCGCTCACCGGCATGTGGCTGGTGCGGCGCGGGCTGCGGCCGCTGAAGGCGCTGGCCGAGCGCACCGCGGCCATCACGCCCGACCACGTCCACCAGTCGATCGACCCCGGCGCCTTCGCGCAGGAGCTGCGGCCCTGGATCACGCAGTTCAACGCGCTGCTGGCACGGGTGCAGCGCGCCTACGTGCAGCTGGAGTCGTTCAACGCCGACGTGGCGCACGAGCTGCGCACGCCGCTGGCCAACCTGCTCGGCTCGACCGAGGTGGCGCTCACGCGCCCGCGCAGCAACGAGGAGCTGCAGGCCGTGCTGGCCTCCAACCTCGAGGAGATGGGTCGGCTGTCGGGCATCGTGACCGACATGCTGTTTCTCTCCAAGGCCGACCGCGGCACCTCGGCACGCTCGATGGCCCCGGTGAGCCTGGCGGAGCAAGCGCGCGACGTGATCGACTTCTACGACGCCATGCTCGACGAGGCCGGCCTGCGCGCCGAAGTGCATGGCGAGGCCGTGGCCGAGGTGGACGCGGGGTTGATCCGACGCGCCCTCTTCAACCTGCTGGGCAACGCGATCCGCTTTGCCGAACCGGCCTCGACGCTGCGCATCGAGATCGCGGCCGCCCCTGGCGGGGAACACCACACCATCGCCGTGATCAACCGCGGCGCGCCGATCGACCCGGAGGCCCTGCCACGCCTGTTCGAGCGCTTCTACCGCGCGGCCCAGGCGCGCGACGGCTCCACGCGCCACCACGGGCTGGGGCTGTCGATCGTCGAGGCGATCGCGCGCATGCACGGCGGACAGGTGTTCGCGTCGAGCCAGGGCGGCGAGACGCGCATCGGGTTCAGCGTGCGCCGCGGCGGCTGAAGGGGTTCAGGGTTCGGCGTGCGCCGCCGTCTCGGCGGGCTTCGGCTTGCGGCCGACGCACAGCGTCATCAGCGGCCCGGTCATCGCGGTGGTGGCCAGCGCCATCACCAGCAGCATCGTGAAGAGCTCGGGGCCGATCAGGCCGACGTCCAGGCCGATCTTGATGACGATGAGCTCCATCAGCCCGCGCGCGTTCATGAGCGAGCCGGTGGCCAGGCTGTCGCGCCAGCTGTAGCCGGCGATGCGCGCGCCGGCCGCGCCGCCCGCGATCTTGCCCACGGTGGCCACGCCCACGATCAGCAGCATCGCGCCCAGGCTGGCGCCCGAGAACGCGTTGGCCGTGGTGCCCAGCCCCGCGAGCGCGAAGAACAGCGGCATCAGCACCACGATGGAAATCGGCTCGATGCGCTCGCTCAGCGAGCGCAGCAGGCGGTCGTCGCGCGGCAGGCAGGCGCCGAACAGGAAGGCGCCGAACACCGCGTGCAGGTGCAGCCACTCGGTCAGCAGCGCCGTGACCAGCAGGCCGATCATCAGCGCGGCCATCAGCGTGGTCGACGGCTCGCCGTCGGGCGCCTTCACGCGCAGCAGCCACGCAAAGGCCGGCTTCAGCCCGAGGAACAGCACCGTGAGCATCACCACCACGCCGACCGTGATCTTGATCAGGCCCGCATAGCCGTCACTGGTGCCCACCAGCGCGACCACGAAGGCCAGCAGGATCCACGCGAACACGTCGACCACCGCCGCCGCGCTCAGCGAGAGCTGGCCGAAGGGCGTGCGCGTCATGCCGCGGTCTTTCAGGATGCGCGCCATCACCGGGAAGGCCGTGATTGACAGCGCCGCCGCCATGAACAGCGCGAAGGGCCAGAAGCCCACGCCGGCCGGCGCGAGCGTGGGATGCAGCGCCGGCGAGATCGCCAGGCCCAGCACCAGCGGCACCAGCACGCTGAGCACGCCCACCGCGCCGGCCGCCTGCAGCTGCGCGCGCATGTTGCGCGTGGCCCGCAGCTCCAGGCCCACCACGAACATGAACAGCACCAGCCCCACCGTCGCCAGCGACGACAGCCCCTGCAGCGACTCCTTGGCGAACAGCTGCGCATGCAGCGACGGGAACAGCAGCCCCATGACCGCCGGCCCGAGCATCAGCCCCGCCGCCATCTCCCCCACCACGCTCGGCTGCCCCACATGGCGCAGCACCCAGCCGCACAGGCGCGCGGTGGTGAGGATGACGACGAGTTGCAGCAGGAGGGTGGTGACGGACATGGGCGGGGAAGTCGTGAAGACGGAAAAGTCGCCCGATGTTAGTGAGTTCTGCGCGCCGCTGATGCCGGCGACCGACCACCTTGCGCTAACCTGCGTCGCGGCTGTGCGCCGACTTCCCTTTCATCACCTCTCACGCCTTCGGGAGAACCATGCGAACCTTTGTCGAACTCGTCATCAGCTGGGGCCCCATGCTGCTGCTCATCGGTGTCTGGATTTTCTTCATGCGCCGCAGCGGCGGCCTGAAACAAGGCCAGTACATCGAAGAGGTGCGCCACTATCTGTCGGATCACATCGTCGAAACGCGGCGCATGAACGCCAACCTCGAACGCATCGCCGCCGCGCTCGAGGCCCGCCAGGCCCCGCCTGACACGTCCTCAAGCAACGGGACGTAGCGCGCTCACTTTTCGGTCCGCATCAACCGCAACCCGTTCGCCACCACCAGCAGGCTCGCCCCCATGTCGGCGAACACCGCCATCCACATGGTCGCGCTGCCGAACACCGCGAGCACGAAGAACACGCCCTTGATGCCGAGTGCGAGGGTGATGTTCTGCCACAGCACCGCGTGCGCGCGGCGCGACAGGCGGATGGTCTCGGGGATGCGGCGCAGGTCGTCGTTCATGATGACCACGTCGGCCGCTTCCATTGCGGTGTCGGTGCCGGCGCCGCCCATGGCGAAGCCGATGTCGGCCCTGGCGAGCGCGGGGGCGTCGTTGATGCCGTCGCCGGTCATCGCGACGGCGCCGTAGCGTTGCTGCATCGCCTGGATGGCATCGAGCTTTTCTTCGGGCAGCAGGTTGCCGCGCACGTCGTCGATGCCGGCGTGCGCACCGATGGTCTTCGCGGTGGCGGTGTTGTCGCCGGTGAGCATGACGGGCGTCACGCCCAGCGCGCGCAGCTCGGCCACGGCGGCCTGCGACGAAGGCTTGATGGTGTCGGCCACCGCGAACAGCGCCAGCACCGAGGTGTCCGATGCGAGCAGCGTCACGGTGCGGCCGGCCTCTTCGTGCCGCTTCAGCTCGGCTTCGAGTTCCGGCGAGCACAGGCCGCGCTCCTCGATCAAGCGGTGGTTGCCCAGCACGTAGGTCTGGCCGGCGTGCGTGGCCTGCACGCCGCGTCCGGGCAGCGCGGTGAAGTCGCCGACCTCTTCGACCGGCCCGCCCAGGCCTTGGGCGATGGCCTTCGACACCGGGTGGTCGGAGCGGCCCGCAATGTTGGCGGCCAGTGCGTAGGCCGCGCCTTCGTCGCCGCCCGCCTTGTCGATCAACACCGACTCGACCAGCTTGGGCTTGCCCTCGGTGATGGTGCCGGTCTTGTCGAGCGCCACGGCCTTGAGCTTGCGCGCCTCTTCGAGGTAGGTGCCGCCCTTGATCAGGATGCCGCGCCGCGCGGCCGAGGCCAGCGCGCTCACGACCGTCACGGGCGTGGAGATGACCAGCGCGCACGGGCAGGCGATGACCAGCAGCACCAGCGCCTTGTAGACGGCCTGCACCCAGGTCCAGCCCAGCAGCCACGGCGTGAGCACCGCGATGGCCAGCGCCAGCACGAAGACGGTGGGCGTGTAGATGGCGGCGAACCGGTCGACGAAACGCTGCGTGGGCGCGCGCGAACCCTGCGCCTCTTCGACCGCGTGGATGATGCGCGCGAGCGTGGTGTTGGCCGCCACGGCCGTCACGCGGAACACCAGCGCGCCGGTCTGGTTGATGGTGCCGGCAAACACCGCGTCGCCCGCGGCCTTGTCGACCGGGATGCTCTCGCCCGTGACCGGGGCCTGGTCGATGGCGCTGGTGCCTTCGAGCACCACGCCGTCCAGCGGCACGCGCTCGCCGGGGCGGATGCGGGCCACGGCATCGAGCGCCACCGCGTCGGCGCGCACGGTCTGCCAGCTGCCGTCGGGCTGCCGCACCTCGGCCTGCTCGGGCGCGAGCGCGAGCAGGCTCTGGATGGCGTTGCGCGCGCGGTCGACGGCGCGGGCCTCGATGAGCTCGGCGATGGCGTACAGCGCCATCACCATCGCGGCCTCGGGCCACTGGCCGATGATGAAGGCGCCCGTGACGGCGACGGCCATCAGCGCGTTGATGTTGAGGCGCCCGCGCACCAGCGCGGCGAAGCCCTTCTTGTAGGTGTCCAGGCCGGCCAGCGCGATGGCCGCGAGCGCGAGCCCCATCTCGGCGGCCATGAAGCCCACGCCGTCGAGCGCAAGGAACGACACGGTCTCGGCCGCGATGGCCAGCACCAGCGCGGCGACGAGGCGCGCGAGGCCGGTCGACATGCCGGCGAAGCGCGCGGGCTCGGCCTTCTGCCCCGTCGACGACGCCACCGGCTCGGGCTTGAAGCCCGCCTGGCGGATGGCGTCGAGCGCGGCGGGCAGCGCGCCGTCTTCGGTGGTGAGGGCCAGCGTGCGTTCGCTTAAACGAAAGCGCAGGGCCTTCACACCCGCGACGGGCTCGAGGGCGCGGCGGATCTCGGACTCTTCCACCGCGCAGTCCATGGTGGGAATGCGAAACAGCACGGCGCCCTTCGGCAGGTCGGCCGGCTCGGTCGATGCCGGGGTGCTGCCGCATACGGGGCTGCCGCAGCAGGCCGTTGCCGGCGCGGCGGGGGCGTGATCGTGCGAATGGTCGTGCCCATGGTCATGTCCATGGCTGTGCCCGTGGTCATGGTCGTGGTCATGCGGCGCTGCACGCGGCACCGGCTGATTCAGGGTGTTCTGATTCGTCATGCATTCATTGGAAACCCTGAAGCAGGTGTAGAGTCAACCGTTGATTGCCACTTCCTTGAGATGCCGCATCATGAAAATCGGTGAACTGGCCAAGGCCACGAACACGCCGGTCGAAACCATCCGGTACTACGAGCGCGAACAGCTGCTGCCCGCGCCCGCGCGCACCGACGGCAACTACCGCATCTACGACGACGAGCACACGCAGCGCCTGGGCTTCATCCGCCGCTGCCGCTCGCTGGACATGACGCTCGACGAGATCCGCAGCCTGCTGAAATTCCGCGATGCGCCGCAGGACGACTGCGGCGAGGTGAACCAGCTGCTGGACGACCACATCGGCCACGTGGCCTCGCGCATCGCCGAGCTGAAGACGCTCGAAAAGCAGCTGAAGGCCTTGCGCCTGCAGTGCGGCGGCCCCGAATCGGCGAGCGCCTGCGGCATCCTGCAGGAGCTGGACACCGCCGCGCTCGCACCCGAGACCTTCGGCCAGCACGCGGGGCACGTGCACGGCACGCTGCACGCGCCGGGCAAGCGGGCCGGCTGAGGCGCCGGTCGATCGCCTCTTACTTGCCGATCAGCTGCGTCAGCTTGTCGGCCTCGAACGACTCGCCGCGCGCCGCGTCGCCCGGCACGCAGTCCTTGGTGCCCGGCTGCGCCGACAGCTTCTCGATGGCCTGCCAGAGGAGCGCGATCTGGTGCTCCTGGCTCGAGGCGTTGTCGATCAGGCCGCGCATGGCCTGGCTCAGCGGGTCGTCGTCCTGCGTGATGCCGTAGGCCGAGAACTTCTGCGGCGCGGCCACGTCGGCGCTCTCGCCCTCTTTCGACGGGATGATGCGCGCCGGAATGCCCACCGCGGTCGCCCCCGCGGGCACCGGCTTGATGACCACCGCGTTGGAGCCGATCTTGGCGCCGTCGCCCACGACGAAGCCGCCCAGCACCTTGGCGCCCGCGCTCACCACCACGTTCTTGCCCAGCGTCGGATGGCGCTTGGTGCCCTTGTAGAGCGAGGTGCCGCCCAAGGTCACGCCCTGGTAGATGGTGCAGCCGTCGCCGATCTCGGCGGTTTCGCCCACCACCACGCCCATGGCGTGATCGAAGAACACGCGCTCGCCGATCTTGGCGGCCGGGTGGATCTCGATGCCCGTGAACGCGCGCGCGCAGTGCGCGATGAAGCGGGCCGGCCACTTGAAACCGTGGGTCCAACAGGCGTGCGCCCAGCGGTGCAGCACCACGGCATGGAAGCCGGGGTAGACCGTGATCACTTCCCAGGCGCTGCGGGCGGCCGGGTCGCGTTCGAGGATGCACCGGATGTCGGCGCGCAGTCGAGAGAACATCGCTGCCTTTGTTGTCGTTATATCGATAGGGGCCGGGCAGTCTAAAGCCGGGCGTCTTCGCTTACGCGCGATGGGGTTTTGTGACGGTTCAGCTGTCGCGCGGCGGCCGGGTCGCGTCGCTCATGGCCTTGGCGATGCCGCGCAGGATGTGGATTTCCTCGGGCGTGGGCTGCGCGCGATTGAACAACTGCTGCAACCGCGGCATGAGCTTCTTGGGCGCCGCCGGGTCGAGAAAGCCGATGTCCACCAGCGAGCGCTCCCAGTGGTCGAGCATGCCGGCCACGGCCTGCGCGTCGGCCGCCTGCACCGGGGCGATGGCCTCGCGCACGCCATAGCCGCCCAGCGCCAGGCGCCATTCGTAGGCCACCACCTGGATCGCCGCGCCCAGGTTCAGCGAGCCGAACTTCGGGTCGGTCGGGATGCTCAGGGCCACGTTGCAGCGGTAGACGTCCTCGTTGCGCATGCCGAAGCGCTCGGAGCCGAACAGGAAGGCCACGTGCTGGTCGCCCTGCGTGGCCAGCGGCTCCAGGTGCTCGCGCGGCGTGCGCGTGGGCGGGCCGAAGTCGCGCGGGATCATGGCCGTGGCGCACAGGTGGGTCACGCCGTCGAGGGCTTCATCGAGCGTTTCGACGATGCGGGCGTTGTTCAGCACGTCCAGGGCGCCGCTGGCGCGCTGGATGGTTTCCTCGCGCCGCAGCACGTTGGCCCACCGGGGCGCCACCAGCACCAGGTCGTCGAAACCCATGGTCTTCATGGCGCGGGCGGCGGCGCCCACATTGCCGGCGTGGCTGGTCTGGATGAGGATGAAACGGGTGCGCATGACGGGTGGGGAAGACACAAACGGGCTGAGCCGGTAAAATGCCCGATTCTCGCCGCCCGCATCGCCGGACCGCAGGGTCGCCCAGATTGCATTCTTGGGGACCTCTCCCACCCGTTCTTCTCACAATCCAGAATGTCGTCCCCCAACCTGCATCCCATGCTCAATGTGGCCGTCAAGGCCGCACGCGCCGCCGGCGCCATCATCAATCGCGCCGCCCTCGACGTCGAGGCCGTGCGCATCTCCCAGAAGCAGGTCAACGACTTCGTCACCGAAGTCGATCACGCCAGCGAGAAG
Source organism: Variovorax sp. GW458-11-26-14-LB1 (assembly GCF_059423965.1). Taxonomy (NCBI): domain Bacteria; kingdom Pseudomonadati; phylum Pseudomonadota; class Betaproteobacteria; order Burkholderiales; family Comamonadaceae; genus Variovorax; species Variovorax sp. GW458-11-26-14-LB1. The sequence continues at coordinate 69,281 of NZ_JBWKYW010000023.1, forward strand.
GTCATCATCGAGACCTTGCTGGGCGCGTACCCGGGGCACGGCATCCTGGCCGAAGAATCGGGCACCGAATACGGCGCCAAGGACTCCGAATTCGTCTGGATCATCGATCCGCTCGACGGCACCACCAACTTCATCCACGGCTTCCCGGTCTACTGCGTGTCGATCGCGCTGTCGGTGCGCGGCAAGATCGAGCAGGCGGTCGTCTTCGACCCGTCGCGCAACGACCTGTTCACGGCCACCAAGGGCCGCGGCGCCTACATGAACGAGCGCCGCATCCGCGTGTCCAAGCGCGTGAAGCTCAGCGAGTGCCTCATTTCCACCGGCTTCCCGTTCCGCACCGGCGACAACTTCAAGCAGTACCTGGCCATCATGGCGGACATGATGCCCCGCATGGCCGGCCTGCGCCGCCCCGGCGCCGCCGCGCTCGACCTGGCCTACGTGGCCGCGGGCTTCACCGACGGCTTCTTCGAGACCGGCCTGAACCCCTGGGACGTGGCCGCCGGCTCGCTGCTGGTGACCGAGGCCGGCGGCCTCATCGGCAACTTCACGGGCGAGCCCGAGTTCCTCGACCAGCGCGAATGCCTGGCCGGCGCCCCGCGCGTGTACGGCCAGCTGGTGCCGCTGCTCGCCAAGTACTCCAAGTTCGCCAACGTGGACGACAAGCTGCGCGCCAGCGACCGCGTGCGCGCCGTCTCGGCCTCGACCAAGTCGAGCCCCGCCGACGCCTCGGTCGACCTGTACGCCCGCAGCACCGTGACCGAAGCCACGGCCGCCCCGCTCGACGGCAGCGCCGAAGCCCCGGCCGCCGCAGCCCCCGCCGCGCCGGCCGCCCCGCGCAAGCTCACCCGCATCAAGCGCGAGGCGCCCGCCGAGGGCGACGCCTCCGCCAAGTGATGACGGGGCCGGGCGCCGCCGCGCGGGTTCGTGCGGCGTTGCGCATTGCGCTGAGCCACTACGTCGCGAGCGGGCTCACCGTCGCGCTCGGCCTGCTCGTGATCTCGGGCGGGGTGCACCTGTGGCTGGGCACCCTGGCCGCCTCGGCCGCCGCCACCGGCGTGATCGTCACGGCGCCGCCCGACCTGCCCGGCCCGCGCCGCGGCAAGTTTTTGCAGATGCTGCCGGCGCCGCTCATCGGCCTGCCGCTGTTCTTCGCGGTGCAGATGCTGCACGGCGCACCGATCCGCCTCGGGCTGCTGCTGGTGCCCGCCACCTTCATGGCCTTCGTGGCCATGGCCTGGGGCAAGCGCGGCATTCCCATCGCCATCGCGGTGATGTTCTCGATGGTCTTCTCCATGGCCACGCCCGCGCCCGCCGGGCTGTCCGACGCCATCGCGCGCACCACCGAGTTCGGTCTGGGCGCCGGCTTGTACGTGGTGTGGGCCACGCTGGCCAACCTGCTGCTCAACGGGCGCTTTCGCACCCAGTCGATCGCCGACGTGCTGTTTTCGCTGGCCGCGCTCATGCGCACCGAGGCCAGCCAGTTCACGCCGCAGGACGAAACCCGCGACATCCGCGACACCCCTGCCTCGCTGCTGGGCCAGCTGCTGCGTGAGCAGGCCGCGCTGGCCGACCAGCTGCAGGCCACGCGTGACATCGTGCTCGAATCGCCGCGCACGCCGCGCCGCCAGCGCCTGGCCGGCATGCTCGTCATCGTGCTCGAGATGCGCGACCAGCTGCTCGCCAGCGAGCTCGACCTCGACGCCCTGCGCGCCCATCCGTCGCATGCGCAGGCGCTGGTCGAGATGCGCCGCATCCTCGAAGAGCTGGCCGACGAAACGACCGGCCTGGCCGATGCGCTGCTCATGCGCCGCCACCCCGCCGCCGTGGCCGACCGCCGGCCGCGCCTGGCCGCGATCCATGTGACGGCGGACGACGAAGACACGCACGGCCAGATGGGCCCCTCGGCCGCCATGCTCGCGCGCGGGCTGGCCAGCCGCATCGGCCACATCAACGACGAGGTGCTGCGCCTGGCGGCCATGGCACGCGGCGACGCCGAGCCCAACCTGGCCGTGGTGCGCGCCAACTGGCAGCTCTTCGTGAGCCCGACCGACTGGTCGCTGCGCCCCTTCCTCGCGCTGTGGCGCTGGGACGCGCCGCCGCTGCGTCACGCCATTCGCGCGGCGCTGGCCATCGCGGCCGGCTACGGCATTGCCGTGTCGATGCCCTGGGGCTCGCACGACTACTGGATATTGCTGACCATCGTGGTCGTGCTGCGCGGCAGCCTCTCGCAGACGCTGGAGCGGCGCAACAGCCGCGTCGCCGGCACGCTGCTGGGTTGCGTGCTCGCGGTGGGCCTGCTGTCGGCGCACCCGTCGCCGCTGATGCTGCTCGTGACCGTGACCATCGCGCAGGCCATCGCCCACAGCTTCGCGGTGCGGCGCTACCTCGTCACCGCCGTGGCCGCCACCGTGCTGGGCCTGCTGCAGGCCCACATGCTGAACACCGGCACGGCGCCCATCTTTGCGCTGTTCGAGCGCATCGCCGACACACTCATCGGCGCCGCGCTGGCCTGGGGCTTCTGCTACGTGCTGCCCTCGTGGGAGCGCACGCAGATTCCGGCGCTGGTGGCGCGCGTGCTCACAGCGCAGGCACGCCATGCGCGGCTCGCGCTCGGCCTGGGCCAGCTGCAGGCCATCCAGAGCAGCCCCGAGCTCGAATGGCGGCTCGCGCGCCGCGAGGCCTACGACAGCCTCTCGGCGCTCGTGCAGGCCACGCAGCGTTCGCTCTCCGAACCTCGCGCCGTGCAGCCGCCGCTCGAACCGCTGGAGCATCTGCAGGCCCACAGCTACCAGCTGCTCGCGCAGCTCAGCGCCGTGAAGTCGATGCTCGTGCTGCGGCGCGACCGCCTCACGCCGGGCGACATCGAAGGCCCGCTCGTACGCACCGCGCAACGCATCGAGGCCGCCCTGGGAACCATTCCGATCGCAGGGCCCTCTCACCCCGAGAGCACAGGGGCCACCACCGTCGGCGGCCCCATTCCACTGCCTGACCCGTTCGACAACGACATCAGCCCCTGGCTGGTGCGCCGGCTCGACCTGGCCACGGCGCTCGCCACGCAGCTGCGCGACGACGCAGCGCGCATTCTTCAACCACTGAACGACAACACCCCAGAAGCAAAGACCACCCCCGCCTGATGACCCAAGAGCTCCTCGCACACCCCTGGTTCGGCACCTGGATTGCCGCCCTGATCGCCGCGCCCCTCGCCCTTCTCGCCCACCGCATCGGGGGCATGGTCCTCAGGCGGATCACCCGCCCGGCGCCCGCCGTGCATGCGATGGTGCTCAACTGCACCGCCCCCGCGCGGCTGGTGCTGCCGCTGGCGGCGCTCATGATGGTGTGGCAGGCGGCGCCGGACGACCTGCGCTTCATCGGCAGCGTTCGGCATCTCACGGGGCTGCTGCTCATCGCGGCCAGCACCTGGTTCGTGCTCAAGGCCATCAGCGGCTTCGCCGACGGCGTGCTCGCGCAGCACCCTTCGGACATCTCCGACAACCTGCAGGCGCGCCGCGTGCTCACGCAGACCCGCGTGCTGGCGCGCACCGCCATGTCGGTCGTCGTCGTGGCCGGCGGCGCCATGATGCTCATGACCTTTCCGGGCGCGCGCCAGGTCGGCGCCAGCCTGCTGGCCTCGGCCGGCGTGATCGGCATCGTGGCGGGTCTGGCGGCCAAGCCCGTCTTCAGCAACCTCATCGCGGGCTTGCAGATCGCGCTGTCGCAGCCGATCCGCATCGACGACGTGCTCGTGGTCGAGGGCGAATGGGGCCGCGTCGAGGAGATCACCGGCACCTTCGTGGTCGTGCGCATCTGGGACGACCGGCGCCTGATCCTGCCGCTCACCTACTTCATCGAGAAGCCGTTCCAGAACTGGACCCGCCACTCGGCCGAACTGCTCGGCTCGGTCTTCTTCTACCTGGACTACGGCACGCCGCTGGCGCCGCTGCGCGCCGAGGTCGAGCGCCTCGTGAAGGCCGCGCCCGAGTGGGACGGCCGCTTCTTCAACCTGCGTGTGACCGACGCCACCGAACGCACCATGCAGGTCCGCGTGCTCTGCACCGCAGCGACCTCGGGCCTGGCCTTCGACCTGCGCTGCTACGTGCGCGAAGGCGTCATCGACTTCATGCAGCGCGAGTACCCGCAATTCCTGCCGAAGATGCGCTTCGAGGGCAACGATCCGGCGATGGGGCAGCCGGCGGTGATGCAGGGCGCGACGGCGGGCTGAAGCTCCCGCCGCCGCCTTCTTTCTTCCCCCTACCGCGCAGGCGCCGCCGCCGGCAGCACCATCGGCGCCCCCAGTCGCGAGGCGCGCTCCCAGCCCGGTTGCGACTGCGCGCGCTCCAGCTCGGCCACCACCTCGGCACGCGTGCGGGGTTGCGTGGCCTTCACGGGGATCGGGGCGCCCCAGCGCAGCACGCCGGCCCACTCGGGGCTTTGCTGCGCGGCGCGCAGTTCGGCCACCACCTGGGCGTCGGTCTTGCCCGGGCCGGCGTTTTCGGGGTGCTCCTTGATGCCGGCTTCGGTCGCCGCGAAATGCGCGGGCCCCTCGACGTGCTGCTGGCTGGTTTGTGCGCCAGCCACCAGCGGGAGCGCTGCGGCGGCCATCGCCGCCAGCGCAAAGGCCATCTTCCTGTTCGTCATGTGTCATCTCCTTCGTTGAACGCCGAAGAGGACCACCCGCTTCGGCGATGGCGGTTTTGCTTCGCCATGCCGACACGCTAGGAATTCGGACCGTCGCCGCGCGAACGGTTCAATTACAAAAACGACAGGATGAAGACCAATTCATCAATTCTCTGCAAGGGGCAAGCGGAGCTTTCCAATTCGTAACCCGGCTGCACGGAAAACGTAATTGAAAAAGGCGGTTTCGGTCTTTTCCTGTCGCAATCGATCGATATGATTTGCCCAGACGCATGAACCATGCGGAAGGCAGACGAAATCAATTGAATTTATTTCCGCACGCCGAACCGGAGCTCCAACGCGGTGCGTGGGAGCGATGAATTTCATATTCAATTCAAGGGCAACAATGAAAAGACAATTCCTCACGGCCGCCGCACTGTTCGGTGTCGGGTTCGCCAATGCGCAGTCTTCCGTCACGCTGTTCGGCGTGGTGGACACGGGCATCAGCAATTACTCGTCCAAATCGCAGGACATGAACGGCGCCACGCTGTTCAACCCGTTCTACGTGAACCAGGGCACGCGCACCGCGAGCCAGACCGCGCTGAGCTCGGGCGGCTATTCCACGAGCCGGCTGGGCTTTCGCGGCACCGAGGACCTGGGCGGCGGGCTCGCGGCCAGCTTCTGGCTCGAGGCGCCGATCAGCCCAGACGACGGCAAGACCGGCATCACCACCTTCCAGCGCCGTTCCACGGTCAGCCTGTCGGGCGGTTTCGGTGAATTGCGCCTGGGCCGCGACTACGTGCCCACGGCCTGGAACGACATCGTGTTCGACCCCTTCGGCATCGTCGGCGTGGGCCGCAGCCTGATCTTCACCGCCGCCAACACGAATGCCGGCGGCGGCTCGGGCGGCTTCGGCGGTGACCTCAATTACAACCGCGCCAGCAATTCGATCGGTTATTTCCTGCCGAAGAATCTGGGCGGCTTTTATGGCCAATTCATGTACGCGCTGCATGAAAACACCAAATACGACCCCGGCACGGCAACGCCGCCCGGCGTCAATGCGGCGGGTGCGCTCAATTCGGGAAATTCGGCCGCATCGCGTGCGGGGCGCTACCTGGGCGGGCGTGTCGGTTATGCCAATGGCCCGTTCGACGTGGCCGTGTCTTATGGCAACAGCACGGCGGCCGACAATTTCTATGCGGGCACCACCGACAACGTCAAGACCTTCAATCTCGGCAGCTCCTACGATTTCGGCGTGGTCAAGCTGTTCGGCGAATTGTCGCGAATCAAGAAAACGCGCGATTACGCCGTCACGCCCCTGGTCGGCGGCGCGCCGGACGTCGACCTCACGGGCTACCTGATCGGCGTGACCGCGCCGGTCGGCCCGGGCCTGATCCGCGCCTCGTACTCGCAGGTCAAGTACGACCTCAACACCGTCAACCTGCCGTTCACGCCGTCGGTCGCCGACCCCAAGGCCAACAAGCTGGCCATCGGCTACATCCACAACCTGTCCAAGCGCACCGCCCTGTACGCCACCGTTGCGCGCATCAGCAACAAGAACGGCGCGGCGCTCACGGTCGGCGGCCCCGCCTTCGTGAACACCGGGGTGTTCGTGCCCAAGACCTCGACGGGCTACGACGTCGGCCTGCGCCACTCGTTCTGATCAGGGAAGACTGTCACGCGCAAAGAAGCAAGCAAGTGAGTGAATGACCGCGGGCGGCCCTGCGCCCGCGGATGTTCCGTTTCTCCAGGAGCCCGTCAGGCGGGTCCATTCGGTCCGCCTTTGTGCGGACCATTTTTTTGGGGCGAGAGAAGCGCGCCTCAGTCGGGCACGGTGCCCGCCGGCGCCGCCACCGCGCGCGCCGCGATCGGCACCGACATCACGATCGAGGTGCGCGTCTCGCCCAGGTGGTTGATGCTGCTCACGAAGGCTTCGAGGTGCTCGATGTCGCGCGCGACCACCTTCAGCACGTACGAGTCCTGCCCCGTGACGTGAAAGCACTCGAGCACTTCGCGCCGGCTGCCGAGCAGCTTCAGCAGGCGGGCCTTGTCGGGTTGCGCGGTGGTGATGCCGACCAGCGCGGTGACGGTGTAGCCCGCCTTGCGCGGCGGCACCACGGCGCGGTAGCCCTCGATGACGCCGGCCTCTTCGAGGCGCTTCACGCGCTCGGAGGTGGATGGCACCGACAGCGCCACCTGCCGCGCGAGCGCCGTGAGCGAGGTGCGCGCGTCCTGCTGCAGCACGTCGAGGATCTGCCAGTTCTTGGCGTCGATTTCCATGGATTTCAGGCCCGATTGAGAATTTCGCTTCCGATTTCAGGCAAGGCATGCCGCGCGCCTGAATTTCGCCATTCTCGTCATACGGGCCTCGCCGAACAATCGACGGCATGGACTTCCCTCTCTTTCTCAAGGCCCTCGTCATCGGGCTCTCGATCGCCGCCCCGGTGGGGCCCATCGGCTTGCTGTGCATCCAGCGCACGCTCGCGCACGGCCGCACGATCGGTTTTCTCAGCGGACTCGGCGCCGCGCTGGCCGATGCCTGCTATGGCGCCATCGGCGCGTTCGGCGTATCGGCCGTGGTGTCGACGATGGTCGCCGCGCGTGTGCCGCTGGCGCTCGGCGGTGCGGCCTTTCTCGCGTGGATGGGCGTGCAGCTGCTGCGCGCGCCGGCGGCCACGCAGGCCCGGGCCGCGGAAGACGCGGCCACGCCGGTGAAGGCGCTGCTGTCGGTGTTCGTGCTCACGCTGGCCAACCCGATGACGATCCTGTCGTTCGTCGCGGTGTTCGCTTCGCTCGGCAGCGGCCACGTGGGCAGCGGCGGCGGTGCGGCGCTCACGATGGTGATGGGTGTGTTCCTCGGCTCGGCGCTGTGGTGGCTGGGGCTGTCGAGCATCGTGTCGATGGTGCGGCACAAGCTCGGCGCGCGTGTGCTGCAGGGCATCAACAAGCTGTCGGGTGCGCTGCTGCTGGGCTTTGCGGTGTTTCAGCTGTCAACGTTGCTGTCGCGCTGACGAATCAACTGACCGACTTGCGGCGCGCAGGCTTCCGGGCACCCAGCGCGCTCGCCAGCGCCTTCGTCGCCCAGTCGCGCAAGGCGTGCGGGTCTTCGAGCGCATCGACCGGCGCCTCGTAGTAGCTCGCGACCTTCACGGTCGAAGCGCTGGTCGCGTACGAGAACGGCACCGCGCCCAGGCGCTCGAATTCCGGCCGGGTGGCGTCGTCCACGCGCAGGTACAGCGTGCCCCCCATCACGAACGCGAACTGCACGCCGGCCTGCACGAGGCCGAAGCCGCCGAAGAAGCGCTTGACCTCGATGGGACCCATCGCACCGAGCGACTCGGCCAGCTCGAGCGCTCGCCCATGCGAACGCTCGGCACCGCCGACCGCGGCCGCCCCTTTGGCGCGGCTCAAACGACCGCCTTGCGCCGCGCGTCGGTCACTGGCGCGCCGCCATGCACTTCAAGCAAACGCAGCAGCGCCTCGGAGCTGTGGGCCTTGGCCCAGTCGCGTTCGGAATCGTTGATGCCGACGAGGTGCAGGAAGTCGAAGCGGCCCGAGTCGAGCTGCGCCGTCGCGGGGTAGTGCTTCGGCTCCATCAGCACCACATGGCGCAGGGCCACGGTGCCCTTCTCGCGGATCGCTTCGCCGACGGGAATGCGGTCGCCGTAGTCGAAGGGCTGCTTGTCTTCACCGAAGTGCGAGTGCGCGAGCAGCACGTTGTAGGCGAGCAGGCGGCGCAGCAGCTTGATGGCCCATTGGTCTTGCGGCTGCGACGGCACTTCGATGACCAGCTCGGAGCCGATCCACGAATAGTCTTCCGGGTCGTAGTCGGCCGGCTCCGTTTCCCAGGGCGTGGAGCCGCCCGAGGTCACGTACAGCCAGGTGTTGCGCACGGGCGTGGGTGCGAACTCGAACACGCCCAGGTGCAGCCAGCGCGGATCGACGTCTTCGGCGCCCAGCGCCTTGAAGTCGTCGAAATCCAGCACGTAGATGCCGGTGCGCTCGGGGCCGAACAGGCGCGGGTAGAGCGTCTCTTCGCGGTAGGCCCACACGTCTTCCATGGAACTCATCGGCGCATCCTCCTCGTTGGAACGAGGGCATTCTCGTCGCTCAACGTGACCGCTGCATACGCCGCAGGGCGGGCCATTCGAGGTTGGTGAAGGCGCGCAGCACCCACTCCACCGGGCCGTACGCAAAGCGTGCCAGCCACCAGCGGCTGACCAGCATCTGCGCGCCGAAGATGCCGAAGGCGACCATCAGGCTCATGAACGGTCCGAGCTCGCCGATGAGCCGCAGCCCATACGCCAGGAAGAGCCACGCGCACACCGCCGACTGCAGCAGGTAGTTCGACAGCGCCATGCGCCCCGCCGGCGCGAGCGCGCCCGCCAGCCAGCCGCCCCAGCGCGACTGGAACAGCAACATCATCGCGCCCACGTACGTCGCCGTGAGCAACGGCGAGGTGAAGACGCCGACCGCCAGGCCGAGCACATCCCAGCGCGAGCCCGGCACGACAGACGCCGTCCACGCATACACCGCCGCGCCCGGCAACCCCAGCACCAGGCCGGGCACCAGCAGGCGCTTGAACAGCGGGCGGTAACGGTCGGCCCGCGCGAACAGATTGCGCCGGCCCTCGATGACGCCCGCGAAGAACATCGCCAGCGCCATCGGCGCCTGGACCAGCCCGAGCACGATCCACACCTGCGACAGCTCGCGCAGGTGCTGACGGATGACCGTCGCCGCCGTGCCGCGGTAGGCCGCGAGCGCCGAGGCCGCGTCGGCCTTCGCGGTGCGCAGCACCTCGTCGGTCGCCGGGCCGCCCAGCATCGCGAGCATGCCGATGGCACCCCACACCATCGCGGTCGCCAGCACCAGCCGCAGCGCCCAGCGCGCGAGCACAGCGTCGCTCTGGTGGCGCAGCGCCAGCAGCACGGCGCCGAGCACCGCGTAGGTCGTGAGGATGTCGCCATGGAACAGCAGCACCGCGTGCAGCGCGCCGATGCACCACAGCGCCACCAGCCGGCGCGCCAGGCGCGGCACGAAGGGCTTGCCGCTGCGCTGCGCCGACTGCATCTGCAGCGTGAAGCTGTAACCGAACAGGAAAGAGAACAGCAGGTAGAACTTGGTCTCGAACAGGAAGGCGACGGCAAAGGCCGCCACGCGGTCCAGCCCCGAACGCATCATCGGGTCGGGCAGCGGCTGGCCGTAATACGGCGAGGCAAAGGCCGCGATGTTCACGACCAGGATGCCCAAGAGCGCAAAGCCGCGCAACGCATCGACGAGCGACTGGCGCTCGACTGCCACAGGGGTCGGGTTCATGCGCCCCGCCCCGGCTTCGCGAGAAAGCGCCCCACCACGCGCCGCAGCATCGGCGCCTCGCGCGCGGGGTCGAAGCCCGTGTCGAGCGCCAGGCGCGAGAACACGCCGTCGATGAGCGCGGCGATCCAGTTGGCCGATTGCACGGGGTCGAGCTCGGGGTCGATCTGCCCGCGCGCCGCCGCCTTGCGCAGCAGGGCCGCGAGGCCGTCGCGCATTTCGGTGTCGCCCGCGGCCACGCTGGCGCAGACCACCGGGTTGCGCAGGGTCTCGGCGGCCACCTCCAGCGCCAGCCGCGAGTAGCTGCGGTCGGAGGCGAAGACCATCACCACGTCGAGGAAAGACAGCACCACCTCCAGCGGGTCGGCCGGGTCGTCGTCGATCGCGGCGAAGTACGCGGCCGTGTCGCGCCACTCCTCTTCGGCCAGGGCCTCGATGATCGCGTTCTTGCTGGGAAAGTAATGGAAGAGATTGCCGGGGCTCATGCCCGCGGCGGCGCAGATCTCGGCGGTGGTGGTGGCATGAAAGCCGCGCCGCGCAAAGCAGTCGCCCGCGGCCTCCAGGATCTGGCGGCGCTTGGCCTGCTGGCGTTCGGGGTCAACTTTGCGCACGGTGGTTCTCGCGGAATTCGGTCATGCCCGAATTATTAGACCGAGCGCTCGATCTATTCTGAAGAAACCCTGAAGAAACCCTTCAGGCAGCGCGCGTGGCCGCAATGCCCCGGATGGTGTCCAGCAGCAGCCGCGCGCCCTCGCCCGTCTCGCTGCCGCGCCGCACGGTCACGCCCACCGGGCCTTCGGTGCTCGCCGTGTCGATGGCCACGCGCTTGAGTTCGCCGCGCGCCACGAAGCCTTCCACCGCGCCCTGCGGCGCAAACCACACGGCGTCGGAGCGCTGCAGCAGGCCCACGGCAAAGCTGGTGTCGGTCGCCTCCACCAGCCGCGCCGGCAGCGCCAGCCCCTGCGCAATAAGGAAGGCGTCGGCCGTGTGCCGGATCAGCGTGCCCGACACCGGCAGGACCAGCGGGTAGGCGGCCAGCGCGTCGAGCGTGGGCTTGCGCCGCGACGCCAGCGGGTGGCCGGGCCGCACCACCAGCAGCAGCACCTCGCTGTACAGCTGCTCGAAGGCCAAGTCGGCCATGGCCGAGGCCTGCGCCAGCCGGCCGAGCACGAGGTCGATTTCGCCCTGGCGCAACTGCGTCATGAGCTGCGCGTTGGTGCCGCTCACCACGCGCACGCGCATCGCCGGGTGCGCCGCATGCAGCCGTGCGACGGCTTCGGGCAGCAGGTGCGCCGCCATGTTCGGCAAGGCGCCGACCGCCACGCGCAGCTGGTCGGCCTCGGGCTGGTCCATCGCCAGGCCCAGGCCTTCGCGCAGGCCGCGCAGCGCCGACACCGCGTGGCGCACCAGCACCTCGGCGGCCGGCGTGAGCTCCACGCCGCGGCGGCGGCGCAGCAGCAACTGACGGCCCACGATCTCTTCAAGCTCGGCCACCGTCTTCGACACCGCCGGCTGCGTGAGCGACAGCGCCTCGGCCGCGCGCACCAGGTTGCGCTCTTGCGCCACCATGACGAGGCATTGCAGGTGGCGCATCTTCAGGCGCTCAAAGTTCATGGCTGACATGCGGTTCTCCTCGAAGCCAGTGGGGCGACGTGCTTTCAAATATAACCAGAGGGAATAGCTGGCGGAAGAGACTTCAGTTGTGCCGCGCCGCGCAGCCTTCTAGAGTGCCGTGGATACGGAGACAGACAAAGCAGCCCATGACCACGATTTTTTCCTCGAAGCCTTCCTCTTCCTTTGGCGCGCGCCGCCGCCTCACGCTCGCCGCCGCCTGCGCCGCGCTGGCCCTCGGCCTCGCCGCGCCGGCCGCGCAAGCCCAGGCGAGCTACCCCGCCAAGCCCGTGAAGTTCCTCGTCAACTTCCCGGCCGGCGGCCCCATCGACATCCTCGGGCGCGCGCTGGCCGACGCGCTGCAGAAAGACCTGAAGCAGCCCTTCGTGGTCGACAACCGCCCCGGCGCGGGCGGCAACATCGGCGCCGACGCCGTGGCCAAGAGCGCGGCCGACGGCTACACCGTGCTGCTGGGCATCGACAGCACCTTCACCGTCAACCCGCACCTGTACGCGTCGATGCCCTTCGCGGCCAAGGACCTCAAGCCGCTGATGATCTTCAGCTCGTCGGGCCTGAGCTTCACCACCGCCGCCTCGGTGAAGGCCAAGACGCTGCCCGACTTCATCGCGCAGGCCAAGGCCGAGCCCGCCACCTTCAGCTCGGCAGGCAACGGCAGCCCGGGCCACATCGCCGCCGAGATCTTCGCGAACGCGACGGGCGCGAAGATCGTGCACGTGCCCTACAAGGGCAACGCCCCGGCCGTGATGGCCATGCTCGGCAACGAGGTGCAGGCCGGCATCGTCGCCACGCCCGGCGTGCTGCCGCAGATCCAGGGCGGCAAGCTGCGCGCCCTGGCCGTCACCGGCCGCCAGCGCGCACCGCTGCTGCCCGAGGTGCCCACCGTCGGCGAGCTGGGCCTGAAAGACCTGGAGTTCGAAGTGCTCTACCTCGCCATGGTGCCGGCCGCCACGCCCGAGCCCGTGATGCAGACCCTGCGCCAGGCGCTGCACAAAGCGATGGCCCTGCCCGAACTCAAGGCCCGCCTGGCCTCGCTCGACATGGTGCCGCTGGCCGAAACCGATGCCGCCGCCACCGCGCGCCTGGCCACGGCGCAGGCGCGCTACGGCCGCATCGTCAAGGCGACCGGGATGAAGGTGGACTGACGGCCTTGCCGCTGCGCGCCGTGCTGTTCTTCTTGCCGTTGCCTGCTGCCGCAGCAGCCGCCGCCGCATGGCGCCCCCGGTCGGCCTTGGGCAGCACCGCCTGCGCCACCATGGTTTCGGCGTGCGCCTGCAGCCGGTGCAGCGCGTCGTCGAAGCGCGCGGCATCGTCTGCGTCGAGCGTGCCCATCAGCTCGGCGTTGATGCGCGTCACCAGCGGAAAGAGTTCGTCGTACAGCGCCTGCCCCGTCGCCGTGAGGCCCAGCCGCACCTGCCGCCGGTCGCCCGCCAGCGCCGTGCGCGACACCAGCCGCTTGGCCACCAGCGAGCCCACCGCCTTCGAGGTGCGCGCCCGGTCCAGCTGCGCATGCTCGGCCAGTTGCGACGAGCCCAATTCGCCCCGGCTGGCCAACACCGCGATCAGCCGCCACTCGCGCCGCGTGATGCCGAAGCGGCCCTCGCACAGCCGGATCACCATGCTGCCCGCCACCGCGAGCAGGCGCGACAGCCGGTACAGCAGCAGGTCGTCCAGCGGGCGGCGCGGCGGGGTGGCGACGTCTTCGGCGGTCATGGGGCGGGGTCTCGAAAGGCCGGGTAAATCCGGGCGATGGTTGATTTGATCAATCGAATGTAGCGTCTCCAGAATCGTCCGCAGCCGCGGCCACCCGCCCCGGCCACGCACAGACCCTGCCGAACGCCGAACGAGACCCCGGAGAGATTGACGATGCCCCAGCTTCCCGACCCGACCCGCCGCCGCACCCTGACCACCCTTGGCGGGCTGGCCCTTGCCCCCCTTGCATCCTTCGCACCGCTTGCGTTCGCGCAGCAGCAACCCGCCGCCTTCACCCCCGGCCAGCCGATCAAGGTGCTCATCGGCGTGCCCGCCGGCGGCACGCAGGACGTACTGACCCGCGCCATTGCCCACCAGGTGCGCGACTCGCTGGGCCCGCTCATCATCGACAACCGCTCGGGCGCGGCCGGCCGCATTGCCGTGGACGCCGTGAAGACCGCGCCGCCCGACGGCCACACCCTGCTGCTGGGCACCGCGAGCATGATGACCATGTTCCCCAGCGCCTACCGCAACCTGTCGTACGACCCCATCAAGGACTTCGTGCCGCTGGTGAACGCCGCGCGTTTCGAGCTGGCGCTCACCGTGCACAAGGACGTGCCCGCCAACACCCTGGCCGAGTTCATCACCTGGGCCAAGGCGCAGGGCGACAAGGTGAGCTTCGGCTCGTACGGCGCCGGCACGCCTTCGCACTTCCTAGGCGAAATGCTCAACCGCGCGGCCGGCCTGAAGATGGTCCACGTGCCCTACCGCGGCTCCACGCCCGCACGCCAGGACGTGATGGGCGGCACCGTGCCCGTGTACTTCGACACCATCGGCGGCGCGCAGCAGATGCTGCCCACCGGCCGCGTGAAGGTGCTGGCCACCAGCGGCGACAAGCGCTCGCCGCTCATGCCGCAGCTGCCCAGCTTCGTGGAGAGCGGCTACAAGGACGTGGTGGCCACCGCCTGGTTCGCCTACTACGCGCCGCTGAAGACGCCGCCCGCCACCGCCGAGCAACTGCGCAGCGAAATCATCCGCGCCGTGAACAGCCGCGACGTGCGCCAGCTGCTGCTGCAGAACGGCATGTACCCCGTGGCCGACGGCCCCGAGGCGCTCGTGAAGACCATGCGCGAAGACATTGCCCGCTGGGCCGGCATCATGAAGGCCGTGAACTTCCAGGCCAACGACTGACCGACCGATCGACAACAAGGACACACCCTTCATGATCCCGCGCGCCCTCCCCGCTTTCGCTTCTTCCTTCAACCCGGCACGCCGTCGCCTTGCCACCGTGCTGGCCATGGCCGGCCTCGTGGCGGCCATCGCCGCCCCCACGCTCGCGCGCGCACAGGCCGCCCAAACCGCACTCGACAGCCCGCTGCGCATCGTCGTCGGCTACGCGCCCGGCGGCGCCACCGACCGCGTGGCGCGCATCGTGGGCGACAAGCTCGCGGCCCAGCTCGGCGTGCCCGTCATCGTCGACAACAAGCCCGGCGCGGGCGGCCGGCTGGCCGCGCAGCAGGCCAAGGCCACGCCCGCCAACCAGAACGTGCTGATGCTCGCCAACCCCGCCGTGATGGTGGTGGCGCCGCTCGTCTTCAAGGACAACGGCTACGACGCCGAGCGCGACTTCGTGCCCGTGTCGCACGTCAACGCCTACGACTTTGCGCTGGCCGTGTCGCCCACCCTGCCCGTGCGCGAGCTGAACCACCTGCTCGCATGGATGCGCGCCAACCCGCAGCAGGCCAACGTGGGCGTGCCCGCCACCGGCAGCCTGCCGCACTTCTTCGGCCTCATGGTGGGCGAGAAGGCCAAGGTGCAGACCCAGGTGATTGGCTACCGCGGCTCCGCCCCGCTGCTGAATGACCTGATCGGCGGCCAGGTGCCCATTGCCGTCGACACCGAAGACGTCGTGCTGCCGCAGCACACCGCCGGCAAGCTGCGCATCCTGGCGCTGTCGGGCGAAAAGCGCTCGCCCTTCGCGCCGAATATTCCGACATTCAAGGAAGCCGGCCTCGACCTCGCCGCCACCGGTTGGAACACCTTCTTCGCGCCGGCCAGCATGCCCAAGGAGAAAGTCGAACGCCTGGCCACCACCATCCACGCCGTGATGCAAGACCCCGACACCCAACGCAAGTTCAAGGACGCCGGCATGACGCCGGTGGTGAGCACCCAGGCGCAGACCGCCGCGATGCTCAAGGCCTACAAGGCGCAGTGGGCGCCGGTCGTGCAGAAATCCGGCTACCAGCCCTGATCGAAAAACCTCTCAGCGACCTATGACGACACGCAGCACCCGCCCCAACATCATCTTCATCGTGGCCGACGACCTCGGCTATGCCGACCTCGGCTGCTACGGCGGCCGCGAGGCGCCCTTTGGTCGCGTGTCGCCCGTGCTCGACGGCCTGGCCGCCAACGGCTTGAAGCTCACGCAGGGTTATTCGAACTCGCCCGTGTGCTCGCCCACGCGCTTCGCGATGATCACCGCGCGGTATCAGTACCGCCTGCGCGGCGCGGCCGAAGAGCCCATCAACAGCCGAAGCCGCGGCAGCACCACGCTGGGCCTGCCCACCGAGCACCCCACCCTGCCGTCGCTGCTGAAAGACAGCGGCTACAAGACCGCGCTCATCGGCAAGTGGCACCTGGGCTACCCGCCCAGCTTCGGCCCGCTGCGCTCGGGGTATGAAGAATTCTTCGGCCCCATGTCGGGCGGTGTCGACTACTTCACCCACTGCGATTCGGCCGGCCGCCACGACCTCTGGTACGGCGAAGAAGAGCACAAGGACGACGAGGGCTACCTGACCGACGTGCTCTCCAAGCGCGCCGTCGACTACGTCGAGCGCATGGCCACGCAAGAGGCGCCCTTCTTCCTGAGCCTGCACTACACCGCCCCCCACTGGCCGTGGGAAACCCGCGACGACGCCGACAAGGCGCCGCTCGTGAAGGACAACCTGTTCGACCTGTCGGGCGGCAACATCCACGTGTACCGCCGCATGATCCATCACATGGACGAGGGCATCGGCTGGATCATGGCCGCGCTCGAAAAGCACGGCATGGCCGACAACACCCTCGTCGTGTTCACCAGCGACAACGGCGGCGAGCGCTTCTCGGACAACTGGCCGCTGGTCGGCGGCAAGATGGACCTGACCGAAGGCGGCATCCGCGTGCCATGGATCGCGCACTGGCCCAAGGTGATCGCCAAGGGCGGCGAGAGCACCCAGCTGTGCATGACCATGGACTGGTCGGCCACCATGCTCGACGCCGCCGGCGTGAAGGCCGACGCGGCGTACCCGCTCGATGGCGTGTCGCTCATGCCCGTGCTGAAAGACGCCACCCACACCTTCCGCCGCCCCCTGCACTGGCGCATGAACCACCGCGGCCAGGAAGCCATGCGCGACGGCGACTGGAAGTACCTGAAGGTCGACGGCAACGAGTACCTGTTCAACATTCCGGCCGATGAGCGCGAACGCGCGAACCTGGGGAAGAAGGAGCCGCAGCGGCTGGAGGCGATGCGGGCGCAGTGGCAGGAATGGAATGCGACGATGCCTGCGATTCCGGAGGATGCGACTGTGAGCCTTGGGTATTCGGTTAAGGATATGCCGCAGAGGTGAAACGCGAGTGCCGGAAACTCATCGCCAGAAAGCGTTGATTTCCGATCACTTCTCGTTCCCTAAGCGCTGCCACTAGCAGCGCTTAGGCGGCAGCTTCAGGCGGCCTCCTGTCGGTCGCCGACTGCATATGCCTCGGTAGTTTCTGGCTGAGAGACGCCGTGCCCGAAAGGCTACTTCCGCTTACTCAGCACCATTCAAAGTCAGGCCACTAAGTTTTGAAGGAAATCCGTGAGCGCCTTCTTAGGGTCATCCTCCTCCGAAACGATCATCTCGATGTTCACGCACCCTGGCCGTCGCCTTTTGCGCCTCACATTCGTGTCGCTGCGCCGCAAAGAGGCATCGACACCCGCCGTGAGGCCAAGCGGTTCATTCGCTCGTCAATCGATCAATGGATGCGTGGGATGAAGGCGTTTCCTTTCACGGGGTTCGTCGGCCGCTACAGCGGGCCGTCTTGGCGCGGGGGCATTCACTGTAGAGAAGCGAAGCCGCGCAAGAGAAAAGAATTCGTCGACGATTTCTCGAATCGACGAGATATCTGAAGTGCCCCGGTTTTTCCGCTTCGCCGGAGACGAGACGAGGCGAAGCAAGACTCGGCTCGGGGCCGGCCGCCAGCTAGTGCGCGTGCGTGGCGCGCTCGGCTTCGCTGTCGTGGTGGTCCTGGCTGACACCTCGCGCCGGCAGTGCGTCGGCCGCCAGCGCGAGGAAGAGCGCAAGGAGCAGCCACAGCGCCACGTCGCTCAACAGGTAGAGGTTCTTGCGAAAGCGCTTGGTGCGGCGGATCACGGCGCGCCTCCCGGGGCGGCCGTGCGGGCGTCGTCGTTCAACGCAGGAAGAAGACAACGCCCCATGCAGCGGACCGCATCCACCGCGAGGGCCGCGTCGTCCAGGTCAGCCATGGGGCATGAGGTGGTACAGCTCCGGCAGAAAACCGCCGGGCGCGGTGAGGCGCGACTTGAGCCGCACGACCAGGTGCAGGTCGTCCACCAGATGAAGGTCGCCGCCGCGGTTGGTGAGCTGCAGCTTCACGGCCAGCAGGCCCTGCAGCTTGGCGCGGTGCCATTCGGCGGCGTCGGCGATCTGTGCGCGCGTCATGGCCGCGATGCCGATGCCGTGTTCCAGCTCGGCCGCGCGCAGGCAGGCCACGACGCGGTCGACGCTTTTCAGCGTGCCCTCGATCACCTCCAGGCAACGCTCGGCCAGCCGCGTGGGCTCGTCGGCGGAGTTGCCGTACACGAAGGCCTCGTAGGGACGGGGCGCGCGCGTGGAATCGCGAGGCATGGGCTGCGGGCCGGCGTTGCGGCTCAGCGCGGCAGCAGGTCCAGGCATTGGCGGCGGCGCCACACGGCGCTGCGCACGGCCTGACTGTCGTCGAACACGACCTTGTACTGGCACACGAGGTAGTTGGCCGACTGGGGCATCTGGAACTTGAAGTGGTAGTCCCACTCAGTGCCGAGCGCGCCGCGCTGCTGCTTCAGGGCCAGTCCGAGCACGGCGAGCACCTGGGCCTGGTTGAGCCCGGGCTTGATCTCGCGAAAGCGCTCGGGCCGCGACACGACGCCGTCGCGCAGAAAGGGCTCCTTGAAGTCGGGGCGGCGCGCCTCGACGTCGCGGTAGTCCAGCTTGTCGGGGTTGCTCACGGGGTCCACGGGGTTGTCGCGGGCCACCGCAGGAGCGGCGGCGCCGAGCAGCGCGGCGGCGAGCACGAAGGCGGCAGCGGCGGGGGATGCGTGCGGGGTGGTTTTCATGGCTAGCGTCCTCTTGGGTCGGATGGGTGTCGGATGGGTTTGCGGGGAGAGATGGGCGCGCGCGGGTCAGCGCTCGCGCATGGCTTCGCGCGCCTTGTTCAGCGGCTTGGTCAGGTAGTCCCACACGGTCTTGCGGCCGGTGCGGATGTCGGCGGTGGTCACCATGCCGGGCACGATGGGCATGCGGCGGCCGGCCTTGTCGGTGAGTGCGTCGGAGTCGGTGCGCACGAGCACGGGGTAGTACACGATCTCGGGCTTGACCTCGTCGCGCTGGGTGTCGGGCGCGATGGTCACCACGCGGCCCTTGAGGCCGCCGTACACGGCGTAGTCGTAGGCGGTGATCTTGATCTGCGCCTCCTGCCCGGGCCGCATGAAGGCGATGTCGCGCGGCGAGATGCGCGCCTCGACCAGCAACTGGTCGTCCAGCGGCACAAGCGTCAGCAGCGACCCGTTGGGCGGCACGACACCGCCGATGGTGGTGACCTGCAGGCTCTTGACGATGCCGCGCACGGGCGAGTTCAGGGTGAGCCGCTCGAGCGAGTCGGCGCGCCCGCGCACCACGGACGACAAAGACTTGACCTCGGCATCGGCCTTGGCCAGTTCTTCGCGGCTGCGCACCATGTAGTTGGCGCGCGCCTCGGCAATCTTCAGCTCCAGGTCGGCGGCCTGGCGTTGCAGGCGGATGAGCTCGACGTTGCTGGCCGCGCCGCTCACCTGCAGCGAGCGCGTGATGTCGAGCTCCTTGCGCACGAGCGAAAGCGCCTGGCCCAGGCCGGACACGGTGTCGCGCAGGCTGCCCTGGCGCGAGCGGAAGAGCGCGCTTTCGGAATCGACCAGTTGCGCGTAGGCCTTCAGCTCGGCGGGGAACTGCAGGCTGCCCTGCCCTTGCACCTCGGCGCGCAGGCGCACGCTGCTGGCCAGGGCGGCGCGGTAGCGCGCGGCGGTTTCTTCCACGTTCGATTCGCCGCGCGTGGGGTCGAGCTGCGCGAGCACCTGGCCCTTCTCGACGATCTGGCCTTCGTGCACGCGCAGCTCGGCCAGGATGCCGCCTTCGAGCGACTGGATGCGCTGCTCGCGCGAGCTGGGAATCACCTTGCCCATGCCGCTGGACACCTCGTCGATCTCGAAGACCCAGGCCCACACGAAGAAGGCGAGCAGAAAGAGCGCGATGAACCACACGACACGCGCGGAGCCGCTGGCGCGGGCTTCGTCGAAGTCGTCGGCGCCGCCGGGGCCCCACACGGTGGCGGTGGATACGGCCGGTGCCTGCGCGGCGGCCTGCACCTGCGCCTTGGTCAATGTCACGGCGTTCATGCCTGCCCCTCCTTGCTGCGGCCTGCGGAGGCCATCGCCTCGCGCGAGGCGACCGCGCCCTGGCGCAGCCGCGCCATCACCTGGTCGCGCGGGCCGTCGAGCACGACGGCGCCGCCGTCCACCACGAGGATGCGGTCGACCGCCTCGAGCACGGCCGGGCGGTGCGTGGCCAGCACCAGCGTGCGGCCGGCGGGCAGCGCACGCAGGTGTTCGATCACTTCGCGTTCGGCCACTTCGTCGAGCGAGGCGGTGGGCTCGTCGAGCAGCAGCACGCCGGGGCGGCGCAGCAGGAGCCGCGCGAGCAGCAGGCTCTGGCGCTGTCCGCCCGAGAGGCCGCGCCCGCCTTCGAGCAGCGGATGGTCCAGCCCGGTGGGCAGGCGGCGCACGAAGGCCCAGGCACCGGTGGCCTGCAGGGCCGCCACCAGTTCGGCGTCGGTGGCGTGGGGCGTGCCCATCTGCAGGTTTTCGCGCAAGGTGCCGTGGAACAGGCCCGCGTCCTGTGCGAGCAGGCCGACGTCGCGGCGCACGTCGGCGGGGTCGATGTGGGCCATCGACACGCCGTCGAGCAGCACGCTGCCCGCGCGCGGCTCGATGAGGCCCGACAGCGCCTGCAGCAGCGTCGACTTGCCCGCGCCATTGCGCCCGAGCACGGCAATGCGTTCGCCGGCGCCGATGTGCAGCGCCTTCACGTGCAGCGCGGTGGTCTGGCCGTCGTGGCTGAAGACGGCGTCGCGCAGCGTGTAGTCGCCCTGCACGGCGGGCCGGTGCACGCGGGTCTCATTCGGCGGATGGTCGACCGGAAGCTTCATGAGCTGGTCGAGCGCCTCGCCGGCCACCTTGGCCTGCTGCCAGCGGTTGAGCACCTGCGTCACGCCGGCCAGCGGCGCGAGCATGCGGGTCGACAAAATCGATGCGGCCACGAGCACGCCGGTGCTCATGTGGCCGTCCATCACGAGCGGCGCGCCGAAGAACACGACGAAGGCGAAGGCGGCGCCCTGCACGGTCTGCGTCCAGTTGCTCAGGGTGTTGAGCAGCGCGCGCAGTTGCAGGCCCGAGTCGGCGTTGACGGCGTTGTAGTGGTTCCACTGGTTCTGGAAGCGCGGCTCGGCCTGCAGGCCCTTGATGTCGTCGATGCCCTGCACCGCCTCGACCAGCATGGCGTTGCGCAGCGATGACTCGCGCATGCCCGTCTGGGCCAGCGCACGCAGGCGCGGCTGCGCCAGCAGGCTGGGCACGATCAGCAGCACGCACGCGGCCAGCGGCACCAGCACGAGCCAGCCGGCAATGAACCAGAACAGCACGCAGAACACGAAGAAGAACGGCAGGTCGGCCACGGCCGCCACGGTGGTCGACGTGAGCATTTCGCGCACGGGCTCCAGCTCGCGCAGCTGCGAGATGAAGGTGCCGGTGGCGCGCGGACGTGCCGAGCCGCGCACGCGCAGCGCGTGGCCGAACACGCGGTCCGAAATGCGCAGGTCGGCGCGCTTGCCCACCACGTCGGTGATGCGCATGCGCGCGCCGCGCATGACCCAGCTGAACGCGATCGACAGCAGCACGCCGCCGAACAGCACATGCAGCGTGGGCAGCGACTGCGCGGGCACGACGCGGTCGTACACCTGCATGGAGAACAGCGTGCCGGCCAGCGCCATGAGGTTGTAGGCCAGCGACGCGACGAGGATGTGCGCGTAGGGCCGCCAGTCGGCCAGCACGATCTGGCGCAGCCAGTGCGGCTCCACCGGGCGGATGTAGGCGTCGACGCGCGAGTCGGGTGCCGATTGCGCGGGCCGCAGCACGGCCATGGCTTCGAGGGCGGGTTGCAGCTCGTCCACGGTGCAGACGGTTTCCGCGCCCTGGTCGCCACCGAGCATCACGCGCAGGCCCTGCGCCGAGATGGCGGTGACCACGGCCACCTGCCCGTCGCGCAGCTGCAGCACCACGGGCAGGCGCCAGGGGCTCAGGGCGTCCAGGCGCGGCGCGACCTGGCGCACGGTGAGCCCGGCCTGGCGGGCCATCTGGCGCACGCGCTCGCCGATGTCTTCATGGTCGCTCCACGCGGCGGCGCCGCGGATGCGCTCGCGCGAGGTGTCGAGGTGGTAGTGGGCGGCCACGGCGAGCACCGCATCGACCCAGCCGGCGAGCAGCTCGGGGCCGCGCGCGGCGGACAGTTCGGGCACGGTGGTGGCGGTCATGGCTGGCCTCCGGCGACGAGCTCGCCCGCATCGACCAGCCCGAAGGCCTCGCGCAGGCGGCCCGACTGGTACAGGCACTCGACCGCGAGCCGCTGCACTTCGTGCGCGCTCTCGGCTTGCTCGAAGCGCGCGCCGTGGAACTCCTGCTCGGCATTGAGCAGGTCGAGCAACGAGCGCGTGCCCAGTTGCAGGTACTGCTCGCGGTACAGGTCGCGCGTGCGCTGCGTGCTGTGCACGCGCGCGGCGAGCACGGGCAGGCGCAGCGCGTGGCCTTGCGACTGCACGCGCGCGTCTTCGAGGCGCTGGCGCACGCTGAGTTCTGCATAGCCCAGCGCGGCCTCGGCCGCCTCGACGGCGTGCGCGGCGGCGCGTTGGCGGGCCTGGCTGCGCCCGCCTTCGTACAGCGGCGCGGTGAAGTTGACGGTGAACGTGCTTTCGTTGGCGGACTGGCCGGCGGGCCGCGCGCCCGATTCGAGCCCCCGGTTGACGGCGGCGTTGAGCGACAGCGTGGGCAGCAGCTGCGCATCGGCACCGCGCAGCGCGGCCTGCGCCATGTCGCGCTCGGCCTGTGCCATCTGCACGGCCGGCGCGGGCAAGGCCGTCTGCGGCAGCGCGGCGCAGGCGCTCGCAAGCGGCGCGGGCGCTTCGCCGGCGATGCCGGCCGGCGCGCGGCCCTGGGTCAGGTGCATGAGGTTCAGGCGCCAGCGCTCGGCCTGCGACACGGTGTTGAGTTGCTGGGCGCGCGCGGCCTCCAGGCGCGACTGCGCCTGTGCCACATCGGACTGGCTGGTGGCGCCCTTGGCCTGGCGCTCGCCCACGAGGCCTGCCAGCGACTGCACGCCCTTCACCTGGGCCTGCGCGATCTCGCCCAGCGCCTGCTGGCGATGCACTTCGATCCATGCCTGCGCGGTGTCGCGCACCACGTCGTCGACCGCCACGAGCAGCTTGGCGCGCGCGGCGGTGGCCGAGGCTTCGGCTTCGCTCACGGCACTCGACACCTTGCCGAAGTCGTACAGCAGCTGGGTCACCGACAGCGAGGCCTGGTGCACCTGGCGGCGACCGTCGGCCTGGAGCTGGCGGTTGCCCGTGCGCGCACTGAGGCCGGCGCTGACCTGCGGGTAGTAGCCCGAGCGCGCGGCCGCAATGCCCTCGCCCGCCTGCAGCGCCTGGCCGACGGCGTTGCGCACGGTCGGGTGCGAGGTGGCGGCCAGGCGCACGGCCTCGGCCATGCCCAGCGGGGCGGCGGTGCTCGCTTGCGCAAGCGCCGCCGATCCGGCGAACAGGAAGAAAAGGCCCGCGGCAGCAGACGAAAGATGACGGGAAGCAAGCATGCGTGAAGACGTGCAGACCACCAGGTGCCGACGCCGCAAGCGGCGCCGGCACGCCGGTCGGTCAGTGGTGAAGCGCGAGGCCCATGTGGAGCTCGTCGTCGAGCGAAGGCGCCACGGGCGGTGCGTAGGCCGCGAGCGAATCGGCGGACGACGCCAGCGACAGCACCGTAGGAGACGCCTGCGTGCCACCGAAGGCCGGCGGGAACGCGGCCTGCAGCAGCGCATGCAGCGACTCCGCGGCGCCGAAGCCCTGCAGCATGTCGGACAGCTGCAGCCCGCCCCACGCCGGGCCGTCGCCGAAGGGGAAATGCGGCGCATCGTGCGGTTGCTGTTGCTGCTCGATCGACACCGTCACTTCATCGACGCCGGCCAGGCCCAGCGAGTCTGCCGAGGTGAAGAGCGCTGCCGCCCCCGCTGCAGGCGTGTAGTTGACGTGCAGCGTCTGCGTGGCCACGTTGCTCGCATCGCCGTCGCGGTCGACCACCTGGTAGCTGAGGGTCTCGTCGTAGTTGTGCGAGGAGGTGGTGCGCGGTGCCACCTGGTAGCTGAACTCGCCCGTGTCGAAGTCCACCACCAGCTTGCCGCCCTTGTCGGTGGCGATGGTGACCTGGTGCGTCGCCTGGTTGTAGCTGTAGTCGCTGCTGGTGGCCGGGCCGCTCTTCGCCATCTCGCCCGTTACGCTGTCGAAGGTGTAGGTGGTGCCGTCGATGGTCAGCGTGGACACATGGCCGCCGTCGGCGCCGAAGCCCGACGAGCCACCGAGGCCGCCGGTCAGCAGGTTGCTGACCGTGGGCGGCACGCTGATCGTGCCTTGCAGCATGTCGTTCAGCTGGCTCGTGTCGGTGACGATCTTGCCGTTGGTGTTCGTGCCGGTGTTGCCGTTGTAGGCGATGGGGTCGATGATGCCCTGCGCCGCGGGCAAGAGGTCGGACCCGAGACCCAGTGCGAACGAGTTGATCTTGTTGTTGGTGAGGAAGGTCTTCCAGATCGCTTCTTCCGCCGCCTGGATACCGTAGTCGGCTGAACCGCTGCTGCTGCTGTTCGACAACTGCCCTGTGTCGCCATCGCCCCGCGTCGGCTCGCCGTCCGTGAGGAAGTAAGACACGTTCTGGGCCCCCTGCAGCTTGCCTCCGGCCGAGAAACCGCTCATCGCCGTAGCCAGGGCCGCGTCGTAGTTGGTGCTACCCCCGTGCTGCAGGGTCTGCACCAACGCCTTGGCCTCGGCCGCCGTCATCCAGGCCTGCTGCGCCTGCCCGGTCGTGCTGAAGGTGACAAGCTGCACCCGGACTTCGCCGTACAGGTCGTAGCCGTCGATCAGGTTCTGGACGGCCGCCTTCGCACGGGAGAGCCGCGTTGGCGTTTCCTCGTTCATGCTCCCGGAAAGGTCCAGGATCACCATCAGGTTCGTGTTGATCGGCGCCACGTCGACGGACTGCTCGCCGTTCACGAGCACCGGCGCATCGTCCTTGACGGGCACGTTGAAGCCCACCGGCGCGCCGCTGAGCTGGCCATCGCTCACCACGGCCTCGAAGTGCAGGTTCGACAAGCCCTCGCCGTTGCCCGCCGGGTGGTCGATCGGCGCCTTCAGCGTGACGGTGTAGCCCGCCTCGAACTGCCCCGCGCCCGTGGCGGTGACATTGCCCACCGCCACGGTCATCACCTGGGTGGTGACGCCGCCGACGGTGACGCTGCCCGTGAGCGTGTGCGTGCCCGCGTCCCAGGTCCACGACACCGGCTGGCCGCCGGAGGTGACGCCGGCCGGGCCGCTGAGCGACACCGACAGGTCGCCCGCCAGGCTGTCGGGGTCCGCGATGGAGATCTTGCCGGTCGATTGCACCGGCGGCTCGCCCGCCGCCGGAATGCCGCCGGGCAGGCTGCCTTCGGAGACGATGCCGGCGTCGGTCGCCGTAGCCGTCGGCGGGTCGTTCACCGGGTTGACGGTCACGGTCACCGTGCTGGTGGTCGTGCCGCCGTGGCCGTCGTTCACCGTGACGGTGAAGCTGTCGGTGCCGTTGAAGTTGGCGTTGGGAACGTAGGTGTAGGTGCCGTTGGGGTTCACCGTCACCGTGCCGTGCGACGGGTTGCTGCCCTTGGTGTAGGTCAGCGTGTCGCCGTCGACGTCGCTGCCGATGACCTGGCCGCTGACCGGCGTGTCTTCGTCCGTGGTCTTGGTGTAGTCGGGAGCCTCTGGGGCCTCGTTGACGTTCTGCTCGTTGAGCGTGACGGGGATGTTCGTCGTGACGGTGCCGTCGCTCGCACCGACCACCAGCGAGTGCGCGTTGGCGCCCGCTTCGTAGTCGTTGACGAAGGCTGCAGCGCCTGCCGGCGTGAGGCTGATCTCGCCCGTGAGCGGATCGATGGCGAAGTAGCCCTGGTCGTTGCCCGAGAGGATGCTGTAGGTGACGGTTGCGCTGTCGATGTCGGTGGCGCGGACTGTGCCGAGCACGGTGCCCGCAGTGCGGTTCTCGTCGTAGCCGAAGACGTAGCCGGTGGCGCTGTCGACCGGCGTGCCGCCGCCGTCGACGAACACCGGGGCGTCGTTGACGGGGTTGATGGTCACGTTCACCGTGCTGGTGGTCGTGCCGCCGTGACCGTCGCTCACCGTCACCGTGAAGCTGTCGGTGCCGTTGAAGTTCGCGCCGGGGACGTAGGTGTACGTGCCATCGGGATTGACCGTGACCGTGCCGTGCGACGGATCGCTGCCCTTGGCGTACGTCAGCGCGTCGCCGTCGACGTCGCTGCCGACCACTTGACCGCTGACGGGCGTGTCTTCGTCCGTCGTCGTCGTGTAGTTGGGCACCGTCGGTGCGTCGTTGATGTTCTGCTCGTTGAGCGTGACGGGGATGGTGGTCGTGGCCGTGCCATCGGTCGCGCCGATCACCAGCGCGTGCGCGTTGGCGCCTGCTTCGAAGTCGTTGACGAAGGCCGCAGCGCCTGCCGGCGTGAGGTTGATCGCGCCGGTGACCGGGTCGATGGCGAAGTAGCCCTGGTCGTTGCCCGAGAGGATGCTGTAGGTGACGTTCGCGCTGTCGATGTCGGTGGCGTGGACCGTGCCGAGCACGGTGCCCGCGGGGCGGTTTTCGTCGTAGCCGAAGACGTAGCCAGTGGCCGTGTCGACCGGCGTGCCGCCGCCGTCGACGAACACGGGGGCGTCGTTGACGGGGTCGATCGTCACGGTGACGGTGCTGGTGGTGGTGCCGCCATGGCCGTCGCTCACGGTGACGGTGAACGTGTCGGTGCCGTTGAAGTTGGCGTTCGGGGTGTAGGTATAGGTGCCGTCCGCGTTGACCGTGACCGTGCCGTTCGCGGGGTCGCTGCCCTTCACGTAGGTCAGCGTGTCGCCATCGACGTCACTGCCGACGACCTGGCCGCTGACGGGTGTGTCTTCGTCCGTCGTTTGGGCGTAGTTGGGCACCGTCGGTGCGTCGTTCACCGGGTCGATCGTGACCGTCACAGTGCTGGTGGTCGTTCCACCGTGACCGTCGCTCACCGTGACGGTGAACGTGTCGGTGCCGTTGAAGTTGGCATTCGGGGTGTAGATGTAGGTGCCGTCGGTGTTGACGGTGACCGTGCCGTTCGCGGGGTCGCTGCCCTTCACGTAGGTCAGCGTGTCGCCGTCGACGTCGCTGCCAACGACCTGCCCGCTGACGGGCGTGTCTTCGTCCGTGGTCTGGGTGTAGTTGGGCACCGTCGGCGCGTCGCTCACCGGGTCGATCGTGACCGTCACGGTGCTGGTGGTCGTGCCGCCATGGCCATCGCTCACAGTGACGGTGAAGCTGTCGGTACCGTTGAAGTTCGCGCCGGGAACGTAGGTGTACGTGCCGTCGGGATTGACCGTGACGGCGCCGTGCGCTGGATCGCTGCCCTTCGTGTAGGTCAACGTATCGCCGTCGACGTCGCTGCCGACGACCTGGCCGCTGACAGGCGTGTCTTCGTTCGTGGTCTCGGTGTAGTTGGGCGCGGTCGGTGCGTCGTTGACCGGGTTGATGGTCACGTTCACGGTGCTGGTGGTCGTGCCACCGTGGCCATCGCTCACCGTGACCGTGAAGCTGTCGGTGCCGTTGAAATTGGCGCCAGGGACGTAGGTGTAGGTGCCATCGGCGTTGACGGTCACCGTGCCGTGCGTGGGATCGCTGCCCTTCGTGTAGGTCAACGTGTCGCCATCGACGTCGCTGCCGACGACCTGGCCGTTGACCGGCGTGTCTTCGTTCGTGGTCTCGGTGTAGTTGGGCGCTGTCGGTGCGTCGTTGACCGGGTTGACGGTCACGTTCACCGTGCTGGTGGTCGTGCCACCGTGACCGTCGCTCACCGTGACCGTGAAGCTGTCAGCGCCGTTGAAGTTCGCGCCGGGGACGTAGGTGTAGGTGCCATCGGCGTTGACGGTCACCGTGCCGTGTGCCGGATCGCTGCCCTTGGTGTAGGTCAGCGTGTCGCCGTCGACGTCAGTGCCCGTCACCTTGCCGTTGACCGGTGTGTCTTCGTTCGTGGTCTGGGTGTAGTTGGGTGCCGTGGGTGCGTCGTTGACCGGGTCGATCGTCACGGTAACGGTGCTGGTCGTCGTGCCGCCGTGGCCGTCGCTGACCGTGACGGTGAAGCTGTCGGTGCCGTTGAAGTTGGCGTTCGGGGTGTAGGTATAGGTGCCGTCCGCGTTGACCGTGACCGTGCCGTTCGCGGGGTCGCTGCCCTTCACGTAGGTCAGCGTGTCGCCATCGACGTCGCTGCCAACCACTTGACCGCTGACGGGTGTGTCTTCGTCCGTGGTCTGAGCGTAGTTAGGCACCGTGGGGGCGTCGTTCACCGGGTCGACGGTGACCGTGATGGTGCTGGTCGTCGTGCCACCGTTGCCGTCGCTCACCGTCACCGTGAAGCTGTCGGTACCGTTGAAATTGGCTCCAGGGACGTAGGTGTAGGTGCCGTCGGGATTGACCGTGATGGTGCCGTGCGCTGGATCGCTGCCCTTGGTATAGGTCAGCGCGTCGCCATCGACGTCGCTGCCGACGACCTGGCCGCTGACAGGCGTGTCTTCGTTCGTGGTCTCGGTGTAGTTGGGCGCCGTCGGTGCGTCGTTGACCGGGTTGATGGTCACGTTGACGGTGCTGATGGTGGTGCCACCGTGGCCATCGCTCACCGTGACGGTGAAGCTGTCCGTGCCGTGGAAGTTGGCACCCGGGGTGTAGGTGTAGGTGCCGTCCGCGTTGACCGTGACGGTGCCATGTGCAGGGTCGCTGCCCTTCACGTACGTGAGCGTGTCGCCGTCCACGTCACTACCAACAACCTTGCCGCTGACCGGCGTGTCTTCGTTCGTGGTCTCGGTGTAGTTCGGCGCCGTCGGCGCATCGTTCACCGGATCGACCGTCACCGTCACCGTGCTCGTCGTCGTACCGCCATGGCCATCGCTCACCGTCACTGTGAAGCTGTCCGTCCCATGGAAGTCCGGGTTCGGCGTGTACGTGTACGTGCCGTCCGGGTTGACCGTGACCGTGCCATGCGCCGGGTCGCTGCCCTTCGTGTAGGTCAGCGTGTCGCCGCTGTCGATGTCGCTGCCGGTCACGCGGCCGCTCACGGGCGTGTCTTCGGTCGTGGTCTCGGTGTAGTCGGGCGCGGTGGGCGCGTCGTTCACGGGCGAGACGGTCACGGGCACCGTGACGGTGGTGGTGCCGCCCTTGCCGTCGCTGACGGTCACCTCGAAGCTGTCGGGCCCTTCATAGCCGGGCTTGGGCGTGTAGACGAACTGGCCCGTGGTCGGATCGACGGTGACGGTGCCGTGCTCGGGGCCCTTGGCGACGGTGTAGTTCAGCGCGTCGCGGTCCGGGTCGGTCGCGTGCACTTGCCCGCTAACGGGCTTGTCCTGATCGGTGACGACAGGGTCGGCCTTGCCTTCGGGGCCACGGTTCTGCGCGGGAAGCAACGGCGGGATGAAGGCCGGGCCACCACCGCCGCCGCCACCACCGCTCGCGGCGGCACCGACGCCCAGCACGCCGAGCGCGCCCAGCAGCCAGCCCGGCACGCCGTCGGGCAGCAAGGCGCCGCCGGCGTCGTTCCATTCGATCTCGGTGAAGTGGAAGTCTTTCCAGGGCGCGGTGTACTGGCCCCACCACTGCACGCCGGCGCCGTCTTCGAGCACGAGGTCGTTGCGGCCGGCGTCGGGGTACTCGGCGAAGAAGCCGCGCACGGCGACTTCCTGGCCGTCGCGCAGCACGAGCACGAGGTCGTCGCCGCGGCGCTCGAACTTGAGCACGCTCTCGGGCGCGATCTTCAGCGTGACGATCGACGGGCGATCCAGAACCAGAGGGGCTTCCGCCGTCGCTTTGCGGGATGACGCGCCACCAGACTTGTAAACAGCTTCCATGATTGGTCTTTCTCCTTGACTCCGGACCTCGGGCGAGCCCTCGCTTTCAGCGAACAGCCCGGGTCGCACGTTGGGAAATCTCGAAGGCCGTGGGTGGCTCTCGAGGACTCGCCGGCGCGACCCGGTGTGCGGGTCACGCAGGCTTGCGCTTGCATGGGGCGGGATTCTTGGTTCGGGGGGGTGTCCGGACTTTTGCCGGAGAGGCCGTGGCGTTTGCCGTGGCGTACAACTGTTCACAAACGTGTGTGAATGTCGAATACTTCACACGATTGGCGAAAGAAAATCAGCAATTCGCAAGTTGGGAAAGCACGCGCTGGCGGTCTTTTGGCTTACGGGCTTTTGCCGGAGCGTCCAATTCTTTTGATGGACGGAATCGGCCCGGCTATTTCCTGCAATACCGAACGGGCCCTGTCCAGCCCCCCGTTTTCCCTCTGACAGACCCCCTCGCCGCGGCACCTTTTTTAAGGCCTCGGGCGGCAATGGCGGGCGGATCGATCAGGAATGAAGACCGGTCATTGGATGAATTTGCATTTCTTGTGACAATGATTACCAAATTAATTTCTTGGTTACATTGTTTCGGCCACAGGGCGTTCAACGCGGTGCCGGCGCCCCCTCTTTCCATGTCCTATTGGTCACCTCCGGAGCCCCGGAGAGCTCATCTGCTGGTTGTCGACGACAACGTTGACGAACTCAAGCTCTTGCTGGAAACGCTGCGGGGCACCGGCTACCGCATCACGCTCGCCTTCGACGCGATGGAGGGCTACCGGCGGGCGACGACGCTGCAGATGGACCTGGTGCTGCTGGACGTGCGCCTGGGCGGCACCGACGGGTTTGCCGCCTGTCGCCTGCTGAAGGCCGACCCGGCCACGGCGGACATTCCGGTGATCTTCGTGACCTCGTCGGCCAGCCTGGAAGAGCGCCTGACAGGCCTGCGGGCCGGCGCGGTCGACTACATCGTGAAGCCCTTCGACCCGGCCGAGGTGATGGCCCGCGTCGAGATTCACCTGGCGCTGGCGGAATCCCGCAGGGCGCGCACCGCCCCTGCCC
>NZ_JBWKYW010000024.1:0-65372 GCF_059423965.1 Variovorax sp. GW458-11-26-14-LB1
GCGTGGCGCCCTTCCTCGCCCCACAGGGCTGCGTCGGTGATCAGGGCGTTGATCTGGCGGGGGGAAGAGCCATCGAGTTCGATCTCGCAGCTGATCTCCTGGCCGATGAAGGCATCCAGGTCGAAGTCGGCGCCAGAAGAGACACCGGACAGAGCCAGCGCATCCGGGGTCTTGAGAAAGAGCTCGTAGGCAAAGAGGCTGTTGACCCCTTCATGTCCCGACAGCCGCACGGGCGCCAGTGCAGCCTGACCAAGAACAACAGGGATCGCAGCAGAAGAGACAGACAGCGTGCGCGGCATCGACGACTTCCTTGGGAGGAAAACAGGTCGCGCAGTTTGCGAGTCGCCTCGCGATCACACTGATAACAATCGTCAAACTCCACGCACACCTTTCGCCATGCGTGGGATTTGTCATTCGTCGTGAAGAAGGATGAGCCTGTTCCAGGCCGGGAAACAGCGCCTCATCGAAGACGCAAGAAAGGAATGCTGCGCCCTGCCTTGAGCGTGATTCCCTGCGGGCACAGCGCCCGCACGCTCAACTCTTGTACTTGATCGAACACCCGTACGGCCGCGTGCTCGCCATCGACACCGGTTTTCCGCCGGTCACTTCGCCCAGCGCCTGGTTCACGTAGTTGGTGGCGGTCTTGATGTCGTCGACGCGGGCCGAGGCGATGCTGTCGATGCCGCCGGCATACACCAGCGTGCCCTTGGGGTCGATGATGAAGATGTGGGGCGTGGTGCGCGCGCCGTAGACCTGGCCGATCACGCCGTCTTCGTCCATCAGCACGGCGGTGGGCGCGGCCTTCTGCGACTTCATCCAGGCGTCGAGCGCGTCGGCCTTCAGGTAGTCGCTGGCGGCGCGTTCGGTGGAGTTGATCGCGAGCCAGACCACGCCCTTGTCGGTGGCCGCCTTCTGGGTGGCCGGCATGTTGCCGCTGCCGTAGTGCTTGCGCACGAAGGGGCAGCCGGGGTTGGTCCATTCGAGCACCACGAACTTGCCCGCGAAGTCGGACAGCTTGTGCTTGGCGCCGGTGGTGTCGACGGCCACGAAGTCGGGCGCCTGCTGGCCCACGGCGGGCGCGGCGAAGGCGTTGGTGCCCATGAGGAAGGTGGCGCCCAGCGCGACGGCGGCGGCCACGACGGCGCGGCGGGAAGCGCGGCTGAGGGCGGCGCGTGCCTGGCGCGCGGCGCGAAGGGAGCGTGAGTCGACAGTGGGCGAAAGCGTCATGGCCAGCTTGAACTCCAAAAAACAAAATTCCAAACAACAACTGCAGCTTAGAACGGTTTCTTCAAGTGCGTGTGACAACCCATGACAGCGGCGTTGTCATCTTGTTTCAATTCACCGCATCGGCGCTCAAAGCGCTGCCAACGCGGCGCGCACCTCGTCCTTGCTGAGGATTTCGGTCAGCACGACGGGCGCCTTGCCCGGCGCCTGCAGCACGTACACCGGCACGCCGCTGCGGCCCAGCGCGGTGAGCGCGGCGGTGATGGCGGGGTCGCGGCGGGTCCAGTCGGCGCGCAGCATGGCGACCTGCTTCGTGTCGAAGTCGGCGAGCACCTCAGCGTCGGCCAGCGTGCTCTTCTTGTTGTACTGGCAGGTCACGCACCAGGCGGCGGTGAAGTCGATGAACACGGGCCGGCCCGCGGCCGCCATGTCGTTCACGCGCTGGGCCGACCACGGCTGCCAGCGCTCGCCGTCGTTCGGCGCTGCCGAGGCCAGCTTCGCAGTCGGCTCGGGCACCTGCACGATGTTGCGGCCGATGGTGCCGGCCAGCACGGCGGTGAAGGCGATCATCACGGTGGCGATGACGATGCGCGTGCGTCCGGTCAGCGTGAGCGCCCAGACCACGGCGGCCAGGCACACCAGCAGCGCGAGCAGCGTGCCCGCGCCGTCGATGCCGCTTTGCTGGCCCAGCACCCAGACCAGCCAGGCCACGGTCGCGAACATCGGGAAGGCGAGCAGGCGGCGCAGCGTGTGCATCCACGGGCCCGGCTTGGGCAGCAGGCGCGCCACGGCCGGCACGAAGCCCGCCACCAGGTAGGGCAGCGCCAGGCCCAGGCCCAGCGCGGCGAACAGCAGCAGCGCCTGGGCCGCCGGCAGGCCGATGGCAAAGCCCAGCGAAGCGCCCATGAACGGCGCGGTGCAGGGCGAGGCGATCACCACGGCGAGCACGCCGGACAGGAAGTCGTTGGCCAGCGGATGCTTGGCCTGCGCGCTGCACACCGACTGCGGCGCGGCGCGGCCGAACTCGAACACGCCGGCCAGGTTCAGGCCGAGCAGGGTGAAGAGCGCCGCCAGCGCCGCCACCACGCCGGGCGACTGCAGCTGGAAGCCCCAGCCGAGCTGCGCACCGGCCGCGCGCAGCGCGAGCATGGCGCCGCCCAGCGCGAGGAAGGACAGCATCACGCCGCCCGTGTAGGCCAGGCCCGCCTTGCGGTGCGCGCTGGCGTTGCCCGCCTGGCGCGCGAAGCCCAGCACCTTGATCGCGAGGATCGGGAACACGCAGGGCATGAGGTTGAGCAGCAGTCCGCCGAGCAGCGCGCCGAGCAGGGCGACGATGAAGGTGCCGGCGGGCTGGGCCTGCGCAGCGGCAGCAGGGGCCGCCGCCTGGGCCGCGTTGGCGGCCAGCGCCGCCTGCAGCGCGGGCGACACCTCGGCGGCGCGCGGTGCGGCGGTGGCGGCGGGCCAGGTGCCCGACACCGGCGCTTCGGCGCGCCATGCCACGGGCTGGCCGGCCTGGCGGTCGGCCTCGGCCAGTGCCACCACGACCGGCATGGCGGTGGGGCTTTCGCTGCGCTGATCGGCCAGCGGCACGGTGGCGGTCCAGGTCGCGCCGTCCCAAGTCTGTGTCCAGTCCTTGCCGGACACGGCCGCGGTGCGGATCACCTCGGGCGTTTCGGGGAAGAACTCGAGCGTCTTGCCGCGCACGGCGGCGGGCAGGCCTTCGAGGCGCACCTTCAGCTGCTGGCCCTCGACGGCGATCGCGCCGGGCGTGCCCAGCGGCTGCGGCTGCGCGGCCTGCGCGGTGTCGAAGGCCGCCTTGTTCAGCGCGGTCGAGCCGCGCGTGGGCAGCGAGAGCGTGAACTCGCCCTCTTCAGGAATGCATTCCTTGCGGCAGACCAGCCAGGAGGCCTGCAGCTTGATGTCCATGGCCGGCGAGCCGCCGGTGAGCGCCACGTCGGGCTTGTAGAGCGTCGAGACCTCGAGCGGCACCGGCAGCAGCACGGTGTTCTCGTAGCCGTAGTTGGCGAGCGTGCCGACCGGGATCTTCTTGGGCACCGGCCAGGCGATCTCGCCGGTCGAGACGCCGGCGGGCAGCGTCCACTTCAATTCGGTCGGAAGGCCGGAATCGCCGGCGTTCTTCCAGTAGGTGTGCCACTCGGGCTGGTGGGTGATCTGCAGCCCGACCCAGACCGGCGCGCCGGGCGCCACACCCTGGGGCGCGTGGGCGACCAGTTCGGCGCGCACGTGGGGGGTGGTGACCACGGCCCCGGTCTTCGGAGCCAGCTGGGCCGCAGCCGGCATGCAGGCTGCGGCGGTAGCTATCAGAAAAGTAGCGAAAGAGATGCGCGAAAAGGTCATGCCGGTCAGTCGGAGCCAGAGGGCGGGGCGAAGTTCCTGGGGGCCGGGTCTGTCCGGGGGCTCAGACGGCGGTGGCCGCGGGCCAGCCCAGGACCACGCGCCGGGTGGTCGCGCTCTTCTTTTCGATCTTCGTGACGACCATGGCGCCGATTTCCGCCGTGTTGGCCACGTGCGTGCCGCCGCAGGGCTGGAAGTCGATCGACGGCGTGCCGCCGTCTTCGCCCGTGCCGCCGATGCGGATGGTGCGCACCGTGCCCGTGCCGCGCGGCGGCTGCACGCTCATGCTCTTGACCAGCGCGGGGTTGGCGTCGAGTTCGGCGTCGCTGATGGCGCCCACGGTCAGCGGGTGGGCGGCCTCGACCAGCTTGGCGAGGCCGGCGGTGAGCGTTTCCTTGTCGAGCGGGTCGGTGATGTGGAAGTCGATGCGCGCGTACTCGGGCGTGATCGAGCAGCCGTTCACCGGCACCGGCACGAGGTGGCACAGCAGGTGGCTGGCGGTGTGAAAGCGCATCAGCCGGTGGCGACGCTCCCAGTCGAGGCGGGCGGTGACGGTGTCGCCGGTCGCCAGCGCGGCCAGCAGATCGGCCTGGTCGGGCGCGGGCACGTGGACGAATTCGGCGGTCGGCTGGCCCTCGGCGTCCTTGGCCTTGCGGGTGTCGGCGATGGCGATTTCGCGGCCGTCGGCGAGCACCAGCGCGCCGGCGTCGCCAGCCTGCCCGCCGCCCAGCGGATAGAACACGGTGCGGTCCAGCACGATGCCGGTGTCGTCGATGCGCAGGATGCGGGCTTCACAGGTGCGCAGGTAGGCGTCGGCGCGGAACAGGTCGTCGGTCATGCGGCGATGGTAGCGACGATGCGCGAAGGAGGTGCGCGCACGCCGGAAAGCGCCCACGGCCGACACGCCTGCGCCGTGCGATTGCGCATGATCCGGCGGTCTGCGGCCGCCTGCCGCGCAAGGAATCCGCATGAACGCATCGCCGCACCTTCCCGTCCGCCTCGCTCTTTCTGCAGCGGCCGTGGCCGCCGTGCTGCTCGTCGCCGGCTGCGGCGAGACCGCCAAGCTCGCGCCCGAGCTCACGACCGGCCCCCGGCCGCAGCTGGCCGACCCGAACAAGACGCTGATCCCCACCGTCAACGTGGCGCCCGCCGTCGGCTGGACCGACACCGCCGGGCCCACGCCCGCCGAGGGCCTGCGCGTGACGGCGCTGGCGCGCGGGCTGGACCACCCGCGCTGGGTCTACACCCTGCCCAACGGCGATGTGCTGGTGGCCGAGAGCAACAAGCCGCCCAAGCCCGAGGGCAGCGGCGCCAGCGGCCCGGTCGCCAAGGTGCGCAATTGGGTCATGGGCAAGGTCATGGGCCGCGCGGGCGCCGGCGTGCCCAGCGCCAACCGCATCACCTTGCTGCGCGACGCCGACGGCGACGGCCTGGCCGAGGTGAAGCAGGTGTTCCTGGCGAACCTCAGCTCGCCCTACGGCATGGCGCTGGTCGGCAACGAGCTCTTCATCGCCAACGCCGACGCGCTCGTGAAGGTGCCCTACACCGAGGGCCAGACCTCGGTCAGCGCCACGCCCACCGTGGTGACGGCGCTGCCCGCCGGCCTCAACCACCACTGGACCAAGAACGTCATCGCCAGCGCCGACGGCAGCAAGCTGTACGTCACGGTCGGCTCCAACAGCAACATCGGCGAGAACGGCATGGCGGCCGAAGAGGGCCGCGCCGCGATCTGGGAGGTCGATGCGAAGAGCGGCGAGAAGCGCCTGTTCGCCAGCGGCCTGCGCAACCCCAACGGCCTGGGCTGGGAGCCCGAGACGAACGTGCTGTGGACCGTGGTGAACGAGCGCGACGAGATCGGCAGCGACCTCGTGCCCGACTACCTCACCTCGGTGAAAGAGGGGGCCTTCTACGGCTGGCCCTGGAGCTACTGGGGCGGCGTGGTCGATGCGCGCGTCACGCCGCAACAGCCCGAGCGCGTGGCCAAGGCGCTGGCGCCCGACTACGCGCTGGGCGCGCACGTCGCGCCGCTGGGCCTGGTGTTCTCGCACGCACGCGGCATGCCGCCCGAGTTCGCGAACGGCGCTTTCATCGGCGAGCACGGCTCGTGGAACCGCAAGCCCAAGTCGGGCTACAAGGTGGTGTTCGTACCCTTCATCGGCGGCAAGCCGAGCGGGCCGCCGGTCGACGTCCTCACGGGCTTCCTGAGCGCCGACGAAAAGGCGCACGGCCGGCCGGTGGGCGTGGCGCTGGACAAGGGCGGCGCGCTGCTGGTGGCGGACGACGTGGGCAACGCGGTGTGGCGTGTGTCGCGCAGCAAGCCCAACTGAGGCGCGATCAGCCCCGGCGCGCCGACGACAGGCGCGGCACCAGCTGGGCCGCCGGCCCGTCGACGCGGCGCCGGCTGGTGTCGCCGCGCAGGTGGTCGAACAGCAGCGCAATCGCCTGCTGCGCCACCTCGTCCAGGTGCAGGTCGACGGCCGTGAGCGGCGGCACGCAGGTGCGCGCACGCAGGCCGTCGTAGCGCGTGGCGACCATCACGTCCTCGGGAATGCGCCGGCCCGATTCGCGCACGGCCGTCACCGTGCCGGAGGCGAACGCGTCGACCGGCACGCAGAAGGCGTCGATGTCGGGGTGTGCTTCCAGCAGCGCCAGCGCGGCCTGCCGCCCGCCGTTCTCGCCCTCGGCCTCGTCGACCAGCGACAGCAGCGGTGCCTGCCCGCGTGCGGCAGCAAAGGCCTGGTAGGCCGCCTGGCCTTCCACATAGGAGTTGCGCGCGGCCGAGCCGAGGATCATCGCGACCTTGCGCGCGCCCTGGTCGTGCAGGTGCTCGAGCAGCAGGCGCGTCGTCTGGCCCGAATGGATGTCGACATAGGGCGGCATCGCCGGCCCGTCGGCCGCTTCCTCGGCCGGCTTGCCGATGGCCACCACCGGCAGGCCGCGCCGCAGCAGGTACGCCAGGTTGGGGTCGCCCGCCGAAGGCTCGATGACCAGCGCGCCGTCCACGTCGAGCAGCTCCATGGGCACGCGCCCGGTTTCCATGGGCGGCGCCAGCACCAGCGCCAGGCGGCGGTCGAGCGCCGCCGCCGCCGCCACGGCCGCCACCTCCATCAGGAAGCCGAGCCGCGACGGGCCGCCGGCCACCGCGAACGGCATCGACGACAGCAGCACGATCATGTGCGCCTCGCCCGTGCGCAGCCGCTGCGCATTGCGGTTGGGCCGGTAGCCCAGCTTCAGCGCCGCCTGCTCGACGCGCGCGCGCGTTTCGGCGTCGACCTGGCCCCGGGCGTTGAGCGCGTGCGAGACGGTGGTCGGCGACACGCCCGCTTCGCGCGCCACGTCCTTGATGTTTGCCCGCGGCGATGGATCAGTGCTCATCCCGTTGACCTTTTCGAAAAGCGGTGATTCAATTCCCAAATCGTTTTGGGGCGCCATGCCACGGAATGTACTTCACCCGCTTCGGCGGTTTTTTTTGCCAGTGCGCCCAAATCGATTTGGGCGCGGTCCCGGTTCAAGGATTCCATGATGTCCCGTGTGCCCGATGCCTCTGCTGTGCCCCCGGTCGCGCCTGTCGGCGCGCCTTCCGCCATCGCCCCGGTCGATGCGGTGCTGCCCCTGTCGCAACTGCTGCTGTTCGGCCTGCAGCACGTGCTGGTGATGGCGGCCGTGCCGATCACCTCGGTGTTCCTCGTGGCCAAGGCGCTGGGGCTGGAGTCCGCGCTCACGGTCAACCTGATCAGCGCCACCTTCCTGCTGTGCGGCGTGGGCACCCTGCTGCAGTCGTTCGGGCCGTGGAAGTTCGGCGCGCGCCTGCCCTTCGTGATGGTGCCGGGCGGCGCGCCCATCGTGATGTTCGTGACCATCGCCCAGCAGCGCGACCTGCAGACGGCCTCGGGCGCGGTGATCCTCACGGCGCTCTTCTACTTCCTGGTGCTGCCGGTGTTCGCGCGCTGCCTGCGCTACTTTCCGAAGATCGTCATCGGCACCTTGCTGCTGCTGGTGTCGATCAACCTCGTGAAGGTGTACGGCGGCATCATCGCGGGCAAGGCCGGCACGTCCACCTTTGCCGACCCGGTGAACATCGGGCTGGCGCTGGCGACCATCGGCTTCACGGTGCTGTTCGCGCGCGTGTTCAAGGGCACGCTCGGCCAGCTCGCGGTGCTGCTGGGCCTGCTGGCCGGCACGGTGCTGGCCGCGGCCTGCGGGCTGATGGACTTCAGCAGCGTGGCGGCCGGGCCCTTCTGGAGCGCGCCGACGCTGCTGCCCTTCGGCATGCCGCGCTTCGACCTGGTGGCGGCCGTGCCGCTGCTCATCTTCAGCATCATCTCGATGGTCGAGGCCACGGGGCAGACGGTGGCGGTGGCCGAGGTGGTGGGCCGCAGGATCGATGCGCGCGACGTGGTGCCGCGCACCATCCGCGGCGACGCGCTGGTGTCGCTGGCGGGGGGCCTCTTCGGCACCTCGATGATCATCACCAGCGGCGAGAACATCGGCATCGTGCGCGCCACCAATGTGCGCTCGCGCTACGTGACGGCCGCGGCCGGCGTGATCCTGATCCTCATCGCGCTGTCGGCGCCGCTGGGCCGGTTGGCCAGCGCCATCCCGTCGGCCGTGGTCGGCGGCACCGCGATGGTGGTGTTCGCGATCATCGGCACCATGGGCATCGACATGCTGCGCAAGGTCGACCTGCACGAGCGCGGCAACATGTTCGTGCTCGCCGGCGCGCTGACCATGGGCCTGCTGCCCATCGTCGTGCCGGGCCTGTACAGCCGCTTTCCCGACACGCTGCAGCTGGTGCTGGGCAACGGCCTGGCCATGGGCTCGCTCACGGCGGTGGTGCTCAACCTGGTGTTCAACCGCGTGCCGGCCGACAGCCCGGCCATCGCACCGGCGCCGCAATGAGCGCCTCCTCATTTCTTTTCCCGCTCTCTCCTTTGACCATGTCTCCTGAACTCGATGCCGCGCACTTCGCGGCCGACGAGCTGCTGCTCGTTCCCGACCACCTGATGCTGCGCGACGGCCCCGCCACCGGCCATGCCGTGCGCATCGAAGGCGGGCGCTTTTGCGAAGTCGGCCCCGCCGACGCGCTCATCGCCCGCCACCCGCAGCTCACACCGCTGCACCTGCCCGGCAAACTGCTGATGCCCGGCATGATCGACGCGCACCACCACCTCACGCAGTCCTTCGGCAAGTCGCTGGCCTATGGCGAGCCGTCCGAGATCTTCCGGCGCGTGTGGGTGCCGCTCGAGTCGAGCCTGGACGACGAGTTCGTCTACATGGCCTCCAAGCTCGCGGCGCTCGAATCGCTGCGCGGCGGCTTCACCACCGTGTGCGACGCGGGCACGCGCGCGCCGGGCGACATCGGCGCCGTGGCCGCGGCTGTGAAGGAGGCCGGGCTGCGCTGCGTGCTGGGCCTGATCTGCAACGACGGTGGCAACGACAGCAGCGCCGCCGACCGGCAGGCGATCCAGGCGCATGCCGCGCAGTTCCTGCAGCAGTGGTCGGGTGCGGACCTGGTGCATCCCTCGCTCGCCATCTCGGTGCCCGAAGCGGCGTCCGACGAGATGCTGGTCGCCGTGTCGGCCCTGTGCGCCGAGGCGCGCACCGTGTTCCAGACGCACGTCAACGAACACCTCGCCTCGGTCGAGCGCTCGGTCGTGCAGCGCGGCAGGCGGCCGCTGGAGCTGCTGGCGCACCTGGGCGCGCTCGGCCCGCAGGTGCTCATCGCGCACGGCACGCTGGTCACGCCGTCGGAACTCATGGTGCTGCGCGACACCGACACCGCCGTGAGCTACAACCCCGTCGCCAGCCAGTGGAAGGGCAACGCCGTGGCGCCCGCGAACCTGATGGCCGCGCTGGGCATCCGCTTCGGCCTGGGCACCGACGCCACGCGCAGCGACGCCTTCCGCCTGATGGACGCGGCCGAGGCCGCGCAGAAGCTGACCTTCGGCATGGCCATCGGCGACGCATCGAGCGGTGGCGGTTGGACCTGGTTCGACCACGCCACGCACGAAGGCGCGCGCGCCGTGGGCCTGGGCCATCTCACGGGCGAGATCGCCGTGGGCAAGGCGGCCGACTTCCTCATCGTCGATGTCGACACGCCCGAGATGTGCACCTCGGTCGATCTCACGTGGGACCTCGTGCGCCTGGGCAACCGCGACCAGATCGTGGCCGTGTTCGTCGACGGACGCCTGCGCCTGTGGGAGGGCTGGCCGCCCGACTGGGATGCGCGCGCGCTGCAGCGCCAACTGGCGCGCGTCGCCCACGCGGCCATGGACCGCGCGCCCATCGTGCGCCTGCATCCGCCGGCCGCCGCGCACCGCCGCCTGGCCTCGGAGCGGCACTCGCAGTGAGCGCGCAGCACCTTGTCCTCGTCTCGCTCGCCGTGCTGTTCGCCGCCTTCGTGCAGGGCGCGACCGGCGTCGGTTTTGCGCTCATCGCCGCGCCGGTGATCGGCATCGTGCGTCCCGACCTGCTGCCCGTGTGCGTGCTGGTGCTGATGCTGCCGCTGAACTTCTACGTGATGTGGCGCGAGCGCGGCGCCATCGACCGCACCGGCGCCAGCTGGATCACCGGCGGGCGGCTGCTCGGCACCGTCGGCGGCCTGTGGGTGCTGGCGGCGCTGAGCGCGAGCCACCTGTCGCTGTTCGTCGGTGCCTCGACCATCGCGGCGGCCCTGGTCACGTTGATGATGCCGGCCTTCTCGCCGGGCCGCACCGCCTTCGTGGCGGCGGGGCTCGTCACCGGCGTCACCGAAACCGCGACCGGCATCGGCGGGCCGCCGCTGGCACTGGTCTACCAGCACCAGCCGGCGCCCACCATGCGTTCGACCATTGCGCTGTGCTTCCTGGTCGGCGAGCTGGTGTCGCTGGCCACGCTGATGGCGGCGGGGCGCATCGACGGCTCACAGCTCTACGCGGCGGCCCTGTTGTTGCCTGCGCTGGTCGTGGGCGCGGTGCTCAGCCGCGTGGTGCATCGGCGCATCAACGGCCGCGTGCTGCGCATCTTCGTGCAGGTCTTCGCGATCGTGTCGGGCGCCGCCCTGCTGCTGCATTCATTCTGAGGCGCGCTGCGCGGCCTGCCATGCCGCGCGGTCGATGCGAAACAGCCGGTGGCCGCGCAGCGCATCGCCTTCGGGCACCGCCGGATGCTCGAAGGCGCCGGCCACGTCCTCGTGCATGCCGATGCGTGCCATCACGGCGGCCGAGCGCAGGTTGCCGTTGGCGGTGAACGCCACGATCTCGTCGAGCCCGAGCCGTTCGAAGCCGACCTGCAGCGCGCCGCGCGCCGCCTCCGTCGCGAAGCCCTGGCCCCAGCTGGCGCGCGACAGGCGCCAGCCGATCTCCACGCAGGGCGAGAAAGGCAGCGAGGCCATCGGCACGTTCAGGCCGGTGAAGCCGATGAACTCGCCTGTGTCCTTGCGCTCGACGGCCCAGAAGCCCCAGCCCTTCTGCGCGATGAGCGCCCGGGCACGGTTCGCCGCTGCGTCGCTCTCGGCGCGCGTGGGCAAGGGGAGCAGGAACTCCATCACCTGCGGGTCGCAGGCCAGCGCGAAAAATGGCGCGAGATCGCTCTCGCGCCATTGGCGCACCCGCAGGCGCGGGGTGTCGAATTCGATGAGGGGCGGGTGTGTGCTTTCTTCGGTCATGCGACCGATTGTGCGCAGATCAGAACCCGGCCAGCACCACCTTGCCCTGCGCCTTGCCGCTCTCGATGAGCGCATGCGCCTTGCGCAGGTTCGCGGCGTTGATGGTGCCGAAGCTCGCATTCGCCGTGGTGCGGATGCGGCCCGCGTCGACCAGCGCGGCCACCTCGGCCAGCAGCTTGCCCTGCTCGGCGATGTCGGGCGTGGTGAAGCGCGAGCGCGTGAACATCATTTCCCAGTGCAGCGAGATGCACTTGGTCTTCAGCGGCATCGCGTCGAGCACCTTCATGTCGTCGATCACCGCGAGCTGGCCCTGGGGCTTGAGGCTTTCGATGAGCTGCGCGTAGTGCTGGTCGGTCTGCGTGAGGCTGGCGACCATGTCGACTTCATCGATGCCGGCGGCCTTCAGTTCGGCGGCGAGCGGCTTCGAGTGGTCGATGACGACGTGCGCGCCCAGCGCCAGGCACCAGGCGCGCGTTTCGGCGCGCGAGGCGGTGGCGACCACGCGCAGCTTCGTGAGCTGGCGCGCGAGCTGGATGAGGATGGAGCCCACGCCGCCCGCACCGCCGGTGATCAGCAGCGTCTGGCCTTCGCCGCCGCCCTTGGGCACCTGGAGGCGGTCGAACAGCAGTTCGTAGGCGGTGATGGTGGTCAGCGGCAAGGCGGCGGCTTGCGCGTCGTCGAGGCTCTTTGGGGCGAGGGCGGCGATGCGCTCGTCGACCGCGTGCAGCTCCGAATTGGCGCCGGGGCGAATGATGGAGCCGGCGTAGTAGACGCGGTCGCCGACCTTGAAGTTTTGCACGCCGCTGCCGATGGCTTCGACGATGCCGACCGCGTCCCAGCCCAGCACCTTGGCCTGGCCGGCTTCGGGGGCGGCGTTCTTGCGGACCTTGGTGTCGACCGGGTTGACCGACACGGCCTTCACGCGCACCAGCAGGTCGCGCGCGCCGGGCACCGGGGCGGGGAGCTCGATGTCCTGCAGTGATTCGGGGTTGTCGATGGGGAGGGGCTGGTGGTAGCCGACGGCTTTCATGGGAAGAGACCTTCTTTCTGGAACGATGGCTGGACTGTAGGATGACAACGTCTGTTTGATAAGGTGGTCTGAATCACCAGCACTTTCAAATGAAGATTGAAAATATATCGGACCTGCAGGTGCTCGTGCAGACGGCGCGTGGCGGCACGCTCACGGCGGCGGGGCACGCGCTAGGGATCACGCCGGCGGCGGCCAGTGCGACGTTGAAGCGGCTGGAGGCGCAGTTGGGGGCGCGGCTGTTCGAGCGGTCGACGCGGGCGATGCGGCTGACGCCGCAGGGGCAGACGCTGCTCGACTATGCGGTGCGTGCTTTTGAACTGCTGGACGAAGGGGAGTCGCTGGTCACTGCGGATCGCGGCGAACTTGTCGGTACCTTGCGGGTGGCCTCGCCGTCGGACCTCACGCGCAGCACCTTGCTGCCCTGGTTCGACGAGTTCCTGGCGTTGCACCCGGGGGTGCAGTTGTCGCTGTCTGTTGGGGATCGGCCGCTGGACGTGATGCGGGACGAGGTGGATGTGGCGCTGCGCTACGGGGCGCTGGCCGATTCGCGGCTGGTGGCGCGGGCGTTTGCGCTGACGAACCCGGTGCTGACGGCTTCACCGGACTATCTGCGTCGGCATCCCTTGCCTCGGGTTCCGCAGGATCTGCTGCAGCACAACTGCCTGACGTTCAACCGGAGTGGGCGACGGCACCGGGTGTGGCGGTTTGCGCAGTTGGGGCAGTGGACGGAGGTGCGGGTGAATGGGGATCGCAGTGTGGATGATGCTTCGCTGGCGCGGGAGTGGACTGTGGCGGGGTATGGGATTTCGCTGAAGTCTGCGCTGGATGTGCGTAATGACATTCGGGAAGGTCGTCTTGTGCGGCTGCTGCCTGACTGGGAGACGGAGCCTTATCCGTTGCATGCGCTGTTGCCTAGTGGGAGGTTTGTGCCGGCTCGGGTTCGGGGGTTTGTGGATTTCCTAGCTTTGAAGTTCGAGGGGTTGTTGGCTTTGGGCTGAGGGGTTGCTTTCCGGGGCCGGGACTCGCCCCGGCGGGCGACTCACTTTCTTTTGCTTCGCCAAAAGAAAGTAAGCAAAGAAAAGGCGACCCCACTGTCTGCGTCCCTCCGCTTCGCTGCGGGCAACCTGCGGTGCTCGCGTTTCGCGGGGTCTCGCCCAAACTCGCTTCGCTCAAACAAGGGCGAGCCCTGATCCGCGAAACGCT
Source organism: Variovorax sp. GW458-11-26-14-LB1 (assembly GCF_059423965.1). NCBI lineage: Bacteria > Pseudomonadati > Pseudomonadota > Betaproteobacteria > Burkholderiales > Comamonadaceae > Variovorax > Variovorax sp. GW458-11-26-14-LB1. The sequence goes on from NZ_JBWKYW010000024.1 coordinate 13,458, forward strand.
GCGCTCCTCGGCGCAGCCAGAGGGGCTTGGATACCGGGCGGGCCGTCGCTGCGCTCGGCCACCATGGCGCCAAAGGCGCTGCGCGCTTTGAGCGCTTGGAGCTTGTGCTTTCAACGGAAAGACTTGGTCATAAGCAAGCAACAAAGACTTCGTTGGGGAATGGAGGGCGCGCTCCTACATTCGCGGCATGACTGCCGTTCTTTCCCGTGCAACCTCCACTGCCGAGGCCCCTGCGCAGCACTTCGAGGTGCGGCCTTTCGATGCGCCTGTCGGTGCGGAGATCGTCGGGCTCGACATTGCTGAGCCGATCAACGCCGCCGACTTCCAACGCATCCACCGCGCGCACCTGGACCACCACGTGCTGGTCTTTCGCGACCAGCGCATCACGCCCGCACAACACATCGACTTCAGCCGCCGCTTCGGGCCGCTCGAGATTCACGTGCTGCACCAGTTCCAGCTGAAGAACCACCCCGAGATCCTGATCGTCTCGAACATCAAGGAGAACGGCGAACCGATCGGTCTCGGCGATGCGGGCGTGTACTGGCACTCCGACATTTCGTACAAGCCCCATCCCAGCTTGGGTTCGCTGCTGCACGCGCAAGAGCTGCCGAGCGAAGGCGGCGACACGCTGTTTGCCGACCAGCATCTGGCGTGGGAAGCGTTGAGTCCCGAGCTGCAGCAACGCATCCTGCCGCTGAAGGCGGAGCACAGCTACCTCGCGAAATACGAGGAGCTGCGTGCGAAGAATCCGTGGCGGCCGAAGCTTTCACAGGCGCAGATCGATCAGGTCGCACCCGCCGTGCAACCCGTGGTGCGCACGCACCCGGAGACGGGGCGCAAGGCGCTGTTCGTCAGCGAGCACTTCACGACGCGCATCGTCGGCCTGCCACCAGGCGAGAGCGATGCGCTGCTGGTCGAGCTGTTCGCGCACAGCGTGAAGCCCGAGTTCGTGTACCGCCACGCGTGGGCGCCGCACGACCTGGTGTTCTGGGACAACCGCTCGCTGATGCACCTCGCGGCAGGCACGCCCGACCACCTGCGCCGCCGGCTCAACCGCACCACCATCGTGGGCGACACGCCGTTCTGATTTCTTCTTCTCCTTCTCTTCCGGACTTTCCAATGAACCGCTTCACCCGCCGCGCCGCCGCACTCGTCACCGGCCTCGGCCTTCTCGCCGGCAGCCTGGCCGCGCACGCCGAAGGGCAGATCCGCATCGCCGAGCAGTTCGGCATCGTCTACCTGCTGCTCAACGTGGCGCAGGAGCAGAAGCTGATCGAGAAGCACGCGAAGGCCGCAGGGGTCGATGCGAAGGTGGAGTGGGTCAAGCTCTCGGGCGGCTCGGCGGTGAATGACGCGCTGCTGTCGGGGAACATCGAGATCGCGGGTGCGGGCGTGGGGCCGCTGCTCACGCTGTGGGACCGCACCAAGGGCAAGCAGAACGTGAAGGGCGTGGCCTCGTTGGGCAACTTTCCGTACTACCTGGTGAGCAACAACCCGAACGTGAAGTCGATCGCCGACTTCACGGACAAGGACCGCATCGCGCTGCCCGCTGTGGGCGTGTCGGTGCAGTCGCGGGTGCTGCAGATCGCGTCGGCCAAGCTGTGGGGCGACAAGGAGTTCAACAAGCTCGACAAGATCAGCGTGGCGCTGCCGCACCCCGACGCGGCGGCGGCGATCATCAAGGGCGGCACGGAGATCACGGGGCACTTCGGCAATCCGCCGTTCCAGGAGCAGGAGCTCGCGGGCAATCCGAACGCGCGCATCGTGCTGAACTCGTACCAGGTGCTGGGCGGGCCGTCGTCGGCCACGGTGCTGTACGCCACCGAGAAATTCCGCAACGAGAACCCCAAGACCTACAAGGCCTTCGTCGATGCGCTCGACGAGGCGGCGAAGTTCGTCACGGCCAACCCCGAGAAGGCGGCCGACATCTACCTGAAGGTGAGCAACGCCAAGCTCGACCGCGAGCTGCTGCTGAAGATCATCAAGAACCCCGAGGTGCAGTTCAAGACCGCGCCGCAGAACACCTACGTGTTCGCGGAGTTCATGCACCGCGTGGGCGCGATCAAGAACAAGCCGGCGTCGGTGAAGGACTATTTCTTCGACGACGCGCACACGGCCTCGGGGAACTGACGCGATGCTGTCCCCGCTCGAGCGCCTGGCGGGGCCGCCCGCCGCGGCCTTCCTTGGCGGCACGGCGGCGCCGCAGCGGCCGGCCCGGCGGCGCGGCGTGGTGGCCACGGGCGACGCGGCACCGCCGTACGTGCACGATGCGCTGCTGCAGGTCGACGGCGTCAGCCTCGAGTACCGCACGCCCGAGCGCGTGGTGCGCGCCACGCACCGCGTGAGCTTCGACGTGCATGCCGCCGACCGCTTCGTGCTGCTCGGGCCCTCGGGCTGCGGCAAGTCCACGCTGCTCAAGGCCGTGGCCGGGTTCATTCCGCCGGTCGAGGGCGAGATCCGGCTCGACGGCCGGCGCGTGACGCAGCCGGGGCCCGACCGCATCGTCGTGTTCCAGGAGTTCGACCAGCTGCCGCCGTGGAAGACGGTGAAGCAGAACGTGATGTTCCCGCTGCTCGCCTCGCGCACGTTGGGGCGCAAGGAAGCGGCCGAGCGCGCGCTGCATTACCTGGACAAGGTGGGCCTCTCGAAATTCGCCGACGTGCACCCGCACCAGCTCTCGGGCGGCATGAAGCAGCGCGTGGCGATCGCGCGGGCGCTGGCGATGCAGCCGCGCGTGCTGCTGATGGACGAGCCCTTTGCCGCGCTCGACGCGCTCACGCGCCGCCGCATGCAGCAGGAGCTGCTGGAGCTGTGGGACGAGGTGCGCTTCACGCTGTTGTTCGTCACGCACTCGATCGAGGAGGCGCTGGTGGTCGGCAACCGCGTGGCGCTGCTGTCGCCGCATCCGGGGCGCATGCGCGCCGAACTCAACAGCCACGGTTACTCGCTCGAGAGCCTGGGCGGTGCGGACTTTCAGGCGACGGCGCGGCGCATTCACGACATGCTGTTCGAGGAAGAACAGGGCACACCATGAGCACCCTGACGCCACCCATCCGCCCCGAATACGAACGCACGCTCGAGCCCTTCACAGAACTGCCGGTCGAACGCGCGCTGCCGCTGGCCACGCGCCTGGCCTCGCACACCTGGCTGCGCAAGGGGCTGATCCTCGCCGTCATCGCCGTGCTGTGGGAGCTGGCAGCACGCTGGCAGGACAACGACCTGCTGCTGCCCACCTTCACCGCCACCGCCCGCGCATTGGCCGAGGGGCTGGCGAGCGGCGAGCTGGTCGAGAAGGTGCGCATCTCGCTGGCCGTGCTGCTGCAGGGCTACCTGGCGGGCGTGCTGCTGGCCTTCGGGCTCACCACGCTGGCCGTGTCCACGCGCATCGGGCGCGACCTGCTGGACACGCTGACCTCGATGTTCAACCCGTTGCCCGCGATCGCGCTGCTGCCGCTGGCGCTGCTGTGGTTCGGGCTGGGCCGGGGTAGCCTGGTGTTCGTGCTGATCCACTCGGTGCTGTGGCCGCTGGCGCTCAACACCTATGCGGGCTTCCAGGGCGTGCCCGAGACGCTGCGCATGGCGGGGCGCAACTACGGGCTGAAGGGGCTGCGCTACGTGCTGCAGATCCTGGTGCCGGCCGCGCTGCCGTCGATCCTGTCGGGGCTGAAGATCGGCTGGGCCTTTGCATGGCGCACGCTGATCGCGGCCGAGCTGGTGTTCGGCGCCTCGTCGGGCAAGGGCGGGCTGGGCTGGTACATCTTCCAGAACCGCAACGAGCTGTACACCGACCGCGTGTTCGCCGGCCTCGCGCTGGTGGTGCTGATCGGCCTGCTGGTGGAAAGCCTGGGCTTTCGCACGCTGGAGCGGCTCACGGTGCGGCGCTGGGGCCAGCAGCGCTAGCCAACAGGCGAAGGGGCCGGGCGGACGAATGCCCCGGCGATGGCGCAAGGGCTGCGGGCTCGGGTCTAATCGCAGCTTTTGGCACGCGTTCTCCTTCCCATGAGCTCTTCCGCCCCCGACCTTTCCGCGATCGCCGGTGCGCTGGCCGATGCGGCCGCCGCCCAGTCGATGCGCTACTTCCGCACGCCGCTGGACATCATCACCAAGGCCGACGAAAGCCCGGTCACGCTGGCCGACCGCGCCGCCGAGACAGCCATGCGCGAGATCCTCGGCGCGCGCGTGCCCGCCGACGGCATCTTCGGCGAAGAGCACGGCCCCGAGCGGCTCGACGCCGACCGCATCTGGGTGCTCGACCCGATCGACGGCACGCGCAGCTTCATCACCGGCTCGCCGCTGTGGGGCACGCTCATCGGCGTGCTGCAGGGCGGTCGCGTGGTGCTGGGCATGGTCGACATGCCGGTGCTGAAAGAACGTTGGGTGGGCGAGGCCGGCAAGGGCGCCACGCGCGACGGCCAGCCCGTGCGCGTGAGCGGCTGCACCGAGATCGCCAAGGCCCGCATCGTGACCACCTCGCCCGACATCTTCTCGCCGGCCGACTGGAGCGCCTTCGACCGCCTGAGCCGCCAGTGCGCGATGCGCCGTTTCGGCGGCGACTGCTACGGCTACGCCCAACTCGCTGGCGGCACCATCGACCTCGTGGTCGAGACGGGGTTGCAGCCCTACGACTTCCTGGGCCCGGCGGGCCTGATCGAGGCCGCGGGCGGCGTCGTCACCGACTGGGAGGGCCGGTCGCTGGGGCTGAATCCCGACCAGCGCGTGATCGCTGCAGCCACACCCGAACTTCACCGACAAGCCCTGGCTGTACTGGCCGCCTAGACTGTCTGCATGTTCCGCTGGCTGATCGTCGTCGTCCTGGCGCTGGTGCTCATGAGCGGCCTGACCGCCTGGCTGCGCCGCTTCGGCTTCGGACGGCTGCCCGGCGATTTCGAGTTTCGCGCCTTCGGCCGCGACTGGCAGCTGCCGATCGCGAGCACGGTGGTGCTCAGCATGATCGCGGCGCTGGTGGCGCGGCTGCTCTGAGCACGGCACGGGCAAGACAGAGAAAGAAGAGAACCCCGCAATGAGAGCCTGCGTAGACATCGGCGGCACCAAGGTCGCCGTGAGCCTTTCCGCTTCGAGCGACGCGCCGCTGATCGGCCGCCGCAGCGAGCCCACCGCCAAGACCGGCAGCAACGACGCCGTGGCGGTGCAGATCCTGCGGCTCATCGATGAGGTGTGCGCCGAGCAGGGCATCGACCCGGCCAGCATCGACCGCGTGGGCGTGTCGTCGACCGGGCCCTTCGAGCTGCACGACGGCATGGTCGAGCTGGCCACGCCCAACATCTGCGGCGGTATCGCCGGCCCCTCGCGCGGGCTGCCCAACAACTGGATGACGGCCATCGTCGAGGCGCCGCTGGCGCGCCGCTTCGCGCGCGTGCGCGTCGAGAACGACGCCGTGGCCGCGCTCGAGGCCGAGCGCCACTGGGGCGCGCTGAAGGGGCTCGACAACTGTGCCTACGCCACCTGGAGCACGGGCGTGGGCGTGGGCCTGTGCGTCGACGGCAAGGCGCTGCGCGGCAAGAACGGCAACGCCGGCCATGCGGGCCACAGCTTCGTGGTCGACGACGACAGCGGCGCGCTGTGCGGCTGCGGCAACCTGGGCGACGTGGAAGCGCTGGCGGGCGGCAATTCGATCGCGCACCGCTTCGGCCAGCCCGCGGCCGATCTGTTCACGGCCGCCGCGGCCGGTGACGCCGCCGCGCTCGAGAAGGCCGACGCGCTGTGCCGCGTGATCGGCCGCATGCTCTACAATCTGGTCATCACGCTCGACCTGCAGCGCATCAGCCTGGGCGGCAGCGTGTTTTTGCACCACCGCGACTTCGTGCTGCCGCGGCTGCAGGCGCAGGTCGACGGCAAGCTGCCGCCGCTCACGCGCGGCGTGTTGCTGGTGCCCGCCGGACTCGGCGACAAGGTGGGCGACTACGCGGCTCTGGCGCTGCTGGACTGAGTTGCAGCGCGCGGCGATCGCACCAGCGTCGCCGGCGGGTGCTTCTGCGCCGCACAGCCTTCTTCGACGATCCGCCCGAGCCGCCGCAGCCCCGCGTCGACCGCTTCGCTGAAGGGCCAGCCGCAGTTGATGCGCAGGTAGTGGTCGAAGCGCGAGGCGTTCGAGAACTGCGCGCCCGGTGCCACCAGCATGTGCTCGCGCAGGGCCGCCTCGAACACTGCCACCGACGACAGCCGCTCGGGCAGTTCCACCCACAGCTGGAAGCCGCCGCGCGGCAGGTTCAGCCGCGTGCCGGCCGGGAAGTAGCGGGCGATGGCGTCGGCCGTCTGGTCGCGCTGCGTGTGCAGGCATTCGCGCAGCCGGCGCAGGTGGCGGTCGTAGCCGCCGCTGGCAATGATCTCGCCCGCGGCGATCTGCGCCAGCGCCTCGTTGTTGCGCGTCTGCGCGTACTTGAGCATCTCGACCTGCGCGTGCCAGCGCCCGGCCGTGATCCAGCCCAGCCGCAGGCCCGGCGCCAGCACCTTGTGCAGCGAGGCGCAATACACCACGTTGCCCGTGCGGTCCCAGGACTTGATGGCGCGCGGCGGCACCTCGGTCTCCACCAGGTCGCTGTAGGTGTCGTCCTCGACCAGCGCGATGCCGTGGCTTTCGCACAGCTGCACCAGCCGCTGCTTGTGGGCGTCGGGCATCACGCTGCCGATGGGGTTCTGCAGGTGCGGCACCACCACCACGGCCTTGATGTCGTCGTAGGTGTGGATGGCCAGGTCGAGCGCTTCCAGCGAGATGCCGGTCTGCGGGCTGGTGGGAATCTCCAGCCCGCGCAGGCCCAGGCTCTCGAGCACCTGCAGCAGGCCGTAGAAGGTGGGCGATTCGACGGCCACGGTGTCGCCGGGCTTGGCGATGGCGCGCAATGCGAGGTTCAGCGCCTCGATGCAGCCGTTGGTGACCAGCACGTCGTCGGGTGCCACGGTCATGCCCACGCGCAGGTTGCGCTGGGCCACGACCTGGCGGAACTGCTCGTGGCCCTTTTGCGAGGAGGCGGTGGTCAGCAGCTCGGGGCGCTGGCGCAGCGCGCGCGTCATGGCGTTGCGCAGCGCCTCGGCCGGGTAGAGCTCGGGGGCGGCGCGCGAGATCGCGAAGTTGAGCTTCACGTCGTTGAGCCGCCCGCGCGCCATGAAGTTGGCCATGCGCGTGCGCATGTTGACGAACTGCGCCGGGTCGGGCGGCAGGCCGGACACGGGTTCTTCCATGGCCGCGATGGCCAGCCGCTGCGGGCGGCGCACGAAGTAGCCGGAGCGGTCGCGCGCCTCGACCCAGCCTTCGCTTTCCATGGCGCGGCACACCTGCAGCGCGGTCGAGAGGCTGATGTCGTGCAGCCGCATCAGGCTGCGCAGCGAGGGGAGCTTGTCGCCGGCCTTGAGCGAACCGGCGTGGATCGCGTCCACGTAGTGCGCCGCGAGCTGGCGGTAGAGCGGTAGCGAGTCCATGGGTCGATGTTCCCCGCATCGGGCATCCGAAAACAGATGCAGTTGACTGGGAAAAAGACCATAACAGATGGTGTGGCGGCCCGGCTGTTCCGGTCGCAATAGCCATCGGGTGTGCCTGTTTTTCGGGCGGTGGAATTCCTACGATGAAGCCCACATCCACCCGAGGTCCGCCATGATCACCACCCTGTCCGAAGCCCCCGATTCCATCGTCCTCGAACCCGGCCAGTCGCTGCGCACCGCCGTCGATGCGGGCGCCTGGCTGCAGCTGGCCGAGGGCCGTGCCCGCGTGGTGTCGCCGCCGGGCTGGCTGGGCGAGACGGTGTTCATGACCGAGACGCTGCTCGGCGAGGGCGACATGCACTGCGTGCCGCAGGGCGGGTGGATCGAGGTGTCGGCGGTGACGGCGGTGCACCTGCGGGTGCATGCGCCCCAGCGCACGGCCCGGGCCACGGCGCCGGTGGCGGCGCGGCCGGTGATGCGCTTCGTGCGCCTGCTGACGGGCTGGTGAGGTCCGGGGCAGGGCGCCTGCCCCGAACCAGAGCCCGAAGCCGCTGTCAGTTCTTCGGCAACTTCTGCGGCCGCTTCCAGTTCGCGAAGCTGACCTGCTTGCCCCGCGCCACGGTCAGCGCGCCGGGCTCGGTCGACTTGTTCACCGTCGAGCCGCCGCCGATGGTGCCGCCCGCGCCGATGGTCACGGGCGCCACGAGCACGCAGTTGCTGCCCACGTGCACGTCGGCCTCGATCACGGTGCGGTGCTTGTTGGCGCCGTCGTAGTTGGCCGTGATGCTGCCTGCGCCGTAGTTCACGCGCTCGCCCACCGTGGCGTCGCCCAGGTAGGCCAGGTGGTTGGCCTTGGCGCCCGCCGCCAGCGTGGAGTTCTTGACCTCGACGAAGTTGCCGATGTGAACCTCGGCGCCCAGTTGGGCACCGGGCCGCAGCCGCGCAAAGGGCCCGACCAGCGCGCCCGCGCCCACCGTCACGCCGGCCTTCTCGCCGTCGATGTGGGTGAAGGGGTGGATCACCGCGCCCGCCTCGATGCGCACGTTGGCAATGACGCAGTTCGCGCCGATGCGCACGCCTTCGCCCAGCGACACCGTGCCTTCGAACACGCAGTTGACGTCGATGTCGACGTCGGCGCCGCAGCTCAGCGTGCCGCGCAGGTCGAAGCGCGCCGGGTCGGCCAGGCGCACGCCCTGTTCCATCAGCGCGTTGGCCTGGCGCAGCTGCCAGGCGCGCTCCAGCGCCGCGAGCTGGGCCGGGCTGTTGATGCCCGCCACCTGCAGCGCGTCGGTCGTGACATGCGCCACCACCGGCACGCGGTCGTCGGCCGCGAACTTCACGATGTCGGTCAGGTAGTACTCGCCCTGGGTGTTCTTGTTGTCCAGGCGCGCCAGCCAGCCCTTGAGCAGGCGTGCGGGCGCGGCCATCACGCCGCTGTTGATCTCGCGCACGGCGCGCTGCGCCTCGGTGGCGTCCTTGTGCTCGACGATGGCCGTCACTTCACCGCCCGCCGTGGTGCGGATGATGCGGCCGTAGCCCGTGGGGTCGTCGAGCTCGATGGTCAGCAGCGCGAGCCGCTCGCCGCCGCTGGCGGCGATGAGGGTGCGCAGCGTGTCCTCGGCGATCAGGGGCACGTCGCCCGACAGGATCACCACGGTGCCGTCGTCCGGCAGCTGCGGCGTGGCCTGCTGCACGGCGTGGCCGGTGCCCAGCTGGGGCTCCTGGCGCGCGAAACCGAGGGCGGCGGCGTTCACGGCCGTGGCCTTGATCGCGGTCTCGACCTGCTCGGCGCCGTGGCCCGTCACGACCACGACATGGCGCGCGCCGATGCGCGCGGCGGTGTCGGTCACATGGGCCAGCAAGGCGCGGCCGGCCAAACGATGCAACACTTTGGGCAGCTTGCTCTTCATGCGCGTGCCCTTGCCGGCCGCCATGATGACGACGTCGACCGGTCCCTGGTTGCTCTGCTGCGGAGTCTGATTCATGCGCTTTTCTTCCCGGATTCGTTGTGCTGGACTGGCCCGAATTATCGGTGTGCTGCTGCTGGCCGCTGCCCTGGGGGCTTGCAGCGCGGTCAAGCTCGCCTACAACAACCTGCCCGAGCTGAGCTACTGGTGGCTCGACGGCTACTTCGACTTCGACGGCGCCCAGACCCCCAAGGTGCGCGACGAGCTCGCCCAGCTGCTGGCCTGGCACCGCCAGAACGAGCTGCCGCGCATCATCGGCCTGCTGCAGGAGGCCCAGGGCCTGGCGAGCGCCGAGGTGACGCCGGCCCAAGCCTGCCAGCTGGCCGACCGCGTCCGCGAGCGCCTGCTCGCCGTCACCGAGCGCGCCGAGGCCGCCAGCGCCGAACTCGCGCTGAGCCTGAGCGACGCGCAGTTGCAGCAGCTCGAACGCAAGTACGCGAAGAACAACACCGACTACCGCAAGGACTGGCTCGATCGCAGCCCCGCGCAGGTGCAGGAAAAACGCTACGACCAGTTCCTCGAGCGCCAGGAAGACTTCTACGGCCGCCTCACGACCGAGCAGCGCGCGCTGCTGCGCCAGCAGGTGGCGCAGTCGGTGTTCAGCCCGAAGCTGGCGTACGAGGAGCGGCGCCAGCGCCAGCAGGAGGCGCTGGTGCTGCTGCGCGGCTTCCAGGGCAGCAACGGCGGCCCGCGCGTGTCGCCGGCCGAGGCCCGCGCCGCGCTGCATGCCTACATCCAGCGCATCGCCGATCCGCCGCCCGGCCCCTGGCGCGACCAGCAGCAGGCGCTGCTGCAGGAAGGCTGCCGCAACCTGGCGGCGCTGCACAACACCACCAGCGCCACGCAGCGCGAGCAGGCGGTGCGGCGGCTGCAGGCCTACCAGGGCGACCTGCGGCAGCTGGTGGCGGCGCGCTGAGGCAGGCGGCGCCTTCAGATCATCGGCACCGGCCGCATGGGGCGCTCGAAGTAGTCGCCCAGCGTTTCGAGCGCATGCGGCTCCAGGATGCGCAGCCAGCCGCCGTCGAGCTTGTACAGGCCCAGGCGCTGCAAGCGCCGCATCGTCTTGTTGGTGTGCACCAGCGACAGCCCCAGCGCGTCGGCGATGTGCTGCTGGTTGAACGGAAACTCCACCCAGCCGTCGCGCACCATGCCCACGCGCTGGGCGCGGCGGTACAGGTGCATGAGCAGCATGGCCACGCGCTCGCCGGCGTTGCGGCGCCCGGCGGTGACGAGGTGGTCGTCCACCAGCTTTTCCTCGCGCGCGGCCAGCCAGGTGACGTCGTAGCCGAGCCGGGGCTGGGTCTGGAACAGCGCCCACAGCCGCTCGCGGGCGAAGGCGCAGAGCGTGGCATCGGTCACGGCCTCGACGCCGTGGGTCTGGCCGTCGGCGAACTCGTCCTGCAGGCCGATGAAGTCGCCGGGCAGCAGGAAACCCAGGATCTGCCGCCGGCCGTCGCTCAGGGTCTTGTAGCGGAAGGCCCAGCCCGCATAGAGCGTGAACAGCTGCGGGCTGGCGCGGTGCTCGTCGACGATGGTGCCGCCCGCCTCGACGCGCCGGGTGCCGGTGCGAAAGGACTGGATCGCCTCCAGCTGCTGCGCCGTCACCGGCAGGAAGGCCTCCAGGCGCCGCAGCGCGCAGTGTTCGCAGGGGTTCGCACCCTGCGGCGGGGAGGCGGCAACGGGGTAGTCCTCGAACTTCACGCCGCACTATAGGCTGGCGGGGCTATGTCTTTTGACATTTCGGGGTGCAGGATGGCCCCCTAGACTCGAAACGATGTCCCCTTTTTGCACCGCATGACACAAGAACAAGCCTCTGCAGAATCCCTGTACGAATTCCTCTATTGCAGCCTGCTCGCCTCCGACCTGCCGCCCGCCACCGTGGGCGCGATCGTCACCCAGGCCCGCGCGCGCAACGCCGAGGACGGCATCTCCGGCCTGCTGGTGTTCGACGGCCAGTGCTTCTGCCAGCATTTCGAGGGGCCGCGCGAGGCGGTGCAGGCTCTGATGGCGCGGCTGCAGCGCGATCCGCGCCACGTGGCGCTCGTGGTGGTCCACGACGGCCCGCTGGCCGCCCGGCGCTACAGCGGGTTTGCGATGGGCCTGGCCGAATGCGAGGGCCCGGACCCGGTCTCCGGCCTGCGGGCCCTGCGCGGCGAGGCGGCGCTGGCGCACTTCCTGGCGCTGCGCGCCAGCTTCGACATCAGCACCTGACCGACTGACCGACTGACCGACTGAAAACGACGGGCAAAGAAAAAGGCGGCCGAAGCCGCCTTTGTTCAGAAGAGCCGGGAGTGCAGGCGGTCGGTCAGACCGGGTCCCACACGTAGGTGGCACCGTAGCCATCCCAGGCTTCCATGACGATGCGCTGGCCGGCGGCCACGGTGAGCGACTCGCCCGGGGCCAGCACGATGTCTTCGCTGGGGCCATGGGCGGTGGCGTCGGGCGTGACCCACACGCGGCCCTGCTTGACGCGCAGCACGCTCGCCGACCGCGCCTTCAGGCTCATCGCCTCGCCGGGCGCAATCTGCCAGGCGCCACGACGCACGGCCGGCGGAATGGCCGCGGTGCGGGTGGAACGGGACAGGGAAGCGAGCGATTCGTTGGTGCAGACGGCGGTGGACATGATGAGGACTCCTTGGCTGATCCGAAGCGCCTTTGACAGACAGAGAGGTTGGCGCAGTTCGGGAATGAATGATCGTTTTTGCGGCCTTGGAGGTCCAATGAAAACGAGGTAGCCTACTGATGCGCGTTTCGCATCAATCGCCCGGCCGCCGGGAACGCACACCAAAGTCATACCCATGCAACATTCGCAAACCCACCTGCGCTCCCGGCCCATTTCGGCGGGGCACCTGCGGGCCTTCGAGGCGGTCGCGCGGCACCTCAATTTCCGCGCCGCGGCCGAGGAAATGGCGCTCACCCAGTCGGCCGTGAGCCGGCAGATCCAGTCGCTCGAAGAGGAAGTGGGCGTGTCGCTGTTCCTGCGCCACACGCGGGCCGTGGAGCTGACCAGCGCCGGGGCGCAGCTGCTGCTGTCGGTGCAGCAGGCGCTGCCGCGCATCGACATGGCGGTGCGGCAGATCCGCCAGAGCGCGGGGCGCAAGAGCGTGGCGCTCACCACGTTTGCCTCGTTCGCGTCGATGTGGCTGATTCCGCGGCTGGAGGCCTTCCAGCGCGACAACCCCGAGATCGACATCCGCATCGACGCCAGCGACATCGCGGTCGACCTCGACGTGGCCGACGTGGACATCGCGCTGCGCTACGGCCCGCCCGAAGGCATGCCGCCCGGCGCCGTGCGGCTGTTCGGCGAAACGCTGACGCCGGTGGCGAGCCCGTGGCTCATCAAGAGCAACCCACCGATCAAGACGCCGGCCGACATCGCCCGCTTCACGCTCATCGAGGCGGGCGACGCGCACCGCACGCACCTGGAATGGCTCACGTGGCGGCGCTGGTTCGAAGTGAACGGGCTGGAGCGCGCGCAGCCCAAGCGCTGGCTCTATTTCAACTATGCGTACCAGATGGTGCAGGCCGCGCTCACGGGCCAGGGCCTGGTGCTGGCGCGCAGTTCGCTCATTGCCGAAAGCCTGGCCAACGGCGACCTGATCGAGGTGCTGCCACAGCACCGCCTGGATTCGCCGATGGCCTACTGGCTCATCTCGGGGCCGCGCAATGCGCTGCGGCCCGAGATCAAGGCCTTTTCCGACTGGCTGGAGGCGCAGGCCGTGACCACGCGCCAGACCATCGGCGAGGTGCCCGACCCCGACACCGTCGACAACCTCGATTGATGGAAAGGATTTGTCCCTTCCAGGAACACCGCGGAACCGGCTTTGCCGGGCCGCTGGTGTTGCCCCCGGTGAGGGGGTTGGCGAAGCGACACGAAGTGCGCGCAGCCTGGGGGAGAGTCAAGTGACTGGCCAGACCACGCCGTTGTCGTTCAGGATGGCATCGAGCGGCAGGTCGTGCGCCTCGGGCTCGAAGTCTTCCAGGAAGCCGTTCGTGAAGCCCAGCCCCACCGTGAACGGCCGGGGCTCGAGCGCCGCCAGCGTGCGGTCGTAGAAACCACCGCCGTAGCCCAGCCGGTAGCCGCCGGCGCTGTAGCCCACGCAGGGCACGAACAGCAGGGTCGGCACGATCAGCTCGGTGTCCTTGGGCTTGGGAATGCCGTAGGCGTCTTCTTCCATCTGGCAGCCCGGGTACCAGGCATGGAAGGTGAGCGTCTTGTGAACTTTGTCGATCACCGGCAGTCCGATGCGGCGGCGCTGCGTTTCTTCCATGAGTTCGCCGTCTTCCTTCCAGCGATGCAGTGCGGGCAGCGGGTCGAACTCGCCCTTGATCGGCCAGTAGGCGCCGATCACGGTGTCGGGCCGGCCGACCAGCCAGATCCGCATCACCCGCTGCAGCAGGTCGGCCCGCGCGAGGCGGTCGGGCAGCGCCAGGCGTTGCTCGATGAGTGCCTTTCGCAGTTGACCCTTCAGAAAACTCGCCGTGGCCGAGGTGTCGGCATCCTTTGACTTGTCCATAATCCCCCGATGCAGTTCCCAAGCATTTTGGCATCCGCGCGCGCTCGTCAGCGTCGCGGCGCGCCCGCCCTGGTTTTTTCCGCCGTTCTCGCACTCGCCGCGCTGCTGTCGCAACAGCCCGCCGCCGCGCAGAACAACACCAACGACGACGTGCTGGTCCAGATGAAGCAGGCCTTCCAGCGCGGCGACAAGGCCCGCCTCACGGCCTTGCTGCCGCAGGCCCGCGGCCATGCACTCGAACCCTGGGCCGCCTACTGGGAGCTCAAGGCCCGCCTGCAGGAGGCCGCGCCCAACGAGGTGCAGGACTTCTACGCGCGCTACCCCAACACCTACCAGGAAGACCGCCTGCGCAACGACTGGCTGCTGCTGCTCGGCCAGCGCCGCGACTGGGACGGCTTCGCCTCCAACATCGCCGGCTTCCGCATGGGCGACGACGCCCAGGTGCGCTGCTACGCGGTGCTGGTCGACACGCTGCGCACTGGCACGGCCACGCAGGCGCAGGCCGACGAGGTGCGCCGCAACTGGTTCGCGCAGAAGGACAGCGACGACGGCTGCCTCACCGCCGCCGACCGCATGGTGGCGGCCCGCCTGATGACCACCAACGACGCCTGGAAGAAGGCGCGCCTGGCCATCGAGGCCAACCGGCCCGCGGCCGCGCGTGGCGCGGTCACCATCGCCGCGCCCGACGCGCTGCCGCTGTTCGAAGAGGTCAACGCCAGCGCCGCCAAGTTCCTCACCGGCCGCGCCTTCGTCGCCGCCAAGTCGCGCAAGGAACTGGTGGTGCTCGCGCTCATCAAGATCGCGGTGGCCGATCCCGACCAGGGCGCCGCGCAGCTCGACGGCAAGTGGGGCCCGATGCTCTCCGCCGAGGAGCGCAACTGGGTCTGGGGCACCATCGGCCGCGCGGCCGCGAACAAGCTCTCGCCGATGGCCGTGAGCTATTTCGGCAACGTCACGAAGAACAGCGACCTGTCCGACGACATGCTCGGCTGGCGCGTGCGCGCCGCCCTGCGCGCCAGCCAGTGGAAAGACGTCGCGCCCGCCATCAACGCCATGAGCGACGCCGCCCAGCAAGACCCGACCTGGGTCTACTGGAAGGCCCGCGCACTGAGCAGCGCCGGCGGCGACGAGCGCCGCGCCCAGGCCCGCGAGCTGTACACCAGCATCGCCGGTACGCGCGGCTTCTATGAAATGCTGGCGCTCGAAGAGCTGGGCCAGCGCGTCGTGGCGGCCACGCGGCCCGCGCCGCTTACGCCCGAAGAAAAGAACGCCGCGCGCACCAACCCGGGCCTGCAGCGCGGCCTGCAGGCCATCGGCATGGGCCTGCGCTCCGAAGGCACGCGCGAGTGGAACTACGCCACCAACCTGCACGACAAGGGCGGCATGGACGACCGCGCCCTGCTGGCCGCCGCCGACCTGGCCTGCCAGCGCGAGGTGTGGGACCGCTGCATCAACACCAGCGAGCGCACCAAGGGCGTGATCGACGTCGAGCAGCGCTTTCCCATGCCCTTCCACGACACGGTGCTGCGCAAGAGCCAGGACATCGGCCTGGACCCGGCCTACGTCTACGGCCTGATCCGCCAGGAAAGCCGCTTCATCATGGACGCACGCTCTGGCGTCGGCGCCTCGGGCCTGATGCAGGTCATGCCCGCCACGGCGCGCTGGACCGCCCGCAAGATCGGCCTGACCGACTTCACGCCCGGCCAGATCAACGACCGCGAAACCAACATCACCATCGGCACCAACTACCTGAAGCTCGCGCTCGACGACTTCGACGGTTCGATGGCGCTGGCCGCCGCGGCCTACAACGCCGGCCCGGGCCGCCCGCGCAACTGGCGCAACGGCCCGGTGATCGACGCGGCCATCTGGGCCGAGAACGTGCCCTTCAACGAGACGCGCGACTACGTGAAGAAGGTGCTGGCCAACACCACCAACTACGCCGCCATCATCAGCGGCAAGCCGCAGTCGCTGAAGGAGCGCCTGGGCCGCGTGGGCCCGCGCAACGCCAACGAGCCGGAACCCAACAAGGACCTGCCCTGACATGAGCTGGCGCGACAAGGTGCTCGACACCGTCGCGTCCGAATTCTCGGACGTGGGCGATGTCGCGCAGCTCACGCGCATCTCGGTGCGGCTGCTCTTGGCGGCCGTGCTGGGTTTCCTGCTCGGTTTCGAGCGCGAGCAGCAGGGCAAGGCGGCCGGCGTGCGCACCCACATGCTGGTGGCCATCGGCTCGGCGCTGTTCGTGCTGATCCCGCAGCAGACCGGCATCGTGCCGGCCGACATGAGCCGCGTGATCCAGGGGCTGGTGGCCGGCGTCGGCTTCCTGTGCGCCGGCACCATCCTCAAGCAGGGCAAGGACGAATCCCACGTGCAGGGCCTCACCACCGCCGCCGGGCTGTGGATGACGGCCGCCATCGGCATGGCCTGCGGGCTGGGCCGCGAGGTCACGGCCGTGTTCAGCGCGCTGCTGGCGCTCGCGGTGCTGTCGCTGGTGCCGCGCCTCGTGGGCCTGATCGAACGCGTCGTGAAGCCCTCGCCGGACACGAACGCCTCCGGCCCACGCGTGATCGTCCCGCCCGAATCCCGCCAGGACGGCGACCGCTGAAGCGGCCTGCATCAATTCGCGCCGCCTTCGTCATCAATCGCAGCCCGCCGCCCGGCTAGCATCGACGGCTTTGCCCCGCATTCCCGCACTGACCCGGAGACCCAGATAGATGTCCAAGCTCTACATCGGCAACAAGAATTACTCGTCGTGGTCCATGCGCCCCTGGGTGCTCATGACCCAGGCCGGCATTCCCTTCGAGGAGGTGATGGTGCGCTTCGATTCGTTCGACACCACCTCGCAGTTCAAGCACGTGATCGGCGCCATCAACCCCGTGGCCAAGGTGCCGGTGCTGGTCGACGGCGACTTGGCCGTCTGGGACACGCTGGCCATCGCCGAGTACCTGGCCGAGCGCTTCCCCGAGAAGCAGCTGTGGCCCCAGGGCGTGGCCGAGCGGGCCCGTGCGCGCAGCATCTGCGCCGAAATGCACTCGGGCTTCACCAACCTGCGCGGCAACTGCCCGATGAACATCGAGGCCTCGCTGCCCGAGGTGGGCGCGCGGCTTTTGGCCGAACAGCCCGGCGTGCAGGAAGACCTCGACCGTATCGTGCAGATGTGGACCGAGCTGCTCGAGACGCACGGCGGCCCGATGCTGTTCGGCGCCTTCACCATCGCCGACGCCTTCTTCGCGCCGGTGGGCATGCGCATCCGAGGTTACGGCCTGCCGGTGCCGCCGGCCATCGACGCGTACATCGCGCGCGTGGCGGCCCTGCCGGGCGTCGCCGCGTGGATCGCGGGCGCCCTGGCCGAGAAGACCTTTGTGGCTTTCGACGAGCCCTATCGCACTTCACGCGACTGAGGCCCGTCGGACTTCGTCAGAACCGGTACGTCGCCGCCAGGTAGGTGACGATCGGGTTCAGCTTCAGGCTCGCCTCGCTGCGCGCCACCGGCAGGCCGGTGATGCTGGTCGTGGTGAGCTTGGCCTTGGTCTTCAGCGGGATGTAGGACACCGAGAACGACACGCCCCAGTGCTTGTCGAACTGGTAGGCCACGCCGGCGTTGAGCACGGGCGCGAACGAGCTGTCGAGCTTGGCGGTGGTGTTCACCGAAGACGGACGCACGTGGAACTGGCTGGCCAGCGCGCCCTGCAGGTTCGACGTGAGCTTCACGTCGCTGTACCAGACGTAGGTGGCGCCCAGGCCCACGAACGGACGGAAGGCGTCGTTGCCTTCGTTGAAGTAGTACTTGGCCAGCACGGTCGGGCTCCACTGGCGGGCCTGGCCGAGTTCGCCCACGCGCGCCAGCGTGCCGCTGCCGTTGAGCTTGAACTTGGGCGGCACGCCGAGCACGCCCTCGACGGCCCAGTGGGGGTCGATGAAGTACGCGACGTTCAGGCCCAGCGTGTCCGAGTTGGTGACGCTGGCGCCCGAGCCGGCCAGCACGCTGTGCACGGGCGAGGTCACGGTCAGCGGCTTGCTCGAATCCTGCGGCGACAGGTGGAACCAGCCGGTGCCGACGACCCAGTCGCCCGCGTTCTGCGCCAGGGCGCTGCCCGATGCCAGGACCCCGAGTGCCGCCAATGCCAACGATGCTGTTGTTGTGAGTTTCTTCATAGCTGTGAATGCTCCTTGGGTGTTGAAAACAGCCCCGCGCACGGGGGCACCGGCCAGCGACCGGTGCTTCGCGCGACGCGAATTTACGAACGGTCGTTCGCATCGCTCGGCGATTATCGAACGACCGTTCTTTTTGTGCAGGGAGAGTATCCCTACACTGCACTCATGAACATTTTTCTCGTCGGCGGTGCACTGCGCGACCGGCTGCTGGGCCGCCCCGTTTCCGACCACGACTGGCTGGTGGTGGGCGCCACGCCCGAGGCCATGGTGGCGCGCGGCTACCTGCCCGTGGGGCGCGACTTCCCCGTGTTCCTGCATCCGCGCACGCGCGAGGAGTACGCGCTGGCCCGCACCGAGCGCAAGAGCGCGCCGGGCTACCGCGGCTTCGTGGTGCATGCGGCGCCCGACGTCACGCTGGAGCAGGACCTGGCCCGGCGCGACCTGACCGTCAACGCCATCGCGCTGCCCGCCGAGCACGTGGGCGCCGACGGCAGCTTCGAGGCACGCGCCGAAACCCTGGCCGACCCCTTCCACGGCCAGCGCGACCTGCGCGACAAGGTGCTGCGCCACGTGACCGACGCCTTCCGTGAAGACCCGGTGCGCATCCTGCGCGTGGCGCGCTTTGCCGCGCGCTTCGACGACTTCACCGTCGCGCCCGAAACCATGGCGCTCATGCGCGAGATGGTCGCGGCCGGCGAGGTCGATGCGCTGGTGCCCGAGCGCGTGTGGCAGGAGCTCGCGCGCGGCCTGATGGAAACGCGCCCCTCGCGCATGTTCGAGGTGCTGCGTGACTGCGGCGCGCTCGCCGTGCTGCTGCCCGAGGTCGACCGGCTCTGGGGCGTGCCGCAGCCGGCGCAGCACCACCCCGAGATCGACACCGGCGTGCACCTGATGATGGTGCTCGACACCAGCGCGCGGCTGGGCGCCACGCTGCCCGTGCGCTTCGCCTGCCTGATGCACGACCTCGGCAAGGGCACCACGCCCGCCGACATGCTGCCGCGCCACATCAACCACGAGCTGCGCAGCGTCGACCTGCTGCAGGCCGTGTGCGAACGCTGGCGCGTGCCGGTGGAGCTGCGCGAGCTGGCCGAGGTGGTGGCGCGCGAGCACGGCAACATCCACCGCAGCGGCGCGCTCGACGCGACGCCGCTGGTGCGCCTGCTGGAGCGCTGCGACGCCTTCCGCAAGCCGGCGCGCTTCGCCGAGGCGCTGCTGGCCTGCGAATGCGACGCGCGCGGCCGGCTCGGCTTCGAGGACACGGCCTACCCGCAGCGCCCGCGCCTGCTCGCGGTGCTCGCGGCGGCCCAGGCCGTGGCCACCGACGTGGTGGCGCGCGAGGCGCAGCAGGCCGGTGCCACGGGGCCGCGCATCGGCGAGGCGATCCACCGTGCGCGCATCGCGGCGGTGAAGGCCTCGTTGCCGGCCACGGCCGACTGAATCGCCGCCATCGGCGCACGCCGGGACTTTGGCCGACACGCGCCGCGTGCGAGCCGTGCTATGGTTTTTCCCAATGCCAAAGTCCTCCAGCAGCAACGCCCAGTTGCCACCTCCGCCGGGCCGGGACGCCGCCCTTTTTCTCGACTTCGACGGCACGCTGGTCGGCCTCGCCGCCACGCCTGAAGCCATCGAGGTGCCGCCCGCCCTCGTGCCCCTGCTGAGCGACCTGCGCGACCTGCTCGGTGGCGCGCTCGCCGTGGTGTCGGGGCGCCAGATCGATGCCATCGACCGCTTTCTCGCGCCGCTGCGGCTGCCAGCGGCCGGCGAGCACGGCGTGCAGCGCCGCGATGCCAAAGGCGGCATGCAGGAGCAGCGCCCGCCCGACCTCGTGCCCATCCTGGAGGTGGCGAACGAGCTCGCGCGCATCCACGAAGGCCTGCTGGTGGAGCGCAAGCACGGCGCCATCGCGCTGCACTACCGGCTCGCGCCGCAGCTGGAGGCCGTGTGCCGCGACGCGATGGCACGCGCCATCGAAGGCCGTCCGCAGCTCGAGCTCATGCATGGCAAGTTCGTGTTCGAGGTCAAGCCTTCGGGCGTCAACAAGGGCCTCGCCATCGAAGCCTTCATGACCGAAGCGCCGTTCGCGGGCCGCACGCCGGTCTTTGCGGGCGACGACACCACCGACGAGAGCGGCTTCGCCGTCGTGCAGCCGCGCGGCGGCGTCGCGATCAAGGTCGGCACCGGGCCGAGCCTGGCGCTGCACCGGCTCGAATCGCCGCGCGCGGTCTACGAATGGCTGGTGCAGGCGCGCGACCTGCTGGCCGCGCCTGCCCCCCAGACACCATCACCGAGGAAGCCCGCATGAGCGAACAACAACTGCCGAAGGCTCCGGAGGACCGCGCGGGCGACGCCCTGGCCGGCGCGGCAGGCCCCGACGACCAGGCGCCCGTCGACGCCGCGAAAGTGGCTGCGGCCCCGCCGCGCGGCTTCGCGCCGCCGGCCGAGCCCTCGCTCAATGTCGGCGTGATCGGCAACTGCGCCTACAGCGCGCTCATCGATGCGCGCGCCCGCGCCGTCTGGTGCTGCCTGCCGCGCTTCGACGGCGACCCGGTCTTCAACGCGCTGCTGCACCCCGGCGAGGAGGCCGGCGCCTGGGCCATCGAGATCGAGGACTTCGCCTCCAGCAAGCAGTGGTACGAGCCCAACACCGCCGTGCTGCGCACGCAGCTGTTCGACAGCGCGGGGCAGGGCATCGAGATCACCGACTTCGCGCCGCGCTTTCACAGCCGCTCGCGCTACTTCCGCCCGCTCATGATGGTGCGCCGCGTGCGCCCGATTGCCGGCGCGCCGCGCATCCGCGTGTCGCTCGACCCGCGCTTCCAGTGGGGTGCCTCGGCGCCGACCGAGGTCACGCGCGGCAGCAACCACATCCGCTATGTCGGGCCCGACGTGACCTTGCGGCTGAACACCGACGCGTCGATTTCGCACATCCTGTCGCGCCAGCCTTTCGTGATCTCGCGCGAGTACAACTTCATGTTCGGCGTGGACGAGACGCTGCTCGAAGGCATCGCCGACACCGCGCGCAAGTTCGAGCAGGAAACCATCGCCTACTGGCGCACCTGGAGCAAGCGCCTGGCCATTCCCTTCGAGTACCAGGACGCGGTGATCCGCGCGGCCATCACGCTCAAGCTCTCTCTGTACGAGGACACCGGCGCCATCGTGGCCGCCATGACCACCAGCATCCCCGAGGCGCCGGGCAGCCAGCGCAACTGGGACTACCGCTACTGCTGGCTGCGCGACGCCTTCTTCGTGGTGCGCGCGCTCAACTCGCTGAGCGAGGTGGGCACGATGGAAGACTACCTGCGCTGGCTCGGCAACGTGGTGATCGGCTCGCACGGCGAGCACATCCAGCCGCTGTACGGCATCGGGCTGGAGCGCGAGTTGCCCGAGTCCTTCGTCGAGGGCCTGCCCGGCTACCGCGGCATGGGCCCGGTGCGCGTGGGCAACCAGGCGCAGGAGCACTTCCAGCACGACGTGTACGGCAACATCGTGCTCGGCGCGGCGCAGGCTTTTCATGACCACCGGCTGCTGAGCCGCGCGGGCGTGGCGGAGTTTCCGCACCTCGAAGCCGTGGGCGAGCAGGCCGTGCGCGTGTACGGCACGCCCGACGCCGGCATGTGGGAGCTGCGCACGCGCGCACGCGTGCACACCAGCTCGGCGCTCATGAGCTGGGCCGCCTGCGACCGCCTCGCCAAGATCGCGCGACGGCTCGAACTTCCCGAGCGCGCCGCCTACTGGCATGGCCATGCCGCACGCATGAAGGAAGAGATTCTTGCCAAGTCGTGGTGCGAAGAGCGCCAGGCCTTTGCCGAAAGCTTCGGCGGGCACGAGCTCGACGCGAGCATCCTGCTGATGGTCGAGGTGGGCCTGATCGATGCGCGCGACCCGCGCTTCATCTCCACCGTCGACGCCATGGAAAAGTCACTGTGCGACGGCCCCTACATGCGCCGCTACGAAGCCGCCGACGACTTCGGCAAGCCCGAGACCGCCTTCAACATCTGCACCTTCTGGCGCATCGACGCGCTGGCCAAGATCGGCCGCAAGGCCGAGGCGCGGCAGATTTTTGAAACCATGCTCGCCGCGCGCAACCCGCTGGGGCTGCTGTCGGAAGACACGCACCCGGTCACGGGCGAGATGTGGGGCAACTTTCCGCAGACCTATTCGATGGTCGGCATCATCAACGCGGCCGTGCGCCTGTCCGCTCCCTGGGATTCGTGCATATGAGTCGTCTCGTCGTTGTTTCGAACCGCGTGGCCGACCCGCGCAAGCCCGCCGCCGGCGGCCTGGCCGTGGCCCTGGGCGAGAGCCTGCAGCAAAGCGGCGGCCTGTGGTTCGGCTGGAGCGGGCAGATCGTCGAGGGCGGGCCCACGGGCGAAGGCGAGCTGCACAAGCAGCAGGCCGGCAAGGTGACGCTGGCCACGCTCGACCTGAGCCGCGACGACCACGACAGCTACTACCTGGGCTACAGCAACGACGTGCTCTGGCCGGTGTTCCACAACCGCCTGGACCTGGCGCATTTCGA
This sequence comes from Variovorax sp. GW458-11-26-14-LB1, assembly GCF_059423965.1. NCBI lineage: Bacteria > Pseudomonadati > Pseudomonadota > Betaproteobacteria > Burkholderiales > Comamonadaceae > Variovorax > Variovorax sp. GW458-11-26-14-LB1. Next base: position 36,050 of record NZ_JBWKYW010000024.1, read on the forward strand.
TGCCGGCTTCATCGGCGGCTACCGGCGCGTGAACCAGCTGTTCGCGCGCAAGCTGATGCCGCTGCTGAAGGACGACGACATCATCTGGATCCACGACTACCACCTGATGCCGCTGGCCGCCGAGCTGCGCGCCATGGGCTGCAAGCAGCGCATCGGCTTCTTCCTGCACATTCCGCTGCCGCCGCAGATCATCATCGCGGCCATTCCGCAGCACGAATGGTTGATGCGTTCGCTGTTCTCGTACGATCTGATCGGCTTCCAGGCGCAGCAGGACGTGCAGCACTTCGAGCACTACGTGCGCAACGAGGCCCACGGCGAGTACCTGGGCAACGACATGTATCGCGCCTACGGGCAGACGGTGCGCTGCAACGCCTTCCCCATCGGCATCGACGTGGACGAGTTCGCGGCGCTCACGCACGCCAAGGAATCGCGCGACATGTACGAGACCATGAAGCGCGAGTACTCGAGCCGCCGGCTGCTGCTGGGCATCGACCGGCTCGACTATTCGAAGGGCATCCCGCAGCGCGTGCGCTCGTTCCGCGAGCTGCTGGCCAACTACCCCGAGAACCGCCGCAGCGCCACGCTGATCCAGATCGCCTCGCCCACGCGCGAGACGGTCGATGCCTACGCCGACATCCGCAAGGAACTCGAATCGCTGTGCGGCGCCATCAACGGCGACTACGGCGAGCTCGACTGGATGCCGGTGCGCTACATCCACCGCATGGTGGCGCGCCGCCGCGTGCCCGGCCTGTGCCGCGCGGCCGCCGTGGGGTTGGTGACGCCGCTGCGCGACGGCATGAACCTCGTGGCCAAGGAGTACATCGCGGCGCAGGACCCGGCCGACCCGGGCGTGCTGGTGCTGTCGCGTTTTGCCGGCGCGGCCGAGCAGCTGAAAGAGGCGCTGCTGGTGAATCCGTACGACACACACGGCACCGCGGAGACAGTGCAGCAGGCGCTGCAGATGCCGCTGGAAGAGCGGCGCGAGCGGCACCAGAAGCTGCTGTCGCGCATCCGCGAGCACGACATCCACTGGTGGCGGCGCACCTTCCTCGAAGCGCTGCGCGAGGCGGCGAGCGAGCGCTGATCGCGCACAGAACCGGCGTCAGCCCAGTGGCACGCGGGCCCCGAACTTTGCGCGCTTCAGGCTGAAGAACGCCTTCACGTTGCGCACGTTGGCGTCGGCAGTGAACAGCCGCTGCGTCAGCGCGCCATAGCCGGGCATGTCGCGCGCCACCACCACCAGCACGAAATCGGGCCCCGGCGACACGCGCCAGCACTGCTGCACGGCGTCGTCTGCGATCACGCGGGCCTCGAAGGCATCGAGCGCGGCGGCGTCCTGCCGGTCGAGCGAAATCTCCACCACCGCCTGCAGGCCATGGCCCAGCACCGTGGCGAGCCGGTCGGGCGAGAGCAGGGCGACCTGGCGCTCGATGAGGCCTTCCTGTCGCAGGCGCTGCACCCGGCGCAGGCAGGTCGGCGGCGAGATGCCCACCTCGGCCGCCAGGCGCTGGTTGGTCTGCGAGGCGTCGTTCTGGAGTGCGTCGAGCAGCTTGAGGTCGATGGCGTCGAGGGAGATTGATTCCATATCGGTTGAAATTATGGAATAAAACTCCATCTATGGGTTTCAGTGAAATAAAAGTCCGAAACTGAGGAAATTTAGACGCCATATTTCTTGTACGTCTCCCTACCATCGAGCTCTTCTGTTCTTCAAGACAAGGTACACCCCATGTGCGGCATCGTCGGCGCAGCCTCCCATCGCGACATCGTTCCGGTCCTGGTCCAGGGCCTTCAGCGGCTCGAATACCGCGGCTATGACTCCTGCGGCGTCGCGGTGCATGCCGGCGGCCTGAGCCGCGCACGCACCACCTCGCGCGTGGCCGACCTGCTGACGCAGGTGCGCGACGACAAGGTCGAAGGCCTCACCGGCATCGCCCACACGCGCTGGGCCACCCACGGCGCACCGGCCGTGCACAACGCCCACCCCCACTTCAGCCACGGCGTCGGCGCCGACGCGCCCGCCGCGCGCCCGGGCCGCATCGCGCTCGTGCACAACGGCATCATCGAGAACCACGAACCGCTGCGCGCCGCGCTCGAGGCCAAGGGCTACGTGTTCGAGAGCCAGACCGATACCGAGGTCATCGCCCACCTCGTCGACAGCCTCTACAACGGCGACCTGTTCGAGGCCGTCAAGGCCGCCGTGCTGCAGCTGCACGGCGCCTACGCCATCGCCGTCATCTGCCGCGACGAACCGCAGCGCGTGATCGGCGCGCGCGCCGGCTCGCCGCTGATCCTGGGCGCCGGCAAGGACGGCACCGAGAACTTCCTGGCCAGCGACGCGATGGCGCTGGCCGGCGTGACCGACCAGATCGTGTACCTCGAAGAAGGCGACGTGGTCGACCTGCAGCCCGGCAAGTACTGGATCGTCGACAAGAACCACAAGCCCGTCACCCGCACCGTGCGCACCGTGCACGCCCACAGCGGCGCGGCCGAGCTGGGCCCGTACCGCCACTACATGCAAAAGGAAATCTTCGAGCAGCCGCGCGCCATCGGCGACACGCTCGAAGGCGTCGAGGGCATCGTGCCCGAGCTGTTCGACGGCATCGGCCAGGACGGCGCCACGGGTGCGAGCGCGCACCGCGTGTTCCAGGACATCGACAAGATCCTCATCCTGGCCTGCGGCACCAGCTACTACAGCGGCTGCACCGCCAAGTACTGGCTCGAGAGCATCGCGAAGATCTCCACCCAGGTCGAGATCGCCAGCGAGTACCGCTACCGCGACTCCGTGCCCGACCCCAAGACGCTGGTCGTCACCATCAGCCAGTCGGGCGAAACCGCCGACACGCTGGCCGCGCTCAAGCACGCGCGCTCGCTGGGCATGGAGCAGACGCTGACCATCTGCAACGTCGCCACCAGCGCCATGGTGCGCGAGTGCAAGCTGGCCTACATCACGCGCGCCGGCGTCGAAATCGGCGTGGCCTCGACCAAGGCCTTCACCACCCAGCTCGCGGGCCTGTTCCTGCTCACGCTGGCCATCGCGCAGTCCAAGGACCGCCTGAGCGCGCTCGACGAGGCGCGCTACCTGAAGGAAATGCGCCACCTGCCCGTCGCGCTGCAGTCGGTGCTCGCGCTCGAGCCGCAGATCATCGGCTGGGCCGAAGACTTTGCGCGCAAGGACAACGCCCTGTTCCTGGGCCGCGGCCTGCACTACCCGATCGCGCTCGAAGGCGCGCTCAAGCTCAAGGAAGTGACCTACATCCACGCCGAGGCCTACGCCGCCGGCGAACTCAAGCACGGCCCGCTCGCGCTCGTCACGAGCGAGATGCCCGTGGTCGCCGTGGCGCCGAACGACGCCCTGCTCGAAAAGCTCAAGAGCAACCTGCAGGAAGTGCGCGCCCGCGGCGGCGTGCTCTACGTGCTGGCCGACGGCGACACGCAGATCGCCAGCGGCGAAGGCCTGCACGTGATCCGCATGCCCGAGCACTACGGCGCGTTGTCGCCGCTGCTGCACGTGGTGCCGCTGCAGCTGCTGGCGTATCACACGGCGTGTGCGCGCGGGACCGATGTCGACAAGCCGCGGAACCTCGCGAAAAGCGTGACGGTGGAGTGAGCGTGCGTGGGTGGCGCGATCCTGATGATCTCGCCAAATAAAGTCTTGAACGCGCAAATAGCGTCGTAAATACTTTGAATTTGTTGATTTCCGTTTACGAGTAATCCAGTCTTCCATGCGAAAAACGGCCGCAAGACATTGCGGCCGCTCGGTTCACGATGGAAAGGTGGATCAAACGTCCACGGAAATCAGCAGGGAGCGATCCGACGAGCAGGATCTTTTCCAGCGCTGTCGTCGAATGCAACTCACAGAGGCGACAGCACCCAAGGGCTCCGCTCATCGGTCATGAGATCTTCGGCAATACCGATGATTCCGCCCAGCGTCATATTCTGACCCGCCCAGCTGGCCCGGCCGATGATGTAGCTTTTTGCAAACTGCGGCCAGGACGAAAAATTCGAGCGCAATTCTTTGTCTGCATGCGAAAGAATTCGATCGAATTCAGTCTGCTCGATGTATTTGCAGTCCAATGACATCCTCGCAACCGTGACGAGGCGGCCCAGATCCCAGGCAAGGATGCCGGCGCTGTAATCCTTGGGAAGGTACGAGCCATTGACTTTGTCTTCGAGAAGACGAAAAACGGATCGCAAATTCTCCAGCATCTCCATCGCCTGCGCCAAAGCCGAAAAAACGAGGTCTTTTTCCTCACACGGCCCCTGTGCGGCAATCTGCTCGCGCACCGTTTCCGGGGAGCCGTATCGACCGCTGGCGATCAAGGCCTCGAGAACCTCCTGGCGCTCCTCTCCTGAAGCACCATCGCTGTAAATACGAAAAACAATGTCGTAAAAAAAGCGATGGCCATGGCGACCGAGTGACGCCAGGGTTTCAGCAGCCTCCTGGGGCGAGCGTATGCCCCAGTGCGAGCCAAGTCCCTCGGCGAGCGCATCGTCAGACAGCCCCGTTGCGTAGCTGTCGCAATACGCCATGATCTGTTCGGAGTTGATGAGCCCCGCTTGAAGTGCGCGCTGCGCCGCCGGATCCGCTGCGGCCCCATCGGGGCAATTTCTGTATTTTTTGCCAGAAACTATCTGGAACAACTTCTTCAAGAAACCCATGGGTCAGATTTGCTTGAAGGTGGCATTGATGGCGCGATGCTTGAGCGCATTCACAAGAACTTCAAAGTCTGAGTCTTTCACCATGTGAATGGCATCGAACTCGTGCTTCTTGGGTGCCATCGACGGCGTGCTGATTTCTACTGTTTTCTCCGCACTCGATGTGGAGGTTTCCGGGATGTCCGTGATGGTGACTTGATTGATGGCGTCATAGCCCACGGTGGTCAGTACGCCCGAAAATTTCTTGACGGTCGTGAAAGACATGCCCTTTTCATCAAGAACAATGCTGGCGCCCTGGCTGTTGGCTGCGCGCTTCTTGAAAAGTGTTCCGACCGTAAGATACGTGACGTACGCCCCGATCAACATGAGAACGCCATTGGCCACGCCGGTCGGCAGGTGAAGCCGAAGGGTGCCTATTTTCAGATCTGCAATCGGATAAAAAATGGCGGCAATGATAATTGCCGGGCCAATCAGGCCGAAAACGTACTCGAGAATCGAGTACTCCATCTTGTAATTGATGGTGTGCATGTAGCTTTTTTCCTTATAGTTGATTTGGCCGGGCGATCGCCCGGTAGGTAGTCGGTCCTGCAAAATTCCTCCAACCCCCGGACTAATGTAACAAATCGCGTCTTGATGCCGCCGACCTGCTGTACCTCCAATGCGCCTGCAGAGGCTTCGCCTGCCTTCGTGCGCAACACGTGCATCGCGATGGCGGTAAGCGCACTTCTGGCTGCTTGCGGTTCACACGATCCCCAGCCGCCCGAGCGAACGCGACCCGCGCCTGCTGCCCCCACCACGGTGATGCTGCCGTCCGTCGCGTACGGGTATGACCAGGGCCGCCGGATGTCCGAAGCCGATGACGCGTGCGGCGTGCCGGACCCGCTGCGTCAGGCCGTGCAAGATCAGTTGAAGGCGCGGCATGAGGTTGTGCGCCCTGTGCCGGGTCCCGGCAGGGAGGCCGCCCTTGTGCTGAAGATCGACATCATGGACATCGTGACCGTCAGCGCCGGCGGCCCCACGATCGTGGTCATCCATGCGGTGCTTGATCGACCGGGACTGCCCCCCGCGCAATTCAAGGCCCTGCGCCAAGTGCACATCCCCTACGCGGATATCACGGCGGAGACGACCGAATGCAGCGCAATGGATGCAGTGATTCACGGGTTGGGCGTGGACGTTGCGACATGGATGCGCAAGCCGGTGGACGGGGTGTCTCTGGTGAACGGAGAGTGAGCGTGGTCTTCGACTTGATGGGGCCAGATCAGCTCCTCGCACGCGCGACCGCGCGGCCTTCATGGACAAACGGTAATGAAACGTGGGCCTTTCCCGCTTCCAGCTGGGCTAGGATTTGTGTCGCACGCCCCTGCATTCCAGGGGCCGCAACGTGAGCACAACCGCACCGCCATCCATGGGTATTTCTTGCCGTGGCCGCACCGACTGACGTGCTCGGCCCCACCGTCATCTGGAACTGCCTCATCGTCGAGGACGATGCCGACAACGCGCGCTACATCGCCGAAGGCTTCCGCTCGCTCGGCCATGTGGCGGTGATCAGCCGCGACGGCGCGGATGCGTTCGCGCGCGCCACGGGCGAGACGTGGGACCTCGTCATCCTCGACCGCATGCTGCCCAACGACGTGGACGGCCTGTCGATCCTCACCACGATGCGCGCCCTCGGCAAGAAGACGCCGGTGCTGGTGCTCAGCGCCTTGAGCGCGCTCGACGAGCGCGTGCGCGGGCTCAAGGCCGGCGGCGACGACTACCTGGCCAAGCCCTTTGCCTTCTCCGAACTCGCGGCGCGCGCCGAGGCGCTGGTGCGGCGCTCGCGCACCGGGCCCGAGATCCGCACGCTGCAGCTGGCCGATCTCACGCTCGACCTGGCGCGCCGCCACGTGGAGCGCGGCGGCCGGCCCATCGCGCTGCAGCCGCGCGAGTTCAGGCTGCTGGCCTACCTCATGATGCATCCGGGGCAGGTGGTCACGCGCACCATGCTGCTCGAAGCCGTGTGGGACTACCAGTTCGATCCGCAGACCAACGTGATCGACGTGCAGGTGAGCCGCCTGCGCGGCAAGCTCGATGCGGGCGGCGCGCCGACGCTGATCCACACCGTGCGCGGCGTGGGCTACACGCTGGCCGCGCCGCAATGACCCGGGCCCTGCGCCAGCTGTGGCGCTCGGTCGGCTTCCGCCTGGCCTTCTACTACGGCCTGCTCGTGGCCATCACGATGCTGGCCGCGCTGGCCATCGTCTACATGCAGACCGTGGGCGTGCTGCAGCAGCGCATGGTGCGGCAGGTGGCCGCCAGCGTGCAGCAGCTGGTGGTGCGCTACGAAGCGCGCGGCGCTGAAGGCGTGGCGGGCGAGATCGCCCATGCGCTTTCCGACGGCCGCAACTCCGACAACGAGATCTACCTGCTCACCGACCGCGACGGAAACAAGCGCGCGGGCAACCTCGACCAGATGCCCTCGCTGGCGCCCGACGCCGGCGACGGCGTGCACCGCCGCGTAGTGCGCGCAGGCCAGACCGTCATCGCCTACCTCGTGATGCGCCCGCTGCCCGACGGCGGCATGCTCGTGGTGGGGCACGACCTGCGCGACCAGGAGTCGATCGAATCATTGGTGGCGAGCGCCAGCGCGGCGGCGGGCATCGTGGCGGTGCTGTTGCTCATCGGCGGCACCTTCGTCTTCCGCCAGGAGCTGGAGCGCAGCGTGGGCGCGGTGCGGCGCACGGCCGCGCGCATCGCGGCGGGCGAGCTGCAGGAGCGCGTGGCGCCTTCGGGCCAGGAAGACGAGTTCGCGCTGCTGGAGGGCGACATCAACGCGATGCTCGACCGCATCCAGTCGCTGATGGACGGCGTGCGCCATGTGTCCAACACCATCGCGCACGACCTGCGCACGCCGCTCACGCGCGTGCTGGTGCGCCTGCGTGCGGTGGAGGCGGGGCTCGGCGACGCGAGCCATCCGCAGCGCGAGCCCGTGGCCACCGCCATCCGCGAACTCGAGGAGCTGGCGGTGATGTTCGAGAAGCTGCTGCAGATCGCCGAGGTCGAGGCCGGTGCGCGGCGCCAGCAGTTCGCGCCGGTGGCGCTGCATGTCATCGCCGACGACGTGGCGGAGCTGTACGAGGCGGTGGCCGAGGTGCGGGGCATCGCGCTGCTGCGCGAGCCGGCCGAGCGCGCCATCGCGCTCGGTGACCGCGACCTGCTCGCGGGCGCGGCGGCCAACCTGCTCGACAACGCGCTGAAGTACGGCGGGGCCGGCGCCACGGTGCGCATCGGCACGCACACGGTCGACGGGCGCGCGCAGCTCGTCGTGCAGGACGACGGGCCCGGCATTCCGAGCGCCGAGTACGAGCGCCTGGGCGTGCGCTTCCATCGGCTGGACCACAGCACGCCGGGCCACGGCCTGGGGCTCGCGAGCGTGCAGGCGGTGGTGGCGCTGCATGGCGGTCGCCTGCAGTTCGGCGATGCCCGCCCGGGCCTGCGCGCCTGCATCGACCTGCCGGCGGCGGACGCCTGAGCGGCGCCTTCTTCGTTTCCTCGCGCCTCGAACATTGCCGAATGGCAATGCTTTGTTCATACACACCGCCGCACTGAATTCCTAGGATCGCTGACGCACATCCTGTGCCGATCAACGCAGTTCCAGGAGACATCAACGGTGAGAATCAAGAGTCAGAGAGACTTCTGCTCGGGCGTGCTTTTCAGCGCCTTCGGCGTGGCCTTTGCATGGGGCGCCACGACCTACAACGTGGGCACCGGCGCCCGCATGGGCCCCGGCTACTTTCCGCTCATCGTGGGCATCCTCATCGCGTGCATGGGCGTGCTGATCACGTTCAAGGCCCTCACGGTCGAGACCGCCGACGGCGAACCGGTGGGCCGCATCGCATGGAAGCCGCTGCTGTTCATCATCGGCGCCAACCTGATCTTCGGCGTGCTGCTCGGCGGGCTGCCGAGCATCGGCCTGCCGTCGATGGGGCTCATCGTCGCGATCTATGCGCTGACCTTCATCGCGAGCCTGGCGGGCGACAGCTTCGGCTGGAAGGGCGTGACCCTGCTGGCGACCGTGCTCGCGCTCGGCAGCTACCTGGCCTTCGTGGTGGCGCTGAAGCTGCAGTTCCAGGTGTGGCCCACCTTCATCGCCGGCTGACCCGCGCAGAACAACAAGAAATCCAAGAGAACAATGGACCTGATTACCAACCTCTCGATCGGCTTCGGCGTGGCCTTCACCGCGCAGAACCTTGTCTATGCCTTCGTCGGCTGCCTGCTGGGCACGCTGATCGGCGTGCTTCCGGGCATCGGTCCCGTGGCCACCATCGCGATGCTGCTGCCCGCCACCTACGCGCTGCCGCCCGTGTCGGCGCTCATCATGCTGGCCGGTATCTATTACGGCGCGCAGTACGGCGGCTCGACCACCGCGATCCTGGTGAACTTGCCCGGCGAGTCGTCGTCGGTGGTGACCGTGATCGACGGCTACCAGATGGCGCGCAAGGGGAGGGCCGGACCAGCGCTCGCTGCGGCGGGCCTGGGCTCGTTCTTCGCGGGTTGCGTGGGCACGCTCATCCTGGCCGCCTTCGCACCGCCGCTGACCGAGCTGGCCTTCAAGTTCGGCCCCGCCGAATACTTCTCGCTGATGATCCTGGGCCTGATCGGCGCCGTGGTGCTGGCCTCGGGTTCGCTGCTCAAGGCGATCACGATGATCCTGCTCGGGCTGGCGCTGGGCCTCGTGGGCACCGACGTCAACTCGGGCGTGGCGCGCTACAGCTTCGACATTCCCGAGCTCACCGACGGCATCGGCTTCATCGCGATCGCGATGGGCGTGTTCGGCTACGGCGAGATCATCGCCAACCTGGCCGTGCCCGAGCACGAGCGCGAGGTGTTCACCGCCAAGGTCAAGGGCCTGTGGCCCACCAAGGAAGACTTCCGGCGCATGACGCCTGCGGTGCTGCGTGGCACCGCGCTGGGTTCGGCGCTGGGCATCTTGCCGGGCGGCGGCGCGCTGCTGTCGGCCTTCGCGGCCTACACCATCGAGAAGCGCATCAAGCTCAAGCAGGGCGAGGTGCCCTTCGGCAAGGGCAACATCCGCGGCGTGGCGGGACCGGAGTCGGCCAACAACGCTGGCGCGCAGACCTCGTTCATTCCGCTGCTGACGCTGGGCATTCCGCCCAATGCGGTGATGGCGCTGATGGTCGGTGCCATGACCATCCACAACATCCAGCCGGGCCCGCAGGTGATGACCAGCAACCCCGAACTCTTCTGGGGCCTGATCGCCTCGATGTGGATCGGCAACCTGATGCTCATCGTGCTGAACCTGCCGATGATCGGCATCTGGATCAAGCTGCTGACCATTCCCTACAAGTGGCTCTTTCCGTCGATCGTGCTGTTCTGCGCGGTGGGCGTGTACTCGGAGAACAACAACACCTTCGACGTGTGGATGGTCGCGATCTTCGGCATCGTGGGCTACCTGTTCCTGAAGCTCAAGTGCGAGCCCGCGCCGCTGCTGCTGGGCTTCATCCTCGGGCCGATGATGGAAGAGAACCTGCGCCGCGCGCTGCTGCTGTCGCGCGGCGACTGGAGCGTGTTCGTCATGCGTCCGCTGTCGGCGGGGCTGCTGGCCGCGGCGGCGCTGCTGCTCATCGTGGTGCTGCTGCCTTCGGTGAAGGCCAAGCGCGAAGAAGCCTTCGTGGAGGAGTGACGCGGCGGTGGCGCGGCGTCAAAGCCGCGTCACCCGCCGAACAGCCGCCGCATCCACCCCATCTTGACCTGCCCCGCGGCGCCGCCTTGCTGCACCGCCTTGCGCACCTGCGCATGCACCAACACCTCCGCCGACGAATCCGTCGTGTGCAGGTGCGCTTTCACGGTCGGCACGTACGCGCCGTCTTCATGGCGGATGTGGTTGAACAGCCAGCGCGAGAGCATGTCGTGCAGCTCGGCCAGCACCTCTTCGCCGTGCTCGAAGCGCGTGCGGAACTCGGTGACGCGGCGCACGAAGATCTCGTGCACCTTCCGGTGCGGGCCGGTGAAGGGGTAGCCCGCGTCCTCGATCATGGCCTCCTCGAACGCGAAGTGCGAAGCGGTGTAGTCGATGGTCTCTTCGATGATCCGGCCCACGGCCTGGCGGTCGTTCGTGCGGCGGGCATCGTCCAGCGCATTGATGTACTGCACGATGCGCTGGTGCTGCGTGTCGATCTCATGGATCCCCGTATTGAGCTCGGTCTTCCATACAAGGTGGGCCATGGTCTTCAGAACTTTGCAGGTGGATGTAAAAGTCCAGTATCGGCAGCCGAAAGCGGCGCGCGGTTGATCTGAATCAAGCGCGTCGGTGCGGTGAAAGAGAAAGAAAGACAATCGGCCCGTGACGCCCGCCGAAGACCCCCAGAACCCGCCCGCTGCCGTGGAGCCCCGGCCGTTGCCGCTGCTCGTGCGCTGGCTGCTGATGGTCTTTGCCGCGTTGTGCCTGGTGCTGGCCGCCATCGGCGTGGTCGCGCCGGGCATGCCGACCACGGTCTTCGTGCTGATGGCCGCCTGGGCCGCGGCGCGCAGTTCGCCGCGGCTGCACCGCTGGTTGCTGAACCACCGGCTCTTCGGTCCGCTGCTGCGCAACTGGGAGAACGGCCGCACCGTGAGCCGGCGCGCCAAGTGGAGCGCCACCGCGGCGATGGCGTTCTGCGCGGTCGTCATCGTGTTGACGGCGCACAAGCCGTGGCTCGCAGGCGTCGCCATCGGCTCGATGGCGGTCGTGCTGGCGTGGCTGTGGCGGCGGCCGGAGCCGCCGCAGGGCGGCTGATCAGCCCTTGGCCAGCTCGGCGCAGATCGCCGGGTTCCAGTGGAAGCTGCGCGCCTTGTAGGCCGTGTCGAAGATCACCTTGTAGCGGCAGCTCGTCGCACCGCCGCCCGAGCGGAAGTGAAAGACGTAGTCCCACTCGCGCACGGCCGCCATGCCTTCGTCGAAGTGCGGGCGGCCGATGAGGGCGTACAGCTGGTCCTTGGTGGCGCCGGGGCCGATGGCGCGCAGGTTTTCGCGGTTCGGAAAGCTGCCTTCGGTTTGCCACGTTTGCTGTTGATCCGCGCCGGGCCAGACGAGTTCGGCGGCCTTGCCGTCGCTATCGATGCCGCGGCTCACGTACGAGGTGCAGCCGGCGAGGGTGAGCAAGGCCAGTAGCGCGGCGGTGGGCAGAAAAAAGGTGCGTGTCATGAGGGAGGAATGCGTGGGGCCTGGAGCGATGGCGGTGCTGGGGTTCATGCGGCTCACCACTGGTAGCCCGCGCCGGCCGAGACGCCGACCTTGCCGCGCGAGTTGGCCGAGCCGGTGAACTTCATCACCCACTTGCCGTTGTCCGAGATGCTCGAGAAGCCGACCGCGAGCGCGCTCTGGCCCTCGTAGCCGGCGATGCCGGCCGCGATCATGTTCTTGCCCGGCATGTAGGCCTGCGGCATGCCGGCCATGGCCATCGCACCGGCGGTGCCGGCGTTGGCGTCGCGCTGGTTCACGCGGATGGCGTCGCGCCACTGCGCACTCTGTGCGTTCAGCTGGTTCACGTTCACGGCGTCGGTGCCGGCCACGCCGGGCGCCACGTTGGACACGGTGGTGCCGTTGGGCGCCTGTCCGTTGCCCAGCACGATCTGGTTGTGGTTCACGCTGCCATCGACGTTGGTCACGTAGTTGACCGCGCCGGCCTGAACGGCCTGCAATTGGCGCACGTTGACCGCGTCGGTCGCCTGCGTGCCGCCCGCCACGTTCGTGATCTGCCGCTCGCCGCCCGCGCTGCCGACCGAGACCGCGCCCTGCGTGGAGCCCACGGCGATGTTCGAGAAGCGCTCTTGCTGGCCGTTCATGCCCGCGCGGTCGGCCACGGCGCCGGCGCCGAGTGCCACGCCATTGACGGCGCTCGCCGTCGCGCCCGTGCCGATGGCCACGGCGGACGCGGCCGATGCGGTGCTCTGGCGGCCCACGGCCACGGCCGAATCGGCGCCCGCGGTGGCGCGGTCGCCCGCGGCCACGGCGCTGTCGGCCAGCGCCTGCGTGTTCGCGCCCAGCGCGGCGGCGTTGATGCCGTCGGCGATCGCCTTGTCGCCGGCCGCCAGGCTGCTCTTCTTGCGCGCCTGCGTGTTGGCGCCGAGGGCGGTCGAATTGATGTCGCTCGCGGTGGCGCGGTCGCCCACTGCGACGCTGCTGGTGGCCACGGCCGTGCTGTTGGCGCCGATGGCGGTGGCGTTGGTGCCGAAGGCCTGGGCCACGTTGCCCACGGCCGTGCTGCTGACGCCCGCGGCCACGGTGGTGGAGCCGATGGCGGTGGCGTAGGTTTCGGTGGCGCGTGCGTCGGAGCCCACCGCCACGCTGCCGAAGCCGGTGGCCTTGGCGGCCGTGCCGCCGAGCAGCAGCGCGTCGCCGCCGAGGTTGCCGCTCACCATGCCTTGCAAGGCCGCGGCATCGGGGCCGCCGTTCACGGGGTCGGTCGGTACGCCGGTGATGAGCGCGAAGCCGCCGCTGCCGTTGGGCACCTGGCAGGCCCACGTGGGACCGGCGCCGCCCGAGCTGCAGACCGCGCCCGAGCCGGTGGTGTAGCTGGTGCCGCCCAGGCTCACGTCGGCCCAGGCCGACGGGCCTGCGAGGCCGGCGGCCAGTGCGAGCACGGCGCCCGCGATGCCTCGGGTTTTCTTCTTGCAGACGAATGCGGCGCGCGCACCGCCCCCCACGTGCTGTGTGACGTGTTCCATGGTTCTCTCTTCTCCCTGAGATGGCGCCTGATGGCGCGCTTGATGTGTGACGCTTCGACTGTATGAACCGCAGGGCGCGTGAACCTAGGACCTAATTCACAATAAATGTGAAGGCACCGAAAGCAAATGTTGCTTTCCATCCCGCATTCACACTTCAGGAGATCGCATGAAACCCCAGCCCATCGAGCACGCCGCCGCTTCCGACGAGGTCCGCGCGGTGTTCGACGACATCAAGGCGTCGCGCAACGTGCCCGACGTCAACAATTTCTGGAAGTACCTGGCCAACGACCCGGCCACGCTCAAGCGCACCTGGGCCAGCCTCAAGGAGGTGATGGCGCCGGGCGCGCTCGACCCGGTGGTGAAGGAAATGATCTACCTCGCGGTGAGCGTCACCAACAACTGCGGCTACTGCATCGCAAGCCACCACGCGGGCGCGGAAAAGGCCGGCATGACGCCGGCCATGTTCGCCGAGCTGATGGCCGTGGTCGGCATGGCGAACGAGACGAACCGGCTGGTGAACGGCTACCGCGTGCCGATCGACCCGGCGTTCGACAAGTAAGCCCGCTCAACCGATCGTCATCAGGCTCGCATTGCCGCCGGCCGCGGCCGTGTTGACGCTCAGCGCGCGCTCCAGCACCAGGCTTTCGAGCGGAATGTCCGTATCGCCGGGCGCGAAGCCGCGCACGCCGACGATGGGGCCGGGCCGCGCCGCCACCTGCTGCAGCACGCCGGCAAGGTGGCCGGCGTCGCCGTGGTGCAGCACGGCATCGAAGACCACGGTGGGTGCGCGCCAGTCGTTGGCGAGCACGACCGCGTGGCGCGCTTCGTCGGGCAGCGCGGCCAGCAGCGCGTGCGCGCCGGGCGCATCGGCCGGCCAGATGGCGGTGCTGCCGACCGACAGCACGGCCGCCAGCTGCACGAGCCGGTCGGCTTCCGCATCGGCGAGGCACAGCACGGCTTCGCGCGGCTGCAGCGTGTAGACGTTGCGCTCGCCGGTCGGGCCGGCCAGCGTGCGTGCGCGGCCGACGTGGGCCAAGCCCGCGAAGCGGCGGCATTGCGCGGCCAGCGCGTCGTGGCCCGTGTCGCGCGCCCAGCCTTCGAGCGCCGCGAGGCCGGCCGACGGGGAGACGGGTGCGTCGTCCGCCACGGCGCGCGCGAGCACGTCGTCGGGCCGCGCCGACAGCAGGCGCGCCATGTACAGCGGCCCGCCGGCCTTCGGCCCGGTGCCCGACAGCCCTTCGCCGCCGAAGGGCTGCACGCCCACCACGGCGCCGACCATGTTGCGGTTCACGTAGACGTTGCCGGCCTGCGCCTGCGCCACCACCTGCGCGATGGTCTCGTCGATGCGCGTGTGCACGCCCAGCGTGAGGCCGTAGCCGCTGCCGTTGATCTGGCCGATGAGCGCGCCCAGGTCGCGGCGGCGGTAGCGCAGCAGGTGCAGCACGGGGCCGAACACCTCGCGCTGCAGCTCGCCCAGGTGTTCCAGCTCGACCAGCGTGGGCAGCACGAAGGTGCCGTGGCGCGTGTCGTGGCCGAACTCGCGGCCCTGGCGGAACACGCGCCGGCCGCGCCCGCGCATGCCGGCGATGTGGCGCTCGATGCCGTCGCGCGCCTCGTCGTCGATGACCGGGCCCACGTCCACCGCGAGCCGCGCGGGGTTGCCGATGCAGCTCTCGGCCATCGCGCCCTGCAGCATCGCCACGAGGCGGTCGGCCGCTTCTTCCTGCACGCACAGCACGCGCAGCGCCGAGCAGCGCTGGCCCGCGCTGTCGAAGGCCGAGGCCATCACGTCGGCCACCACCTGCTCCACCAGCGCGGACGAGTCGACGATCATCGCGTTCTGTCCGCCGGTCTCGGCGATCAGCGGCACCGGCGCGCCGTGCGCACCGAGGCGCGTCGACAGCGTCTTCTGCAGCAGGCGCGCCACCTCGGTCGATCCCGTGAACATCACGCCCTGTACGCGCGCGTCGCCGACCAGCGCGGCGCCGACGGTCTCGCCGCGCCCCGGCAGCAGCTGCACCGCCGCGCGCGGCACGCCGGCCTCCCACAGCACGCGCACCGCTTCGGCCGCGACCAGCGGCGTCTGCTCGGCCGGCTTGGCCAGCACCGGGTTGCCGGCCGCGAGCGCGGCGGCCACCTGGCCGGTGAAGATCGCGAGCGGAAAGTTCCACGGGCTGATGCACACCACCGGCCCGAGCGGGCGGTGCGTGGCGTTGGCGAAGTCGGTGCGCGCCTGCGCCGCGTAGTAGCGCAGGAAGTCGACCGCCTCGCGCACCTCGGCGATGGCGTTGGCGCCGCTCTTTCCGGCCTCGCGCATCAAGAGGCCGAGCAGGCGCGGCTGCTGCGCTTCGAGCAGGCCGGCGGCGCGCTCGAGCGCGGTAGCGCGCTCGGCGGGCGGCGTGGCGGCCCACGCGGCGGCGACGGCTTCGGCCTGCGCAATGGCCGAGGCCACGTCGCCCGGCACCGCGTCCTGCACCTGCCCGACGAGGTCGCGGCGGTCGGCGGGGTTGCGCACCTCGGCCCAGGTGCGACTGGCGTCGTCTTCGGCGCGCGGCGCAGCAAGCATCGGCGTGGCGCGCCAGGGTTCGGTCGCGCTGGCCTGCAGCGTGGCGGCGAGCGCATGCAGCGTGGTCTCGCTCGCGAGGTCCAGTCCCTGCGAGTTCGCGCGCTGCGCGCCGTAGAGCGCGGCCGGCAGCGGAATGGCCGCATGCGGCAGGCCCATCGCGCCTTCTTCTGCAGCCATGCGCTCGACGGTCGCGACCGGGTCTTCCACCAGCGTGTCGAGCGGGATCGACGCATCGGCGATGCGGTTCACGAACGAGGTGTTGGCGCCGTTCTCCAGCAGCCGCCGCACCAGGTAGGCCAGCAGCGTCTCGTGCGTGCCCACGGGCGCGTAGATGCGGCAGGGCCGCCCGAGCGGGCCCACCACCTGCTCGTACAGCGGCTCGCCCATGCCGTGCAGGCACTGGAACTCGTACTGGCCCGGCGTGTAGCGCGACGGGTCGGCCATCGTGTAGATCGCGGCCAGCGTGTGGGCGTTGTGCGTGGCGAACTGCGGGTACACCGCGTCGGGCGCATCGAGCAGGCGGCGCGCGCACGCGAGGTACGACACATCGGTGTAGGCCTTGCGCGTGTAGACCGGGTAGCCCGCGAGCCCGTCGAGCTGCGCGCGCTTGATCTCGCTGTCCCAGTAGGCGCCTTTCACGAGGCGCACCATGAGCCGGTGGCCGCTGCGGCGCGCGAGGTCGATCACCCAGTCGATCACGAAGGGGCAGCGCTTCTGGTAGCCCTGCACCACGAAGCCGATGCCTTGCCAGCCCGCCAGCGCGGGCTCGAAGCACAGGCGCTCCAGCAGGTCGAGCGAGAGCTCGAGCCGGTCGGCTTCTTCGGCGTCGATGTTCAGGCCGATGTCGTAGTGCAGCGCCAGCAGCGCCAGGTCGCGCAGCACCGGGTACAGCTCGGCCATCACGCGCGTGTATTGCGCGCGGCTGTAGCGCGGGTGCAGCGCCGACAGCTTGATCGAGATGCCCGGCCCGCCGTACACGCCGCGCCCGTTCGAGGCGCGGCCGATGGCGTGGATGGCGTCTTCGTAGGCTGCGCGGTAGCGGCGCGCGTCGTCGGCCGTGAGCGCGGCCTCGCCGAGCATGTCGTACGAATAGCGAAAGCCCTGCGCTTCGAGCGTGCGCGCATGCGCCAGCGCCTGGGCGATGGTTTCGCCGGTGACGAACTGCTCGCCCATCATGCGCATCGCCATGTCCACGCCCTTGCGGATCAGCGGCTCGCCGCCCTTGCCGATCAGCCGCGTGAGCGTGGCCGACAGGCCCGTCTCGCTGTGCGTGGCCACCAGCCTGCCCGTGAGCAGCAGGCCCCAGGTGGCGGCGTTGACGAACACCGACGGGCTGTGCCCCGCGTGCGCCTGCCACTGGCCCTGCGCGATCTTGTCGCGGATGAGCGCGTCGCGCGTGTCGGCATCGGGAATGCGCAGCAGCGCCTCGGCCAGGCACATCAGCGCCACGCCTTCCTGCGACGACAGCGCGTACTCCTGCAGCAGGCCCTGCACGAGGCCTGAGCGGCCACCGCCGTTTTTGCGCTGGCGCAACTGGTGGGCGATGCGATGGGCCAGGGCGTGGGCTTCGGCGGCCTGGTCGGCCGGCAGCCGGGCCTGCGTGAGCAGCGGCTGCAGTGCCTCCGATTCGGGCGGCCGGCAGGCGGCCGTGATGCGGGCGCGCAGCGCGGACGGCGCGGCGGGGCCGTCGGCGAACGTGACGAAGGTCGAGGGCAGGGGGGCGGGGTCGTTGGCGCTCATGGTGCGTCGGTGGTGGTGATGTGTTGGATGATTTCAGCGATTGGCATGAATATTTCTCCAAAGAACGGTCACTTCGACGAGCAAGTCTCTGTGCTCGAGACGAGCGGCTTCGATCCCGGGGTTGACTGAATTTCTATTTAATTGGATATTTCATCCAATATGAAAGAAGAATCAGCATCACCCCCCAGCCTCAACGACCGCATCGCCCAGCGCGTGCGCGCCCTGCGCGCCGCGCGCGATCTCTCGCTCGACGCCCTGGCCACGCACTGCGGCGTCAGCCGCTCCATGATCTCTCTGATCGAGCGCGGCGAGAGCAGTCCGACGGCCGTGCTGCTCGAAAAACTCGCGACCGGCCTGGGCGTGCCGCTGGCCTCGCTGTTCGAGTCCGACGCGCCGGCCGCCAGCCCGGTGTCGCGCCGCGCCGACCAGCTCGAATGGCGCGATCCGCATTCGGGCTACCTGCGCCGCAACGTCTCGGCCGGCGGCGACGCCTCGCCGATCCAGATCGTCGAGGTGCTGTTTCCGCCCGGCGCGCGCGTGGCCTATGAAACCGGCGCGCGCGAGCCGCGCATCCACCAGCAGGTGTGGGTGCTCGAAGGCTGCATCGAACTCGCGGTCGGCGACCAGCAACACCGGCTCGAAGCGGGCGACTGCCTCGCGCTCGTGCTCGACCAGCCGACGAGCTACTTCAACCCCACCCGCGAGACGGCGCGCTACGCGGTCGTCATCACCAGCGCGCCTTCTCACGCCAACCGGAAATGACCATGACTGCTGCCACCACCACCCCGCGCCTGCGCGCCCTTTCTTCCGTCAGCGAGGCCGAGCTGAACGCCCTGGCCGACGTGCTCATCGACTGCGTCGAGGGCGGCGCGTCGGTGAGCTTCATGCAGCCGCTCACGCCCGAACGCGCACGGGCCTTCTGGCGCCACGTGGCCGGCGGCGTGGCGCGCGGCGAGCGCGAGCTGCTCGTGGCCGAGGACGACGCAGGCATCGTCGGCACCGTGCAGCTGGTGCTGGCGCAGCCCGAGAACCAGCCGCACCGTGGCGAGGTCGCGAAGATGCTGGTGCACCGCCGCGCGCGCCGCCACGGCCTCGGCGCGCTGCTGATGAAAGGCGCCGAACAGCGCGCGCGCGACCACGGCAAGACCCTGCTGGTGCTCGACACCTCCAGCCCCGAGGCCGAGCGGCTGTACACCCGCTGCGGCTGGCAGCGCGTGGGCACCATCCCCGGCTACGCGCTGCTGCCCGACGGCACGCCGTGCGGCACCACCTACTTCTATCGCGCGCTCGGCGACTGACGGCCGTGCGGTCTACAGTCGGCCGGTCCGTTCATTTCCCGTCGCCATGAAACATCCCTTCGCCGAACTGATCGACCTGCACTGCGAGGAAGCCACCGCGGGCGCCAGCACCATGACGCTGGTCGTCGCGCCACAGCACCTGAACCCGCACGAGGTCGTGCACGGTGCCGTGCTCTATGCGCTGGCCGACACGGGCATGGGCACGGCGCTGTACCCCACGCTCGAGGCGGGCGAGATCTGCGCCACCATCGAGATCAAGATGAACTACTTCAAGCCCGTGTTCGAAGGCCAGGTCGTCTGCAGGACCACGCTGCTCAACCGCGGGCGCACTGTCGCCAACCTGGAGTCGCGGCTGTACGTGGGCGAGGTGCTCGTGGGGATGGCGAACGGCAACTACGCGATCTTCCGGCGCAGCCGCGCCGAGGGCTGACCGCTGTTCATGGCGTGACGCCGCAGGTGCGCTGGCCTGGCGCCGGCACGCGAACCGGGGCCACCGGCGTCGCCGCCCGCTTCGCTGCCGCCACATGCAGCAGCAGCGCCACCACCACCATCGCCACGCCGACGATCTCGTGCGTCGCGGGCGGCTTGCCCAGCGCCACGCCCATCAGCAGCGCCGACACCGGCACGAAGTTCAGGAAGGCCGTACCGGTGACCGCGCCGAGTGCGCGCACGCCGTGGTTGAAGGCCAGCACCGCGAGCGCCGACGGCACCAGTCCCACGTACAGCAGCACCTGCCACGACAGGCGCAGCCCCTGCGCGTCGGGCGCGGGCGATGCGCCCAGCGCGGTCATGCCCACCGCCACGGCCAGCAGCAGCGGCCACGAAGCCAGCACCGTGAGCGCGGTGTAGTCCACCGTGTCCAGCGTCGGGAAGCGCGCCGCGCCGCGCGTGTAGACGACCCAGCCCAGCGTGCCGACGAAGGCGATGGCGTCGCCGAGCAGCGTGTCGTGCGACAGGCCTGCGCCACCGGGCGACAGCAGCCCGGCCACCGTCGCCACGCCGGCCAGCGCCAGCGCGGCGGTCAGCAGCGTCATGCGCGTCGGGCGCACGCCGTCGAGCCACCAGCGCAGCAGCTGCGTGGTGATCGGCGTGGTGGCGATCAGCACCGCGCCGTGCGAGGGCACCGAGTGCGAGAGCCCGACGAACAGCAGGATGCTGAACACGCCGAAGCCCGCAAAGCCGTGCAGCGCCAGCGGCACCGCGTGCTGCCGCAGCTTGTGCCAGCCGCCGCTGCCGCGCAGGCCCAGCAGCGCGGCGAACACCAGCGCCGACAGGGTGTAGCGGATGAGCGTGAGCCACACCGGCGCCACGTGGTGCAGCACGCCCTTGCCGACGAGGAACAGGCTGCCCCAGCTGGCGGTGGCGAAGAGCAGGGCCGCGATGCCCGGCAGGCGTGAGGAAGGGGAGGACACGGGAAGGCCTTTCAAGAAAAAAGAGGGAGCGCGTGGCCTGAAGGATGGGGACGGCCCGCCGCGAAGGCCATTCGTTTCTTTGGACAGGGGCTTCCGAAAAAGCGAACGGACGACCGCGTCGCACGCGCTCACAATCCGCGGTCATGGAGCTGTACCAACTGAAGACCTTCGTTGCCATCGCGAAGGAGGGCAACCTGACCCGCGCCGCCGAACGCGTGTTCACCAGCGCCCCGGCCGCCAGCGCGCAGCTCAAGGCGCTCGAAGACGAACTCGGCGTGCGCCTGTTCGAGCGCACACCGCGCGGCATGTCGCCCACCGCGGCCGGCCGGCGCCTGCTCGAAGAGGCCGAGCGCACCCTGGCCTCGGCCATGCGCATGCAGTCGGCCGCCGACCAGCTGCGCGGCGCGGCGCAGGGCGTGGTGCGCTTCGGCACGGTGGTCGATCCGGTGGCGCTGCGCCTGGGCAGCGTGCTGGTCACGCTGGCGCAGCAGCATCCGCAGGTCACGCTGCAGCTCAAGCAGGGGCTGTCGTACGAAACCCTGGCGGCCGTGCAACGCGGCGAACTCGACTGCGCCTATGTGCTCAGCGATGCCGAGCGGCTCGAAGGCTTCGAGCTGGGGCGCCTGGGCGTGGTCGACCTGGCCGTGGGCCTGCCGCCGGCGGTGGCGCAGGCGCACCCCGAGCTCACGCTCGAACAGCTCACCGACCTGACCTGGGTCGGCACGCCGCCCTCGTGCATCCTGCGCGCGCACCTCGAGAAGCTGTTCGCCTCGGCCGGGCGCGACTACCGCCAGGGCGTCACCGCCGACGGCGAGAGCGCCATCCGCAGCATGGTCGCCAGCGGCATGGGCGCGGGCCTGATGCGGCTGGACCAGGCCGAGCAGGGTGAGCGCCAGGGCGAGCTCGTGGTCTGGAACGGTTGGCGCTCACACACCTGGCTGTGCTGGGTCGCGCCGGCCGGCGGCCAGCGATCGGCGGCGGTCGAGGCCGTGCGCGGCGCGGTGTTCGACGCCTGGGCGTGACCCGGACCTGGTGCGCCCCGGATTTCCGCAGTGGCAGGCTGCGCCGTGGCCTGTCATCATTCGCGGCGCATGACTCACCAAGCTCCCGTCCCCCTCGCCGATCTGTTGAACCGCGCCAGGCAGGCCCTGGCCACCCCGGACGGGGCGCTGCCCCCGGCCCCGCCCGCCACCGACGAGGCCGGCTGCGTGGTGTTCCTCGCGATGGGCGAGGGCGAAAGCCGCGCCCGCGTCGTCATGGGCCGCGGCCCCGACACCGAGGCCGCGTGGCAGGCCGCGGCCGAGGCGCTGGCGGTGAAGGCCCAGCGCGCCGAGCGGCCCGCGCAACGGCTGCGCGCGGAGATCGTCGAGCACGCCACGCCCATGACCTGGGGCGAACTGAAGGCGCGGCTGGCGCAGACCAAGCGCAACTACTTCAACGAAGGCATCGCGCTCGACGCGCGCTTCGAGACCGCGCTGCTCGCGCAGGAGATGCACGGCAGCGCCGTGCTCTACAACGGCACGGTCGATCACGCGGAGCCCAACAACGGCAACCTGCGCACGCACACGAAACGCCGCTTCGGCGACGAGCACGACTTTCCCACCGACGACGCCGCGCCCGTGTGGTGCTTCACCACGCGCGCCGTGTACGTCGATGCCGAGGGCGCGTGGCCGCTCACGGCCGAAGGACAGGCCGCGGGCTTTCGCACGCTTACCGACTGGAACGCGGCGCAGGTGCGCACGCTGGTCGATTCGGCGAGCGACTACCTGGCCGAGCAGGTCAAGCCCACGGGCGAGTTCCACTACGGCTGGTTCCCCTGCTTCGATCGCGCGATTCCCACCTACAACACGCTGCGCCACGCCAGCTCCACCTACGCGATGCTCGAAGGCTGGGAGCTCACGCGCAGCGACGTGCAGAAGGCCGCCATCGACCGCGCGCTGGCCTTCCTGAGCCAGCGGCTGATCCGCCGCGCCACGCTGGCCGACGGCACGCAGGCCGCGTTCCTGGTCGACATCGGCAACGAGATCAAGCTCGGCGGCAACGCCGTGTGCCTGCTGGCGCTGGTGAAGTACACCGAGCTCACCGGCGATGCGCAGTACCAGCCGCTGATGGAGCAGCTCGCGCTGGGCATCCGCTCCATGCAGGACCCCGAGACCGGGCGCTTCGTGCACGTGCTCAACCACCCGGGGCTCGACGTGAAGGAGCCTTACCGCATCATCTATTACGACGGCGAGGCGGCCTTCGGGCTCATGCGGCTGTACGGCCTCACGCGCGACGCGCGCTGGCTCGCGGTGGTCGAGAAGGCCTTCGAGCATTTCATCGCCGCGGGCCACTGGCGCGCGCACGACCACTGGCTGAGCTACTGCGTCAACGAACTCACGCGCTTCAAGCCCGAGACGCGCTACTACCAGTTCGGCCTGCAGAACATGGCGGGCCACCTGGACTTCGTGCTCGAGCGCATCACCACCTTCCCCACGCTGCTCGAGCTGATGATGGCCGCGCGCGAGATGGTGCTGCGGCTCGAAGCCGACCCTGCCCTGCGCCCGCTGCTCGCGGGGCTTGATCGCCACAAGTTCGACCGTGCGCTGGAGCACCGCGCGCGCTACCTCGCCAACGGCCACTTCTGGCCCGAGCTGGCGATGTTCTTCCGCCATCCCGACCGCATCGCGGGCTCGTTCTTCATCAAGCACCACAGCTTCCGCGTGCGCATCGACGACGTGGAGCACTACCTGTCGGGCTATGTGGCCTACCACCGCCTGCTCGAAGCGCGCGAGGCGCAGCAGCAAAGCGCGCAGCTCACGCAGGCCACGGCCGAGCCCGCCGCACCGCGCGGCGCCGAGGGCATCGTGCTGTGGGGCGGCGACGTCAACCTGGGCCGGCGTCAGCACTACCGCATGCACGACCTCGGCGGCTCCGCCCGCATGCTGGGCGACATCGCCGCGCTGCGCGAGGCCGACCTGCGCATCGTGAACCTCGAGTGCGTGGTCGCCACCACGGGCGAGCAGGGCGTCGAGAAGGACGAGGGCGGCCCTTATTACTACCGTGCGCGCCCCGAGATGCTCGCGGTGCTGACCGAGGCCGGCATCGACATGGTCGCCACGGCCAACAACCACAGCGGCGACTACGGCCCCGAGGCGCTGCTGGAGCAGCACGGGCTGCTCAACGCCGCCGCCATCGCGTTCGCCGGTACGGGGCCTGATCTCGACTCTGCACTGAGCCCCGCCTTCCGCCAGGCCGGTGGGCTGCGCGTGGCGCTGTTCTCGCTCGACGCCACGCAGCCGCGCTTCGCCGCCACCGCGCAGCGCCCCGGCGCGGCCTGGCTGTCGCTCGACGACCCGGCGGCCTGGCGCGCCACGCTCGCGCCGCGCATCGCCGCCGCACGCCAGGAGGCCGATGTGGTGCTGGTGGCCGTGCACTGGGGCGAGAACCTGGAGACCGCGCCCTCGCGTGCCGAGATCGCCGTCGGCCATGCCATCGTCGAAGCCGGCGCAGACGCGGTGCTCGGCACCTCGGCGCATGTGCTGCAGGGCATCGAGGTCTACCAGGGCCGGCCGATCCTGCACGACGCGGGCGACCTGCTGTTCGATGCCGTCCGCAACGACCTCGCGGACTCCGGCGTGTTCTCGCTGCGCCTGGGGCCGCATGGCGTGGAAGAGGTGGTGTTCACGCCGGTGGGCGTGGGCTTCGGTTTCTCGCAGCAGCTCGCGGGTGAGGCGGCCGAAGCCGCCAGCGCGCGCTTCGCTGAACTGTGCCGCGCGCTCGGCACCGAGATGACGGCGCGGCCCGACGGGCGCTGCGCGCTGCAGCTGTCGCCGCCCGAACGCACCGCGCCGGCCGGCCGTCCACCGCTGGCGCCGCTGTCGGCCTCGCGCCCGCCCGCGCTGGTCGGCCCCGTGCTCGCGCCCCGGCCCGAGTGGTCGGTCGATGCCGTGCCCGAGGACGCCAAGATGCGTCCGCTGCAGTTCGGCCCGTTGCGACTCGTGGGCATCCGCCTCGCGCCGACGCAGATCATCGGGCGGCGCCTGCTGTGGGTCGAGTCGTTCTGGACCGCCGATGCGCCCGTGAGCGCCGATCTGCGCGTGCAGTTCCGCGCGCTGCCGATGCGCAGCAGCACCATGCCGGCCTGGGGCGAGGCCATGGACCACGACCCCTGCGACTGGATGTGGCCCACCAGCCGCTGGACGCCGGGGCGCATCTACCGCGACCGCTACGGCCTGCGCGCGCCGCGCCTGGGCCTGCTCGAGAACGACGTGCTGCAGATCGAGGTGCGCGTGCGCGGCAGCATGCCCGACCTGCCGGGCGCGCGCCGGCTGCCCGTGTGGTGCGGCCTGCGCGTGCCGAAGTTTCCGACGCCGCTGCCCGAGCGCCCCGCGCCCGTGCTCGCGGCGCTGCGCCCCGGTGCCCCGCCGCAGCCGTCGCCCGTGTGGACCGCCGACGAGCTGCAGCGCGTCACCGGCGGGCAGTGGCTGGTGCCGCCGCCTTCGGGCTGGTTCGTCAACGCGGTGGTGCGCGGGCCGACGCACATGGCGCGGCTGCCGAAGCCGGCGCTGTTCATCGCGTCCGACTACCGCACGCTCGCCAGGCACGAGAACTACAGCAAGCCGCGCGCCGACAACCCCGACCGCCATGAAGACGTGCCCGTGCTGCAGCACGCGCTCGCGGGCGCCGTGGTCGCGCACCCGGTGGACGGTCTCGACCCGTCGTTCCCGCTGCTGCAGGTGGACGACCCGATCCGCGCCATGATCGACTTGGGCATTGCCGCGCGTGCGCGCTTCAAGGGTCGCGTGGTGGGCGTGACCGGCACGGTCGGCAAGTCGTCCACCATCGCCATGCTGCGCGACCTGCTGCCCGAGGCGGCGCGCGTGCACACCACCATCGACAACTACAACTCGCGCGTGGGCGTGCCGGCGATGCTGGCCAACCTCGCGGCCGACGCCGACGTGTGCGTGCTCGAGATGGCGCAGAGCGCGCTGTGGATGGACCGCGGCCCGATCTCGCTCGTGGCGCGCCCGCACGTGGCGATCCTCACCGAGATCGGCCTGTCGCAGACCCGCCAAACCGCCACGCTCGAGCAGACGGCCGAGTTCAAGTCGCGCATCTTCCTCGGGCTGGAGCCCGGCGGCGTGGCCATCGTGCCCGACCACATCCCCTGCCTGATGCAGGTGGTGCGGGCGGCCGCGCGCACCGCGGGCGCCATCTGGGTGGTGGGCAGCAGCCCCGACGCCAACATCCGCATCGTCGACACGCGGCCCGAGCCCGACGGCGGCTGCCGCGTGCGCATCGCGCTGCCGGGGCGCACGGTCGAGTACCTGTTCCCGATCGCGAGCGCCGGGCTGGTGCGCAATTCGGCGCTGGCCTTCGCCGCGCTGCTGGCGCTGGGCTTCGATGCCGAGGCCGCGTGCGCGCGCATGCCTTTCGTGCGCCTGCCGGCTTCGGTGATGCAGCTGCGCCCGCTGCGCACGCAGGGCGGCGTGCAGGCCACGCTGATCGACGACAGCTGGAACGCCGAGGTCATGTCGATGCGCAACGCGATGGAGTTCGTGCGCACCTGCCAGCATGCGGCGCACGGGCCGGTGACGCGCAAGATCGGCGTGCTCGGGCGCATCATCAACCTCGACAAGGAAGCCGAGGCGATGCACCGCAGCCTGGCCGCGCCGCTGCTGGCCTCGGGCATCCAGCACTTGGTGACGCACGGCGCCGAGATGCGCTGGCTGCGCGAGGAGGTGCCGGCCGAGCTGCTCGGCCCGCACTTCGAAGACGCCGCGCAGCTCACCGGCTACCTCGGCGAATTCCTGCGCGACGGCGACCTGGTGCTGGTGAAGGGCGACCGCCAGCAGTCGGACTTCGGCCTCATCTCCGAACTGCTGCAGAAGCTATGAAGCCGCGCGCGCGCCTGGCCTGTGTGCTCCTGGCCCTCGTGCAGACGGCCTGCGCGCAGCGTGCCGACGCGCCGAAGGCCGCCGCGCCGCGCGAGCCGGCGGCCTCCGCGTCGG
Source organism: Variovorax sp. GW458-11-26-14-LB1 (assembly GCF_059423965.1). NCBI lineage: Bacteria > Pseudomonadati > Pseudomonadota > Betaproteobacteria > Burkholderiales > Comamonadaceae > Variovorax > Variovorax sp. GW458-11-26-14-LB1. Next base: position 62,421 of record NZ_JBWKYW010000024.1, read on the forward strand.
CCGAGGGCGCGCTGCTGCACTGGAACCAGCCCGCCGTGCGCGCCAACTGCCCCGACCGCCCGGGCTTTCTCTGGGTGCAGGCGGTCGAGGGGCCGTCGTGCATCCGCTACTTCGCGAGCCGCGACATCGACGACGCGCGCATCGCCATCGTGCAGTTCTCGGGCGACCGCGACAGCGTGATGAACCTGTCGCCCACGCGCATCCCCGGCAACACCGAACCGCTGCGCACGCTCGACGCGCAGGCCGCGAGCGACCGCGCGGGCATGCCGTGGATCTTCATGGCGCGCCCCGGCACCTACGGCTCGTCGGGCGACCACCGCCAGCGGCGCGAGGCGGTGGAGTTCCATGCGCTCGATGCGGCGCTCGAAGCGCTGATGCAGCGCCACCGGCTGCAGCGCGTGGTGCTCTTCGGCCACAGCGGCGGCGCCACGGCCGGCGCGGCGCTGCTCACGCTCGGGCGCACGCGCGTGGCCTGCGCGGTGCTCACCTCGGGCGCCTTCGACCTGCTGGAGCGCGCGCGGCTGCTCGGCCGCTCGAAGAACGGGCGCACCGACACCACGGGCAGCACGCAGGTCTACGACCCGCTGGACCATGTGGCCGGCATCCCGCGCGACCCGCAGCGGCGCATCGTGCTCATCGGCAACCCCGGCGACCTCAACACGCCGTTCGCGCTGCAGCAGCGCTTTGCCGATGCGGTGGGCAAGGCGGGCCACCGCGTCGAGGTGATGACGCACGACGCCGAGCCACCGACCTTCCACGACCTGAAAGACCGCATCGGCCTGCGCACCGCATCGCAGTGCGCGCGCGAGGCGCTGCAGTCGCAAGCCCGATGATCGAAGCCCTCACTTCGCGCCCCTTCGGCGCCATGCCCGACGGGCGCCCCGTCACCGAATACACGCTCGACAACGGCCACGGCCTGCGCCTGAGCGCCATCAACCTCGGCGGCATCGTCACCGCGCTGCACGTGCCCGACCGGCAGGGGCGCAGCGCCAACGTGGTGCTTGGCTTGCCCTCGCTGGCCGACTACCTGAAGCCGCATCCGCACTTCGGCACCATCGTCGGCCGGTATGCGAACCGCATCGCGGCGGGCCGCTTCACGCTCGATGGCACGGCTCACCAGCTGGGCCTGAACGACGGCGTGAACACGCTGCATGGCGGCGCCACCGGCTTCGGCAAGCGCTACTGGGAGATCGTGCCGGTGCCTCACGAACTCGCTCTCGAGCTGCGCTACATCAGCGCCGACGGCGAAGAAGGCTACCCCGGCGAGGTGCAGCTGACGGTGCGCTACACCTTGGGCGCGACGGCCAACACCTGGCGCATCGACTACCGCGCCACCACCGACCGGCCCACGGTGCTCAACCTGAGCCACCACGACTACTTCAACCTCGCGGGCAGCGGCTCGGTGATGGACCACGTGCTGACGCTGCCCGCGAGCCGCTACTGCCCGGTGGATGCCACGCTCATTCCGCTCGGGCTGGGCGAGGTGGCCGGCACGCCTTTCGATTTCCGCACGCCGACGCGCATCGGCGCGCGCATCCGCGAAGGCCACGAGCAGCTGCTGCGCGCGCATGGCTACGACCACAACTGGGTGCTCGACCGCAGCGGCACGGGCCTGGCCCTTGCCGCGCGCCTCGCCCACGAGGCCTCGGGCCGGGTGATGGACGTGCACACCACCGAGCCCGGCGTGCAGTTCTATTCGGGCAACTTTCTCGACGGCAGCCTGCTCGGCAGCGCGGGCGCGAGCCTTCGCCAGGGCGACGGCCTGTGCCTGGAGACGCAGCACTTTCCCGATGCGCCGAACCAGCCGGCGTTTGCGTCGACCGTGCTGCGGCCCGGCGAGGTGTTCGCGAGCACGACCGAGCACCGCTTCGGCATCGGCTGACCACGGATCAGCGCTGCGGGCTCTGCACCGTCGCCGCGACGATCCGGCGCACCACCGGCAGCACCACGAGCAGCGACGGAAACGCGGCCAGCCACGACACGCCCCATGCGGCCATCCACATCTGGAACAGGCCTGAGGCCAGCCCCACGCTCTTGAGCGTGGAGATGCCCGCCACGATGCACGACATGAAGATCGACAGCAGGAAGGGCATGGCGATGCCCGCATAACGGGCCGGCAGTTTTCGGGTGGTCATGATGGGGCAAGCTCCTGGATGTGGTTGTTCAAGGTGCGCGGACGGGGTTGCAGCCCCTCTGAGTCGTCGGCGCCGACCACCCGCACGGTGGGTCTGTGTCGTTGTTTCATGGAATGATTCCTTCGTTTGTGGCCATGCGGCCTGCGACCGCGAGGCCTCGAAGATACGAACGGCAGGCGCCATCGGGAATCCACGCGCGCCGCCATAGACCTTCATCCAGACCGAGAGAATCCATGGACCAGATTCAGGACATCCGGGCCTTCGTGGCCATCGTCGACCACGGCAGCCAGAGCGCGGCGGCCCGGCACCTGGGGCGCTCGGTGCAGTCCATCAGCCGCTCGCTGAGCGTGCTCGAGCGCAGCCTGGGCGTGCAGCTCCTTCGCCGCACCACGCGGCAGTCGTCGGTCACCGAAGTGGGGCTGGCCTACCACCGCCGCGTGCGGGCCGCGCTGGCGGAGTTCGATGCGGCGGCCGTCGAGGCCAGCAGCCAGCTCGACTCGCCGCGGGGCCTGCTGCGCGTGGCCGCGCCGGTGCAGTTCGCGCCGGCCTTCGTGGTGCCGCTGATCGGCGCGTTCATGCAGCGCTACCCGGACATGGAGGTCGAGCTCACGGCCTCCGACCGTTTCGTGGACCTGATCGAAGGCGAGCTGGACCTGGCCATCCGCATCGGCGAGCTGCCCGATTCCGAACTGGCGGCCAAGCCGCTCGGCGAGCTGCGGCTGGTGGTGTTCGGCTCGCCGGCGTACTTCGCGCGGCACGGGCGACCGCAGCGGCCCGAAGACCTGGCCGACCACCAGTGCGGGGTGGGGGCCCCGCC
>NZ_JBWKYW010000024.1:65382-96405 GCF_059423965.1 Variovorax sp. GW458-11-26-14-LB1
GCGTGGTGCGCACCACGCACGGCAGCGACGCGCACTGGCCCTTCACGGTCGACGGCACGCTGCAGCGCGTCAAGGTGACGGGGCGCTTCCGGGCCGACAACACCGCCGCGATCTATGCGGCCGTGCTGAGCGGGCTGGGCCTGTTCTTCACGCCGCTGTGGCAGATCCGCGACCTGCTCGACAGCGGGCAGGCCGAACTGGTGCTGACCGAGTTCGAGTCGCCGAGGATTCCGGTCCACGCGGTGTGGCCTTCATCCCGTGGCAGCTTCGCGCGGGCCCGGCTGTTCGCCGATTTCGCGGTGGCGCACCTGCCGTCGCTGCAGCCGCGCGAGGGGCCCGGGGCGGCCTAGCCCGCGAACAGCGCCGCCGGCACGCCCGGGCTGTCGATGCGCACCGAGAAGAGCCCACCGGCCAGCGGCTCGCTCTTCAGCTGTGCTTCGGTGCGGCTGTTGCGCGCCGTCGTGATGTAGAGCGTCTGCATATCTGCGCCGCCGAAGGCGCAGTCGGTCACGTTGCTCGCGGGCAGCGCGATGCGGCACAGCTCGGCGGCGCTCACCGGGTCGTGGCAGGTAATGCACGCGCCGTCCCAGTGCGCGATCCACAGGCGGCCGGCCGCGTCGGTGGTCATGCCGTCGGGCAGGCCGTCGCCCTTCGGGAAGCGGTGCCACACGCGCTTGTTCGACACCGCGCCGGCTTCCATGTCGAAGTCGTAGGCGTACATCGTGTTGATCGCCGTGTTGTTGAAGTACATGGTGCGGCCGTCGCCCGACCACGTCGGCCCGTTGGTCACCTCGAAGCCGTCGTCGTGCCGGGTGCATTGGCCATCGGCGTCGAAGCGGTAGAGCGCGCCGGTGGGCGCCTTGCAGTCGAAGTCCATGCTGCCGGCCCAGAAGCGGCCGCGGCTGTCGCACTTGCCGTCGTTGAAGCGGTTGCCGGTGCGCTCGGGTTCGGGCTGGTGCAGGTAGCGCGGCTTCGTGGTGTCGCCGGGCGCGGTGGTGTCGAACAGCGCGAAGCCGCGGCGCAGCGTGAGGAACAGGCCCGGCGCCGACGCGCGCTCGGAAATCGCGGTGATCTCTTCGTCGAAGTGCCAGGTGCGCTGCGCGCCCGTGGCCGGGTCGTAGCGGAACAGGCGCGGCTGCAGGATGTCGATCCAGTACAGCGCCTGCTCGCGCACCGACCACAGCGTGCCTTCGCCGAGGTCGGCGGCTGCCGGCCAGAGGCACTCGGGGGTGCCGAGCACGCGGGGCGCTGCGAGCGGCGAAGAAGGGGCGCTTGTCTCTTGCATGGTCATTTGTTCTTTCTGTAGGTCATGTCGCCTTGACGCGGCGGATCGTATCAAGGCATATTGATAATAGAAATTGAAAATAACTGCATCGATTGATATGTGTTTTGCAATGTCATGAGATGCCCCCTGGAGACCTTTTCCTTGAATTCCCCCCAGCTTTCCATCCATCCCAGCCTGAAGGGCCGCACCGTGTTCGCCACCGGCGGCGGCAGCGGCATCGGCGCGGCCATCGTCGCTGCTTTCGCGGCGCAGGGCGCGCGCGTGGCCTTTGTCGATATTGCAGAAGCTGCCAGCGCGGCGCTTGCCGCGCAGATCGCCGGGGCCGGCCACGCCGCGCCGTGGTGGCGCGCCTGCGACGTGCGCGACATCGGCGCGCTGCAGCAGGCCATGGCCGACGCGGCCGCCGAGCTCGGCGACTTCGCGGTGCTGGTCAACAACGTGGCGAGCGACGATCGCCACACGCTCGCATCGGTCACGCCCGACTACTACGACAACCGCATGGCCATCAACGAGCGGCCCGCGCTGTTCGCGATCCAGTCGGTGGTGCCGGGCATGAAGCGCCTGGGCTTCGGCTCGGTGATCAACCTCGGCTCCACGGGCTGGCAGACCAAGGGCTCGGGCTATCCCTGCTACGCGATCGCCAAGTCGTCGGTGAACGGCCTCACGCGCGGGCTCGCGGTGGAGCTGGGCCGCGATCGCATCCGCATCAACACCGTGTCGCCCGGCTGGGTGATGACCGAGCGGCAGGTGGCGCTGTGGCTCGACGAGGAGGGCGAGAAGGCGCTGCACCGCAACCAGTGCCTGCCCGACAAGCTGATGCCGGAAGACATCGCGCGCATGGTGCTGTTCCTCGCGTCGGACGACGCGAAGATGTGCACCGCGCAGGAGTTCACCGTGGACGCCGGCTGGACCTGATCAGTCCATCTCGAGCTTGCGGCCGTAGACGCTCATGCTCGCCGTCTTCAGCGCCTTCATCATCACCTTCGCGGCCGGCGACAGCAGCCGGTCGGTGCGCGTGATGATGCCGAAGGCGTCCATGTGGCAGGGCATGTCCAGCGGCAGCAGCGACACGATGCCGTGCGCCGCGTAGTAGCGCGCCACGTCGGTCGCCAGCACCGCGACCATGTCGCTTTGCTGCAGCATGCGCGTGATGAACAGCAGCGCCGGGCTCTCGATGATGTTGCCCGGCGGCGCCAGGCCTTCCTCCTGGAACATCAGCTCGAAGCGGTGGCGCAGCACGCTGCCCGCGGGCGGCACGATCCAGCCGGCGCCCACCACGTCGCGCAGCGTGAGGCCGCTCACGCCCAGCAGCGGATGGCCGGGGCGCACCAGCGCGCACACGGGCTCCTCGGTGAGCGCCTCGTAGCGCAGCTGCGACTTGTCGTGCTCGGCGAACAGCCGCGCCACGAGGATGTCGAGCTTGCCCTGCTCGAGCCGCTCGAGCAGCACCGGGCTGGTCTCGATCTCCAGTGACACGCGCAGGTCGGGCTGCTCGCGCTTGACCATCGCCACGGCCGGCGGCATCAGCGTGAGGCCCGGCGCGGTGATGGCGCCCACGTTCACCTGGCCGAGGCGCCCGGCCTTCAGCGCGGTGAGCTCGTCGTGCGCCTGGTTCAGGCTGGCCAGCGCCACGCGGGCGTGGCGGATCATGGTCTCGCCGTACCAGGTCGGGCGCATGCCGCGCGGCAGGCGCTCGAACAGCGGCACCTCGAGCACGTCCTCCAGGTCCTTCAGCAATTTCGACGCGGCGGGCTGCGTCATGTTGAGCACCTGCGCCGCGCGGTGGATGTTGCCTTCCTCGGCCAGCGCCACCAGCAACAGCAGCTGGCGGGTCTTGAGGCGGGCGCGGATGAACCAGTGGTTGTAGGTGTTCATGAAGAGGCTGCGAACGAAGGTCTGACGGGGTTTTCCAGAATCCACCGATTGATATGCATTTTGTCTAAAAAACGATTGGATCGATATCGAAATCATTCCTAGACTTCCGCCCCAGTCCCATCACAACAGAGACAAGGCAACGCCACGGTGATCCACGGCGAGCTTCGGCAGAGCGTGCGCCAGTACATCAACGGCCGCTGGGAAACCAGCGCGACCACCGGTGTCAGCGTCAATCCATCGGACACCAGCGAAGTGGTGGCCGAGTACGCACGTGCCGACCGGCGCCAGGTCGAGCTGGCGATTCGCGCGGCCAGCGAAGCCTTCGTGCACTGGAGCCACAGCACGCCGCAGCGGCGTGCCGACGTGCTCGACCGCATCGGCGCCGAGCTGCTGGCCCGCAAGGACGAGCTGGGCCTGCTGCTGGCGCGCGAGGTCGGCAAGACGCTGCCCGAGGCCGTGGCCGAGGTGGCGCGCGCGGGCCAGATCTTCAAGTTCTTCGCGGGCGAGGCCCTGCGCGGCGGCGGTGGCGAGAACGTGGCCTCGGTGCGCGCCGGCGTGCAGGTCGACGTGACGCGCGAGCCGGTCGGCGTGGTGGGCCTCATCACGCCGTGGAACACGCCCTTCGCGGTGCCGGCCTCGAAGATTGCCGCGGCGCTGGCGCATGGCAACAGCGTGGTCTTCAAGCCGGCCGAGCTGGTGCCGGCCTGCGGCTGGGCGCTCACCGACATCATCGGCCGCGCCACGCTGCCGGCCGGCGTGTTCAACCTCGTGATGGGCAGCGGCCGTGAGGCCGGCCAGGCGCTGGTCGACAGCCCGCTGGTCGATGCGCTGAGCTTCACCGGCTCGGCCGCCAACGGCGAACGCGTGCTGCAGGCAGCCGCCGCACGGCGCGCCAAGGTGCAGTTGGAGATGGGCGGCAAGAACGCGCTGGTGGTGCTGGCCGACGCCGACCTGGACCGCGCCGTCGACTGCGCGGTGCAGGGCGCCTACTTTTCCAACGGCCAGCGCTGCACCGCATCGAGCCGCCTCATCGTCGAAGCCGCCGTGCACGACGCCTTCGTGGCGCAACTGCGCCAGCGCCTGAAGACGCTGAAGATCGGCCACGCGCTGGAACGCGGCATCGACATCGGCCCCGTGGCCGACGAAGAGCGGCTGGCGCAGAACCTCGCGTGGATCGACATCGCGCGCGAAGAGGGCGCGGAGCACGTGTGGGGCGGCGAGGCGCTGCAGCGCGCCACCGCCGGCCACTACATGAGCCCCGCGCTCTTCCTGGCCCAACCCGGGCACCGCATTGCACGCGAGGAAATCTTCGGGCCGCTGGCCTGCGTGCTGCGCGCCGCCGATTACGACGAAGCGCTCGCGCTGTGCAACGACACGCCCTTCGGCCTGTGCGCGGGCATCTGCACCAATTCGCTGAAGCACGCGATGCACTTCAGGCGCCATGCCGTGGTCGGCATGACGATGGTCAATCTGCCGACCGCGGGGGTGGACTTTCATGTGCCCTTCGGCGGCCGCAAGGGGTCGGGCTACGGGCCGCGCGAACAAGGGCGCCACGCCGCGGAGTTCTACACGACGGTGAAGACCGGCTACATGCTGGCCTGACCGAACACATCACAGACGCATCAAGAAGGAGACAACCATGACCATGAATCGCCGCACCCTCAACACCGCGCTCGCCGCCGCAGCCCTGGGCAGCATGCTGCCCGTGTCCGCCCTCGCGCAGAAGAAACTCGTGCTCGGCTTCGCGCAGGTGGGCGCCGAGAGCGAATGGCGCACCGCCAACACCGAGTCGATCAAGTCCTCGGCCAAGGAGGCGGGCATCGAGCTCAAGTTCTCCGACGCGCAGCAGAAGCAGGAGAACCAGATCAAGGCCATCCGCTCGTACATCGCGCAGAAGGTCGACGTGATCGCGTTCTCGCCCGTGGTCGAGTCGGGCTGGGAAACCGTGCTGCGCGAAGCCAAGGCCGCGAAGATCCCGGTGGTGCTGACCGACCGCTCCGTGAACACCAAGGACGACTCGCTGTACGTGACCTTCATGGGCTCCGACTTCACCGAGGAAGGCCGCAAGGCCGGCCGCTGGCTGGTCGAGAAGATGAAGGACCAGAAGGGCGACGTGAACATCGTCGAGCTGCAGGGCACCGTGGGCTCGGCGCCCGCCATCGACCGCAAGAAGGGCTTCGAGGAAATCATCAAGGCCGACCCGAAGTTCAAGATCACCCGCTCGCAGACCGGCGACTTCACGCGCGCCAAGGGCAAGGAGGTGATGGAGGCCTTCCTCAAGGCCGAGGGCAAGAAGATCAACGTGCTCTACGCGCACAACGACGACATGGCCATCGGCGCGATCCAGGCGATCGAAGAGGCCGGCATGAAGCCCGCGAAGGACATCACCATCATCTCCATCGACGGGGTGAAGGGCGCCTTCGAAGCCATGATCGCCGGCAAGCTCAACGTGTCGGTGGAATGCAGCCCGCTGCTGGGGCCGCAGCTCATGAGCGCGGTGAAGGACATCAAGGCCGGCAAGACGCTGCCCAAGCGCATCGTCACGGAAGAAGGCATCTTCCCGATGGAAGTCGCGGCCAAAGAGTTTCCCAACCGCAAGTACTGAGGACCGACCGACATGAAACGCACCTTCCTCAAGGCCTCGCTCGCGGGCCTGGCCTTCGCCGTCGTCGGCTTCACGCCGCTGGCCCACGCGCAGGACAAGGGCCTCATCGCCATCTCGATGCCCACCAAGTCGTCGGCGCGCTGGATCGCCGATGGCGCCAACATGGTCAAGTACTTCAAGGACAAGGGCTACAAGACCGACCTGCAGTACGCGGACGACGACATTCCCAATCAGCTCGCGCAGATCGAGAACATGGTGACCAAGGGCTCGAAGGTCCTGGTCATCGCGGCCATCGACGGCACCACGCTGTCCGACGTGCTGCAGAAGGCGGCTGACAAGGGCGTGAAGGTCATCGCCTACGACCGGCTCATCAAGGGCTCGAAGAACGTCGACTACTACGCCACCTTCGACAACTTCCAGGTCGGCGTGCTGCAGGCGCAATCCATCGAGGCGGCGCTGGGGCTGAAGAGTGGCAAGGGCCCGTTCAACATCGAGCTGTTCGGCGGCTCGCCGGACGACAACAACGCCTTCTTCTTCTACAACGGCGCGATGTCGGTGCTCGATCCGTACATCAAGAGCGGCAAGCTCGTGGTGCGCAGCAAGCAGATGGGCATGGACAAGGTCGGCACGCTGCGCTGGGACGGCGCGGTGGCGCAGGCGCGCATGGACAACCTGCTGTCGGCCTACTACACCAAGGACCGCGTCGATGCGGTGCTGTCGCCGTACGACGGCCTGTCGATCGGCATCCTGTCGTCGCTCAAGGGCGTGGGCTATGGCTCGGGCTCGCAGCCGATGCCGGTGGTGTCGGGGCAGGACGCGGAGATTCCGTCGGTCAAGTCGATCCTGCGCAAGGAGCAAAGCTCCACCGTGTTCAAGGACACGCGCGAGCTGGCCAAGGTGACGGTGGCCATGGTCGACGCCATGCTCTCGGGCAAGGCGCCCGAGGTGAACGACACCAAGACCTACAACAATGGCATCAAGGTCGTGCCCTCGTACCTGCTCAAGCCGGTGAGCGTGGACGGCTCCAACTGGAAGCAGGTGCTGGTGGACAGCGGCTACTACAAGGAAAGCCAGGTCAAGTGAGCCCGACCGGCGAAGTGCGCACGATCCTCGAGATGCGCGGGATCACCAAGACGTTCCCGGGCGTGAAGGCCCTGAGCAACGTCAACCTCGCCGTGCGCGCGGGGGAGATCCACGCGGTGGTCGGCGAGAACGGCGCGGGCAAGTCGACGCTCATGAAGGTGCTGAGCGGCGTCTACCCGTGCGACTCGTACACCGGCGAGATCCATTTCGAGGGCGAGCTGCGCCGCTTCAAGGGCATCGCCGACAGCGAGAAGCTGGGCATCATCATCATCCACCAGGAGCTGGCGCTGGTGCCGCTGCTGTCGATTGCCGAGAACATCTTCCTGGGCAACGAGATCGCGAGCGGCGGCGTGATCGACTGGTTCGCCGCCTATACGAAGACGCGCGAGCTGCTCGCCAAGGTGGGCCTGAAGGAGCCGCCCACCACGCTCGTGACCGACCTGGGCGTGGGCAAGCAGCAGCTGGTGGAAATTGCCAAGGCGCTGGCGAAGGAGGTGAAGCTGCTGATCCTCGACGAGCCCACCGCGAGCCTGAACGAGAACGACAGCGATGCGTTGCTCGCGCTGTTGCTCGAGCTGAAGCGCCAGGGCATCGCGTCGATCCTCATTTCGCACAAGCTCAACGAGATCGCCAAGGTGGCCGACTCGATCACCGTGCTGCGCGACGGCGCGACGGTGGAGACGATGGACTGCCGCAGCGCGCCGATCAGCGAAGACCGCATCATCCGCGGCATGGTGGGCCGCGACATGGAACACCGCTATCCGCAGCGCTCGCCGAAGATCGGCGAGACGGTGCTGGAGGTGCGCGACTGGCGCGTGCACCACGCGCTGCATGCCGACCGCGAGCAGATCAAGGGCGTGAACCTGCATGTGCGCCAGGGCGAGATCGTCGGCATCGCGGGCCTCATGGGCGCGGGGCGCACCGAGCTTGCGATGAGCGTGTTCGGCAAGTCGTACGGCCAGCGCATCAGCGGCTCGGTGCTGATGCACGGCAAGCCGGTGGACGTGGGCACGGTGCGCAAGGCCATCGACCAAGGCATCGCCTACGTCACCGAAGACCGCAAGGGCCTCGGGCTGGTGCTGGAGGAAGGCATCCGCAAGAACATCAGCCTCGCGAACCTCGATGCGATCTCCGAACGCGCGGTGATCGACGACGGCCGCGAGTTCAAGGTGGCCAACGACTTCAGGAAGGCATTGAACATCCGCTGCTCGGGCGTCGAGCAGCTGGTGGTCAACCTGTCGGGCGGCAACCAGCAGAAGGTGGTGCTGAGCAAGTGGCTCTTCACGAAGCCGGAACTGCTGATATTGGACGAACCCACGCGCGGCATCGACGTAGGCGCCAAGTACGAGATCTACACCATCATCGACCAGCTCGCGAGCGAGGGCAAAGGCATTCTCATGATTTCTTCCGAACTGCCCGAGCTGCTCGGCATGTGCGACCGCATCTACGTGATGAACGAGGGGCGCTTCGTGGCCGAGTTCACCGCGGCCGAGGCGTCGCAGGAGCGCATCATGCATGCGATCGTGAGTGCAGGGAGTTCCGTTCATGTCCCTGCCTGAAGCCAACGTGGTGCAAGGCGCCGCTCCCGCCACGCCGAAGCTCCATGTGGGCTTCCTGAAGAACAACCTGCGTGAGTACGGCATGCTGATCTCGCTGGTCGCGATCATGGTGCTGTTCCAGGTGCTGACCGACGGCACGCTGCTGCGGCCGCTGAACCTCACCAACCTGCTGCTGCAGAACAGCTACGTGGTCATCATGGCGCTGGGCATGCTGCTGGTGATCGTGGCCGGGCACATCGACCTGTCGGTGGGGTCGGTCTGCGGCTTCATCGGCGCGCTCGCGGCGGTGCTGATGGTGGAGTACGAATGGCACTTCGTACCGACCGCGCTCATCAGCATCGCGGCGGGTGCCGTCATCGGTGCGGCGCAGGGCTGGTTCGTCGCGTTCCGCAAGATCCCGTCGTTCATCGTCACGCTCGCGGGCATGCTGGTGTTCAAGGGGCTCACGCTGGCGCTGCTGGCGGGGCAGTCGGTGGGGCCGTTTCCGGTCGAGTTCCAGCGCCTGAGTTCGGGCTTCATTCCCGATCCGCTCGGTGGCGACACCTTGCGCACCACCTCGCTGATCGTGGGCGCGCTGGCGGCCGCGGCGCTGGTGTTCTTCAAGCTGCGCGGGCGCGCCAAGCTCAAGGCGCATGGCATGGAGCAGGAGCCGTACGCCTTCTTCCTCGTGAAGAACCTGTTCTTCGCGGCGATCATTCTTTTCTTCAGCTACCTGCTTTCCACCTACAAGGGCCTGCCCAACGTGCTGGTGGTGATGGCGGTGCTGATCGTGGTGTACGACTTCGTCACCAACCGCACGACCATCGGCCGGCGCATCTATGCGCTGGGCGGCAACGAGAAGGCCGCGCGGCTGTCGGGCGTGAAGACGCAGCGGCTCGCGTTCCTCACCTTCGTGAACATGGGTGCGCTGGCGGCGCTCGCGGGTCTCGTGTTCGCGGCGCGGCTCAACACCGCCACGCCCAAGGCGGGCCTCGGTTTCGAGCTCGATGTGATTGCCGCCTGCTTCATCGGCGGCGCCTCGGCCTCGGGCGGCGTGGGCCGCGTGATGGGGGCGGTGATCGGCGCCTTCATCATGGGCGTGATGAACAACGGCATGTCGATCCTGGGCATCGGCATCGACTACCAGCAGGTCATCAAGGGGCTGGTGCTGCTGGCGGCGGTGTTCATCGACGTCTACAACAAGAACAAGTGAACGCATGACCGACAGCGGCGTCACCCCCGTGCTGGAGTTGCGGGGCATCCACAAGCAGTTCGCCGGCATCCCGGTGCTCAACGGCGTGCAGCTCAAGCTCTACCCGGGCGAGATCCATGCGCTCATGGGGCAGAACGGCGCGGGCAAGTCCACGCTCATCAAGGTGCTCACGGGCGTGCTGCCATCCAGTGGCGGCGAGATGTGCCTCGATGGCCAGGCCATCCGGCCCGGCTCGCCGCTGGAGGCGCAGAAGCTGGGCATCAGCACGGTCTACCAGGAGGTGAACCTGTGCCCGAACCTCTCGGTGGCGGAGAACGTGTTCGCGGGGCGCTATCCGCGCTGCGGCGCGATGCAGGGCTTTCGCATCGACTGGGCCGCGGTGAACCGCCGGGCAGAAGAACTGCTGGCGCGCATCGGGCTCGACATCGACGTGACGCGGCTCCTGTCGAGCTATTCGGTCGCGGTGCAGCAGATGGTGGCGATCGCGCGGGCGCTCGGCGTGTCGTCGAAGGTGCTGATCCTCGACGAGCCGACGTCGAGCCTCGATGACGACGAAGTGGAAAAGCTGTTCGAGGTGCTTCGGCGTTTGCGCGGCGAGGGCCTTGCCATCGTCTTCGTGACGCACTTCCTGAACCAGATGTACGCGGTGTCCGACCGCATCACGGTGCTGCGCAACGGCAACTGGGTGGGCGAGTGGAAGGCTGCGGACCTCGGGCCGCAAGCGCTGATCGCGGCGATGCTGGGTCGCGAGTTGGCTGCGCAGTCGGCACGACCTGCCGCGCTGCCCGCGTTCGATGAAGCAGCGCCCGCGCTGCTGCAATCCGAAGGACTGGGGCAGGCCGGGCAGTTGCAGGCGACCGACCTGCGCGTGCGTGCCGGCGAAGTCGTCGGCATCGCCGGCCTGCTCGGCGCGGGCCGCACCGAACTCGCGCGCCTGCTGTTCGGCCTCGAATCGCCCGACCGTGGCGTGCTGAAGATCGACGGCCGCTCCGTCAGCTTCTCGAATCCCGCCGACGCGATCCGCGAAGGCCTCGCGCTGTGTCCCGAAGAGCGAAAGACCGATGGCATCGTGGCCGAGCTGTCGGTGCGCGAGAACATCGCGCTGGCGCTGCAGGCCCGCCTGGGCACGCGGAAATTTCTTTCGCACGCCGAGCAGACCGCGATGGCCGAGCGCTTCGTCGCCTCGCTGGGCATCAAGACCGCGAGCGTCGAAACGCCCATCGGCCTGCTTTCGGGCGGCAACCAGCAGAAAGCCATGATCGCGCGCTGGCTCGCGACCGAGCCGCGCCTGTTGATCCTGGACGAACCCACGCGCGGCATCGACGTGGCGGCCAAGCAGGAAATCATGGAAGAGATCCTGCGGCTCGCGCGCGCAGGCATGGCGGTGATCTTCATCTCGTCGGAGATGAGCGAGGTGGTGCGCGTGGCGCACCGCATCGTGGTGCTGCGCGACCGACAGAAGGTGGGCGAACTGCCGGGTGGTTCGACCGAAGACGAGGTCTACGAAATGATCGCAGCAGCATGAACCGCCTCTCGTCCCTCATGAGCCACCGGCTCGCCTGGCCGGTCATCACGCTGCTGCTCCTGCTCGCCATCAACACCGCGTTCAACGCGAGCTTCCTGCACCTCGAATGGCGCGAGGGCCATCTCTACGGCAGCCTGATCGACATCGTGAACCGCGCGGCGCCGCTGGTGCTGGTCTCGCTCGGCATGACGCTGGTGATCGCCACGCGCGGCATCGACATCTCGGTGGGCGCGGTTGTGGCCATCGCGGCGGCGGTCGCGGCCTGGATGATCGGCGGCTCGGTGTCCAGCGACGTGAGCCGCTTCCCGATGCCGCTCGCGATCCTCGCGGCGCTCGGTGTCGCGCTGCTGTGCGGCCTGTGGAACGGGTTGCTGGTCGCCAAGGTCGGCATGCAGCCGATCATCGCGACGCTGATCCTCATGGTGGCGGGGCGCGGCATCGCACAGCTGGTCGCGGACGGGCAGATCATCACGATCTACTACAAGCCCTTCTTCTTCCTCGGCAGCGGCTACCTGCTGGGGCTGCCGTTCTCGCTGTTCATCGTGGCGGCGGTGTTCGCGCTGCTGTACCTGGCGATCACGCGCACGGCGCTCGGCCTGTTCATCCAGGCGGTGGGCATCAACCCGACGGCCGCGCGCGTGGCGGGCATCCAGGCGCGGCGGCTGGTCGTCGGTGCGTATGCGTTCTGCGGCGTGTGCGCGGGCGTGGCGGGCCTGCTGATCAGCTCGAACGTGAAGAGCGCGGACGGCAACAACGCGGGCCAGCTGCTGGAGTTGGACGCGATCCTCGCGGTCACGCTCGGCGGCACGGCGCTCACGGGCGGGCGCTTCAGCCTCGTGGGCAGCGTGATCGGCGCGCTCATCATCCAGACGCTGACCTATGCGATCTATTCGCTGGGCGTGCCGCCCGAGATCAACCTCGTGGTGAAGGCGGTGGTGGTGTTCGTGGTGATGCTGATGCAGTCGCCGGAGTTTCGGGCGGAGGTTCGCACGCTGGTGCAGCGGCCGGTGCATGACGGGGGCAGGGCATGAGTGCAGTGATCGAGGCGACGCCTTCAGTTCAAACCGCTCCCGTGCGCGGGAGCACGGCAAGGCTCAATCCGAAGTACCTGCCGCTGACCGCGACCATCTCGCTGTTCGTGCTGATGGCGACGCTGGGCTCGGTGTTCTACGACGGCTTCTTCTCGGCGCAGGTGTTCCTCAACCTGTTGATCGACAACGCCTTCCTCATCGTCGTCGCGGTCGGCATGACCTTCGTGATCCTCTCGGGCGGCATTGACCTCTCGGTGGGTTCGGTGATCGCGCTCACGACGATGGTGTCGGCCTCGCTGGTCGAGAAGCACGGCTGGAGCCCGGCCATCGTGATTCCGCTGGTGCTGGCGATGGGCACGGCCTTCGGCGCGTTCATGGGGCTGCTCATCGAGCGCTTCCGGCTGCAGCCCTTCA
Source organism: Variovorax sp. GW458-11-26-14-LB1 (assembly GCF_059423965.1). Classification (NCBI taxonomy): domain Bacteria; kingdom Pseudomonadati; phylum Pseudomonadota; class Betaproteobacteria; order Burkholderiales; family Comamonadaceae; genus Variovorax; species Variovorax sp. GW458-11-26-14-LB1. Next base: position 77,952 of record NZ_JBWKYW010000024.1, read on the forward strand.
TCGTCACGCTCGCGGGCATGTTCCTCGCGCGCGGGCTGTGCTACCTCATCAGCATCGACTCGATCAGCATCACCAACGATTTTTATTCGGAGGTCTCGCAGATCCGAATTCCCATCTGGGGCGAGGCCTCGGTCTCGGTCAGCGCGGTGATCGCCATCGCCGTGCTGCTGGCCGCGATCTTCATCGCGCATTGCACGCCCTTCGGCCGCGCGGTGTACGCCATCGGCGGCAGCGAGCATTCGGCGATGCTCATGGGCCTGCCGGTGCGCCGCACGCTCGTGGGCGTGTACACGCTCTCGGGTTTCTGCTCGGCGCTGGCGGGGGTGATCTTCACCTTCTACATGCTCTCGGGCTACGGCCTGCATGCGCTCGGGCTGGAACTCGATGCCATCGCGGCGGTGGTGATCGGCGGCACGCTGCTCACCGGCGGCGTGGGCTATGTGGCGGGCACGCTCTTCGGCGTGCTGATGCTCGGGATCATCCAGACGCTGATCTCCTTCGACGGCACGCTGAGCTCGTGGTGGACGCGCATCGTGGTCGGCGCGCTGCTCTTCGTGTTCTGCCTGCTCCAACGCTTCTTCACCTCGCGCGCCCCGCGCCGCTGACCATTTCCCCATGACAAAGAAACTGCGCTCGACCGAATGGTTCGGCTCCGCCGACAAGAACGGCTTCATGTACCGCAGCTGGATGAAGAACCAGGGCATCCCCGACCACGAGTTCGACGGCCGCCCCATCGTCGGCATCTGCAACACCTGGTCGGAACTCACGCCGTGCAACGCGCACTTTCGCAAGATCGCCGAGCACGTCAAGCGTGGCATCTCGGAGGCGGGCGGTTTCCCGGTCGAGTTCCCGGTGTTCTCGAACGGCGAATCGAACCTGCGGCCCACCGCGATGCTCACGCGCAACCTCGCGAGCATGGACGTGGAAGAGGCCATTCGCGGCAACCCGGTCGATGCGGTGGTGCTGCTCACGGGCTGCGACAAGACCACGCCCGCGCTGCTGATGGGCGCGGCCAGCTGCGACATCCCGGCCATCGTGGTCACGGGCGGGCCGATGCTCAATGGCAAGCTCGACGGCAAGGACATCGGCTCGGGCACGGCCGTGTGGCAGCTGCACGAATCGCTGAAGGCGGGCGAGATCAACCTGCACCAGTTCCTCTCGGCCGAGGGCGGCATGTCGCGCTCGGCGGGCACCTGCAACACGATGGGCACGGCCTCCACCATGGCCTGCATGGCCGAGGCGCTGGGCACTTCGCTGCCGCACAACGCGGCGATTCCGGCGGTCGATGCGCGGCGCTACGTGCTGGCGCAGATGTCGGGTGCGCGCGCGGTGCAGATGGCCAAGGACGGGCTCACGCTGTCGAAGATCCTCACGCGCGAGGCCTTCGAGAATGCGATCCGCGTGAACGCGGCCATCGGCGGATCGACCAATGCGGTGATCCACCTGAAGGCGATCGCGGGGCGCATCGGCGTCGAGCTGGAACTGGAAGACTGGACGCGCATCGGCAGCCACACGCCGACCATCGTCGACCTCATGCCCTCGGGGCGCTTCCTGATGGAAGAGTTCTATTACGCAGGTGGCCTGCCTGCGGTGTTGCGCCGTCTCGGCGAGCACGGGCTGCTGCCGCATCCCGGCGCGCTCACCGTCAATGGCCAATCGCTCTGGGACAACGTGCGCGAGGCGCCGAGCCTCAACGACGAGGTGATCCGCCCGCTCGACAACCCGCTGATCGCCGACGGCGGCATCCGCATCCTGCGCGGCAACCTGTCGCCGCGCGGCGCGGTGCTCAAGCCCTCGGCCGCCACGCCCGAGCTGCTGAAGCACCGGGGCCGCGCCGTGGTGTTCGAGAACCTGGAGCACTACAAGGCACGCATCGTCGATGAAGACCTCGACATCGACGCCAGCTGCGTGATGGTGCTGAAGAACTGCGGCCCCAAGGGCTACCCCGGCATGGCCGAGGTCGGCAACATGGGCCTGCCGCCGAAGCTGCTGCGCCAGGGCGTGAAGGACATGGTGCGCATCTCCGACGCGCGCATGAGCGGCACGGCGTACGGCACGGTGGTGCTGCATGTCGCGCCCGAAGCGGCCGACGGAGGGCCGCTCGCGGCGGTGCGCGACGGCGACTGGATCGAGCTCGATTGCGATGCGGGGCGGCTGCACCTGGACATCAGTGATGAGGAACTGGCGTCGCGCCTCGCGTCGTTGTCCGCGTCCGATGCACAGCCGATGAGCACGCGCGGCGGCGGCTACCAGAAGCTCTACGTCAACCACGTGCTGCAGGCCGACGAAGGCTGCGACTTCGATTTCCTCGTCGGTTGCCGCGGCGCCGCCGTTCCCCGCCACTCCCACTGAACCCACACCATGACCCCCCGATACCGCGGCATCTTCCCGGTGGTGCCCACCACCTTCACCGAACAGGGCGCGCTCGACCTGGAGAGCCAGAAGCGCTGCGTCGATTTCATGATCGACGCGGGCTCCGACGGGCTGTGCATCCTCGCGAATTTCTCCGAGCAGTTCGTGCTGTCCGACGAGGAGCGCGAGGTGCTCACGCGCACGATCCTCGAGCACGTGAAGGGCCGCGTGCCGGTGATCGTGACCACCACGCACTACAGCACCCAGGTCTGCGCCGAGCGCAGCCGCCGCGCGCAGGACATGGGGGCGGCGATGCTGATGGTGATGCCGCCGTACCACGGCGCGACCTTCCGCGTGCCCGAGCCGCAGATCCACGAGTTCTACGCGCGGCTGTCGGATGCGGTGACGATTCCGATCATGATTCAGGACGCACCCGCCAGCGGCACGGTGCTGTCGGCGCCGTTCCTCGCACGCATGGCGAAGGAGATCGAGCAGGTCGCGTACTTCAAGATCGAGACCGCCGGCGCCGCGTCGAAGCTGCGCGAGCTGATCCGTTTGGGCGGCGATGCCATCGAAGGGCCCTGGGACGGCGAAGAAGCGATCACGTTGATGTCCGACCTCGACGCCGGCGCGACCGGTGCGATGACCGGCGGCGGCTACCCGGACGGCATCCGCCCGATCATCGAGGCGCACCGTTCAGGCGACCGCGACCAGGCCTTCGCGCTGTACCAGCGGTGGCTGCCGCTCATCAACTGCGAGAACCGCCAGGCGGGCCTGCTGGCCTGCAAGGCGCTCATGAAGGAAGGCGGCGTGATCGCCTGCGAAGCGCCGCGGCATCCGCTGCCCGCGCTGCATCCCGAGACGCGCGCGGGCCTCATCGAGACGGCGCGGCGGCTCGATCCGTTGGTGTTGCGCTGGGGGAAATGAAAACAGGCGGGCCCGGGTACGCCAGGTACCGGACCGCCATGGGACGGGCTCAGGAAGCGGCGCTGTTGCCCGCTTCGAGCTCGGTGACTTGCAGCGAGAGATCGAACAGCTTGGACTTGCTGGCGTAGTAGCGGTCCAGGCGCCACTCCTTCAGGATGTCCATCGCAAGCTGGAAGCTCTTGTAGTCGAGGCTGTAGAGCGTGATCAACTCGAAGCTGCGTTCGGCTTCGAGCGCCAGCACGAGTTGGGCAAGGATCTTGGCCGATTCGTTGGCCGGGTCCGTTTCAATGAATCGGCGAGCGACCTTGATGGCATTCATGGGAAAGTGTTCCTCGGTTGGCAGGGACCGGGAACTATAGCTAGCACATGCCTGTATTTTGTGACGATTTGATGACAAACGAGGGCATCGCCCGCGAACGTGTCGTCGGTGTTATCACCGAGGCGCATTCCGGGCGATGCGCACCGGGTCACTGCACCGGCACGGGGCGCGGCATGGGCATCGGCATCGGTTCCGCAGGCATCGGTGCCGGCATCGGGGCGGCCATCGGCGGCGGCAATGTTGCGGCCGGTATGTTCACCACGCGGGTCGAGACCGATTCGCGGATCACGCCGCCACCCATCACGCTGCCATCGACATTGCTGCGGATGTTGCCCGCGCTGCCCAGCACGCGGGCTTCGCAGTCGGCACGCTCGGCCGGCGGCTGCAGGCCGCAGCGGGCCACGGCGTTGGCGCGGTAGTCGGGCGCGGACGTGAGGCCGCCGCGCGCCGCGGCCTGGCGCGCGGCGCCGGCTTCGCGGATGCAGGCGGCACGGTCCTGCTGGTTGTGGCCGCAGACCGCAACCTCCTGCTGGTAGGTGCTGCCGCCGCCGTCGCCACGGGCGGCCGTGGCGATGGTGGTGGTGGCCAGCCCGCTGAGTGCGAGCAGGGCAAAGATCATCGAACGCGCATTGTTTGGCATGGTGTGCTCCTTGTTGGCGTATCGGGGTGAAGGCCGGCCTCGCGCGATCAGCGCGCCGGCTGCACGGGCTGCGGCGGCAGCGGGGTGACGGTTTCGCGGATCACGCCGCCGCCCATCACGCTGCCTTCGGTGGAGGTGCGCGCACCGCCGCGGATGCGTGCTTCGCAATCGGCGCGGTCGGCCACGGGTTGTTCGCGGCAGCGTGCGAGCGCGTTGGCGTCTTCGCGTTCCGCACCGGGAGTGGTCAGGCCGTGGCGACCGGCTTCCTGGCGCGCGGCGCCGGCTTCGCGCAGGCAGGCCGCGCGGTCCTGTTGCACGCCGTCACAGGTGGCGCGTTCCTTTTGCATCCGCGCGTCGCTGCCGGGCGCCTGGGCCGAGGCCAGCGGTGCACAGGCCATGAAGAAGCCGCCGAACGCCACGAGGGCGGCGGTCGACACGGTGGAACGGAGGGAATGGGTCGTCATCGGGGCTCCTGGAAAGGCGCGCCGTGCGAGCGGACATGAGGAAAACAAAAGCACGCAGGGCGCGACCGGTCCCCAGTGTGGGCCGGGCGCCCGGGCCGGGCTGTGGGACAAGCCGCGCGCCGTGGAGCGGGCCGGACGCGCCCCTGCGTGTGGGACACGTCCGTCAGCGCAAGGAGGGCGGGCCTCCTGCGCTGCGGGGCGGGCGGATCAGCCCTGCGCGATGCGCTGCGCGAGGTGGGCCAGCGCCTCTTCGACCTGGTCGACGAGGATGAGCGACAGGTCGCCCGGCTGCAGCCGCGCCAGCGCGGTGTCGATGGCGACGAACTCGCCGCGGATCTCGTCGATCTGGCGCGTGCGCGATGCGCCCTGCAGGCCCTGGCGCAGCAGCGCCATGACCTCGCCGTCGGCCCGGCCGCGCTGCGCCGCGTCCTGGTACAGGATCACGTCGTCGAAGGCCTGGCCGAGGATCGCGGTCTGGTCGCGGATGTCGGAGTCGCGCCGGTCGCCCGCGCCGCTGATGACCACCGAGCGCTTGTTGGCGGGCATGGTGTCCACGGCCGACACCAGCGCCTTCATGGCGTCGGTGTTGTGGCCGTAGTCGGCGATCACGGTGGCGCCGCGGTAGTCCATGACGTTGAAGCGCCCGGGCACGCCGGCCGCGTCGTTCATGAAGCTCGACAGGCCGCTGCGGATGGTGTCCCAGTCGAGGCCCACGGCCCACGCGGCGGCCACCGAGGCCATCACGTTGTCGACCTGGAAGCCGATGGTGCCGCCGCGCGTGATCGGCACGTCGCGCAGCGCGATGCGTTCGCGCCACGAGCCTTCGGCGGCCACCAGCGTGTCCTGGTCGACGTACACGGTGCGCTTGCCCTGCGCGCGGTGCGTGGCCATCACCGGGTGCATGCGGTCGGCGGTGAAGAAGATCACGTTGCCGGGGCAGCCGGCCGCCATGGCGGCGACGTTCACGTCGGCCGCGTTGAGCACCGCGTAGCCGTCGGGCGCCACGTTGCGCACGATCACGCGCTTGAGCACCGCCAGGTCTTCCACCGTGGTGATGTAGTTCAGGCCCAGGTGGTCGCCGCTGCCGATGTTGGTGACCACGGCCACCTCGCAGCGGTCGAAGCCCAGGCCCTCGCGCAGCACGCCGCCGCGGGCCACTTCGAACACGGCCGCGTCGACGTCGGGGTGCATCAGCACGTTGCGCGCGCTCTTGGGGCCGCTGCAGTCGCCGCTGTCGGTCTGGCGGCCGTTGACGTACACGCCGTCGGTGTTCGTCATGCCGGTGCGCAGGCCGCTGGAGGCAATGATGTGGTTGATCAGGCGCGCGGTGGTGGTCTTGCCGTTGGTGCCGGTGACGGCCACCACGGGAATGCGGCCGTCGTCGCCGGGGGCGAAGAGCGTGTCCATCACAGCCTCGCCGACCGCGCGGCCGCGGCCGAACGAGGGCGAGATGTGCATGCGCAGGCCGGGCGCGGCGTTCACTTCGACCACGCCGCCGTGCTGCTCTTCGAGCGGGCGCAACACGTTCTCGCAGACCATGTCGACGCCGCAGATGTGCAGGCCGACCATCTGCGCCGCATCGACCGCGCGCGCGGCCACTTCGGGGTGCACGGTGTCGGTGACGTCGGTGGCGGTGCCACCGGTCGAGAGGTTGGCGTTGTTGCGCAGCACCACGCGCTGGCCCAGCTCGGGCACGCTCTCGGGCGTGAGGCCCTGCGACTCGAGCCGGCCGATGGCGATGTCGTCCAGGCGGATCTTGGTGAGCGAGGTGGCGTGGCCCTCGCCGCGGCGCGGGTCGAGGTTCACGGTGTCGACCAGCTGGCGCACGGTGGAGCTGCCGTCGCCGATCACCTGCGGCGGGTCGCGGCGCGCGGCGGCCACGAGGCGGTCGCCGACCACCAGCAGGCGGAAGTCGAAGCCGGGCAGGAATTTCTCGACCATCACCTCGCCGTACACGGCGGCCGAGTCGTAGGCCGAATTCAGCTGCTCGCGCGTGGTGATGTTCACCGTCACGCCCTTGCCCTGGTTGCCGTCCTGCGGCTTGACCACGACCGGCAGGCCGATTTCTTCCGCGGCGGCCCAGCCGTCGTCGGCGCTGCTCACGGGGCGACCCAGCGGCACCGGCACGCCGGCGGCGTTGAGCAGCTGCTTGGTGAGTTCCTTGTCCTGCGCGATCGATTCGGCCACGCCGCTGGTGCTGTCGATTTCGGCGGCCTGGATGCGGCGCTGCTTGGAGCCCCAGCCGAACTGCACCAGGCTGCCGCTGGTGAGGCGGCGGTACGGAATGCCGCGCGCCACGGCGGCGTCGACGATGGAGCCGGTGCTCGGGCCCAGGCGTTCCGACTCGTCGAGGTCGCGCAGCTCGGTGATGGCGGCGTCGGCGTCGAAGGGGGTGTCGGCCAGCGCGGCCTGAATCAGGGCCTCGGCCAGCGCGAGGGCGCGGCGGCCCACGTCTTCCTCGGTGTACTGCACGGTGACCTGGTACACGCCTTCTTCGGTCGTGGGCGCGGTGTTGCCGAAGTTGACGGCGCAGCCGGCCTGGGCCTGCAGCGCCACGGCGGCGTTCTCGAGCACGTGGGCCAGCGCCAGCGGCTGGCCGAGCACCATCGGGTGCAGCTCGCCGATGGTCGGGAAGCGGGCGCGCAGGCGGGCTTCGAACCCGTCGAGCTTGCCGACGGCGTTCTCGTCGCCTTCGCAGGCCACGACGGCCTCGATGGTGGTGTGGCGGCTCCAGAGATTGGGGCCGCGCAGGGCGCGGATGCGGGTGACTTTCATGGGGCTACGGCACGGGGCGCGCGGTTGCGGTGATCTTGCGGTGTGACCAGGGCGCCGGCCCCGCGGGTGGCGGGGCGGCGCATCGTGTCATGCCAGTTGTAGTTGGGGCGAAAGGGGCGAGGCCTGCGACAGCTGCAGCGAGGCCAGGGCCGCCTGCAGGTCGGCTTCGAAGGCTTCGACACCGGCGCCGATCAGGTTGAGCGGAATGCCCATGGCCCAGGCGGCGGCCACGGCGGCCAGCAGGCTTTCGAGGCTCACGCCGACGTGGGTCGCGCGCCAGATGGTCAGGCGGCCCAGGCCGGGCAGGAACGATTCGCTCGTGCCGTTGGCCAGCACCACGCGGTCCTGGCGCACCAGCACGGCCTTGCCGCCTTCGGCCTGGTGCGCGGCGAGCGCGGCGGCCTGCGGGTCGGCCGCATACAGGATGACGGCGCCATCGCACAGCGGCGCCAGCGCGGCGATGCGCGGCTCGTCGGCGTTCAGCACGGCCGTGCCTTCGCCCAGCACCACGTCGACCTGGGTGCGCAGCACCTTGACCATCTGGTCGCTCTCGGTGATGTCGTAGTCGGCCAGGGCTTCGCAGCCTTCGAGGTCGGTCACGATGCCGACTTCGCAGCGGTCGTAGGCCAGGCCGTCGCGCAGGATGGTCTCGGCGCCGTTCTCGATCACCACGGCCTCGACGGCGCGGTTCACGAGCAGGCGGTGGCCGGCGTCCCAGTTGGCGCTGTCGCGTGCATCGACGCGGCGGCGTTCCAGGAACAGGCCGTCGCGGCAGGCCAGGCCGGTGTGGCGCCCGCCGAGGTTGATGAGCCAGGCCACCAGCCGTGCGAGCACGGCGGTGTCGCGCGAACCGGCCACGCCCACCACGGGGATGCGGCCGGGCGCGTCGTTCGGGAACAGGTGGTCGCAGATGGCGCGGCCCACGGGGCGCGGCGAGCCGATGGCCGGCTTCAGGTGCATCAGCAGGCCGGGGCCGGCGTTCACCTCGACGATCGCGCCGCCCTGCGGGCCCAGCGGCTTGGAAATGTCTTGCGCGACCATGTCGATGCCCGCGATGTCCAGGCCGACCACGCGGGCGGCGAGCACGGCGGCGTGCGCCACCTCGGGGTGCACGAGGTCGGTGCAGTCGTAGGCCATGTTGCCGTTGCGCTGGATCGTCACCACGCGCCCGGCGGCGGGCACCGAGTTGCCGTCCAGTTCCTGGCGCTTGAGCTCCAGCTGCAGCTTGGCGTCGGTGGCCAGCACGATCACGTCGAGCGGGAATTCTTCTTCGGCGCCGCGGCGCGGGTCGCTGTTGAGCTGCTTGTCGATCAGCCCGGCCACGGTGCTGGTGCCGTCGCCGGTCACGGTGATGATCTCGCCGCGCGCGGCCGCCACCACCTCGCCGCCCACCACCAGCAGGCGGTGTTCGTGGCCGCGGATGAAGCGCTCGACCATCACGTCGCTGCCCTCGGGCTCGGCGACCGCGAAGGCGGCCATGACTTCCTCGCGCGTGGTCAGCTCGAGCGACACGCCGCGGCCGTGGTTGGCGTCCGACGGCTTCACGACCACGGGCAGGCCGATGTCCTCGGCGGCTTCCCAGGCTTCCTCGGGCGACTCGACCACCTGGCCGTGCGGCACGGGCACGCCGCAGCTGGCCAGCAGCGACTTGGTCAGTTCCTTGTCGCTGGCGATCGATTCGCCGATGGCGCTCGTGTAGTCGGTTTCCGCGGTCCAGATGCGCTGCTGGTTGGCGCCGTAGCCCAGCTGCACAAGGTTGCCGCTGTTCAGGCGCATGTGCGGAATGCCGCGGTCGGTGGCGGCGGACACGATGGCCGCGGTGCTCGGGCCGAGGTAGCAGTCCTCGACCTTGGCCTTGACGGCCTCGACGGCCGTCTGCACGTCGGCGGCGGTGAACGGGTCGTTGTTGATGGCCGCCATCAGCAGGCGGTGGCCTTCGGTGAGCGCCACGCGGGCGACCTGCTCGTCACGCGCGCGGAACACCATGCGGTACACGCCGTGCTCCGAGGTGCTGCGGGTCTGGCCGAAGCCGGTCGGCATGCCGGCCAGGTTCAGCAGCTCGATCACGACGTGTTCGAGCACGTGGCCCGACCAGGTGCCTTCGGTCAGGCGCTGGATGAACCCACCGCGCTCGCCCACGCCGCAGTGGTGCTCGATGAGCGCCGGCAGCAGGGTGGTCAGCCGGTCGGTGAAACCGTCGATCTTGTTGGAGGGGAAGTCTTCCAGTTGGCCCAGGTCGAGCCAGACTTCGAGCACCGGACGGTAGGTCCAGAGGTTGGGACCGCGCAAATAGTTGATGCGCAGCAATTGGATGTCGTCGAAACGGGTCATGCAAACGTTCGATGTGCTTTGGCCGAGCACCACGGCGCCTTCAAGCGCACCCATGGCGATCGGTCAGAATCGGCGCCCGACCAAGGACGCCATGACGCGGTCCCAGCGGCCCGCGACGGGCAAGAGTCAAATAAACACAATGCAACATCACGATCCAGTCGGCGCCCAGGCGGGCGAAACGGAGGCGGTCTCAGGCGTGCTGAAAAGCCGACTCGCAGGCGCTGAAAACGTTTCGGTAACACTTGCGGTTGACCTCGACGACCAACTTCGCTTCGCCACGGGCCTCGTCGCCCTGACCGACCAGCGGCTCATCGCCCTGGAACCCGGCGGCGAGTGGCGTGAGTGGCCACTCACCGATCAGGCCTTGGAAATGCGTCTTTCCGACCATGCGGGCGTCGGAACCCTCGACCTCATCGGCCCCGCCGGACAGCTCGCCCGCTGGCGCTACACCCTGGCCGGCCAGCCGGCGGCGCTCAAGCTGCTCAAGCTCTTCGGCCAGCGCGCCGCACCCGCTGTCGCGAAGGCGACAGAAGAGGTGCCCGAACTTCTCGACGTCGACGGCACCGACACCGAGCTCCAGACCCCGCCCTCGACCTGGGTGCTGTTGCGCCTGGGCCGCTTTGCCGGGCCGTACCGCAAGCAGCTGATCCTCGGGTTTGTCCTGACCCTGATCTCCACCGCCGCCACGCTGGTGCCGCCGTACCTGACCATCCCGCTGATGGACGACATCCTGATCCCGTTCCAGAACGGGCAGAAGATCGATTCCGGCCGGGTCGGCCTCTACCTGGGCGGCCTGCTGATCGCGGCGCTGGTCGGCTGGGGGCTGGGCTGGGCGCGCACCTACCTGCTGGCGCTGGTGTCCGAGCGCATCGGCGCCGACCTGCGCACCACCACCTACGAGCACCTGCTGACCCTGCCGCTGGACTACTTCGGCGGCAAGCGCACCGGCGACCTCATGGCGCGCATCGGCTCCGAAACCGACCGCATCAACGTCTTCTTGTCGCTGCACGCGCTCGATTTCGCCAATGACGTGCTGATGATCGTCATGACGGCGGCCATCCTGATCTCGATCAACCCGCTGCTGGCCGTGGTCACGCTGGTGCCGCTGCCCTTCATCGCCTGGATGATCCACGTCGTGCGCGACCGCCTGCGCACCGGCTTCGAGAAGATCGACCGCGTCTGGTCCGAAGTGACCAACGTGCTGGCCGACACCATCCCCGGCATCCGCGTGGTCAAGGCCTTCGCGCAGGAGCGCCGCGAGGCCGAGCGCTTCCGCGTCGCCAACGCCTACAACCTGCAGGTCAACGACAAGCTCAACCGCACCTGGTCGCTGTTCACGCCGACCGTGTCGCTGCTGACCGAAATCGGCCTGCTCGTGGTCTGGGCCTTCGGCATCTGGCAGGTGGCGCGCGGCAGCATCACGGTGGGTGTGCTCACCGCCTTCATCGCCTACATCGGCCGCTTCTACACGCGGCTCGACTCGATGAGCCGCATCGTCTCGGTCACGCAGAAGGCCGCCGCTGGCGCCAAGCGCATCTTCGACATCCTCGACCACGTGAGCAACGTGCCCGAGCCGGCCAACCCGGTGAAGGTGGAGCGCGTGCAAGGGCGCATCGAGATGAGCGGCCTCGGTTTCCGCTACGGCTCGCGCGCCGTGATCCACGACCTCGACCTGACCATCGAGCCCGGCGAGATGATCGGCCTCGTGGGCCACAGCGGCTCGGGCAAGAGCACGCTGGTCAACCTGATCTGCCGCTTTTACGACGTGACCGACGGCGCCATCAAGGTCGACGGCACCGACATCCGCCGCTTCGCCGTGGCCGACTACCGCCGCCACGTCGGGCTGGTGCTGCAGGAGCCGTTCCTGTTCTTCGGCACCATCGCGCAGAACATCGCCTACGGCAAGCCCGACGCCACGCGCGAAGAAGTCGTCGCGGCGGCCCGCGCGGCCCACGCGCACGACTTCATCCTGCGCCTGCCGCATGGCTACGACTCGCTGGTGGGCGAGCGCGGCCAGGGCCTGTCGGGCGGGGAGCGCCAGCGCATCAGCATCGCGCGCGCGCTGCTCATCGACCCGCGCATCCTGATCCTCGACGAGGCCACCTCGGCCGTGGACACCGAGACCGAGAAGGAAATCCAGAAGGCGCTCGACAACCTCGTGCAGGGCCGCACCACCATCGCCATCGCCCACCGTTTGTCCACGCTGCGCAAGGCCGACCGCCTCGTGGTCATGGACCGCGGCGAGGTGGTCGAGGTCGGGCCGCACGACGCGCTCATGGCCAAGCAGGGCGCCTACTGGCGCCTGTACCAGGCGCAGCTGCGCCAGGGCGACGAAGACGATGTGAGCGAAGGTGCCGCCGACGAGCGCGCCAACGCCCAGGCGCCGCTGGCCGTGAGCCACGCCGCCCATCCGGCAGGGGACGTGTGATGAGCAGCAGCACCAATACCAACACCAGCTTCGAACTCGCACGCGACACGTTCGGGCGTCTCGTGCTGACCGACGCGCAGGGCGAGCACCACGTGGGCGTGACGCCCGTGCGCGCCTTTCCGCTGAGCGCGCCCAACGAGGGCGTGTCGCTGGTCGGCAGCGAGGGCCGCGAACTCGTGTGGGTCGACCGCGTCGACCAGCTGCCCGCGCCCACCCAGGCGCTGCTGACCGAAGAACTCGCCGTGCGCGACTTCGCGCCCACCTTGCTGAAGCTGCACGGCGTGTCGAGCTTCGGCGTGCCCAGCACCTGGACCGTGAGCACCGACCGTGGCGACACCAGCTTCGTGCTCAAGGCCGAGGAAGACATCCGCCGGCTCGAAGGCGGCGCGCTGCTCATCGCGAGCGCGCACGGCGTGCAGTTCCGCATTCCCGACGCGAAGGCGCTGGATCGCGCCTCGCGCAAGCTGCTGGAGCGCTTTCTCTAGAAGCAGCGCAGAACAGGGCGGCCCGCAGCATCGATCGGCTGCGAAAATCGCGCATTTGCACTACAACGGCCCCGCCGTTGACGGACATGCCCCTGCACACCACCGCCCTCGTTCTCTTCTCCGGCGGCCAGGACTCGGCCACCTGCCTGGCCGAGGCCCTGTCCAAGTACCAGCGCGTCGAAACCCTGGGCTTCGACTACGGCCAGCGCCACCGCGTCGAGCTCGACGTGCGCGGCACCGTGCTCGCGAAGATGCGCGAGCGCTTTCCCGAATGGGCGCCGCGCCTGGGCGAAGACCACGTGCTCACGCTGGCCGCGCTGGCGCAGCTCGGCGGCTCGTCGCTCACCGAAGAAGTCGCTTTCGCCATGCAGGCCGACGGCCTGCCCAACACCTTCGTGCCGGGGCGCAACCTGCTGTTCCTCACGCTGGCGGGCGCGCTGGCCTACCGGCGCGGGCTGCAGGTGATCGTCACCGGCGTCTGCGAAACCGACTTCTCGGGCTACCCCGACTGCCGCGACGACACCATGAAGGCCATGCAGCTCGCGCTGTCGCTCGGGCTGGAGCGCCGCCTCGTGATCGAGACGCCGCTCATGTGGATCGACAAGGCCGAGACCTGGGCGCTGGCCCACCGGCTGGGCGGCCAACCGCTGGTCGACCTGATCGTGGAAGAAACCCACACCTGCTACCTCGGCGACCGCGAACACCGCCAGGCGTGGGGCTACGGCTGCGGCGAATGCCCGGCCTGCGACCTGCGCAAGAAGGGCTGGGAGCGTTACGTCGCTGCGGCCTGAGCCGCTGTAGAGGTATCGAGCCGGTAGCGCGCGCCGCCGGCTGCGCTTTCGTCCTGCGGCACCAGCGTCCACCGCTGGCCGTGGAAATCGCCCACCGCCGGCCGGTGCGCAATCGACACCATCGCACCGCCGCCCGCGCGCACCGTGTCGGCCAGCCGCTGGTAGAGCACGGCTTCGGCCGGTGCATCGAGCGCGCTGGTCACCTCGTCGGCGAAGAGCCACGCCGGCTTCTTCAGCAGCACCCGCGCGATCGCCAGCCGCTGCTGCTCGCCGCCCGAGAGCTTCTGGCTCCAGGCGTCGCTGTCGTCGAGCCGGTTCGCGAGGTCGGGCAAGAGCGCATCGACCAGCGCCTGGCGCAGCTGGTCGTCGCTGAAGCCGGCGGCCGGGTGCGGGTAGGTCAGCGCCTCGCGCAGCTTGCCGTCGGGCAGGTAGGGGCGCTGCGGCATGAAGACCGCGTCGGCCGGGGCCTGCACCTTGCCGCTCGCGAACGGCCAGATGCCCGCGAAGGTGCGGAACAGCGTCGACTTTCCGCTGCCCGACGGGCCTTGCAGCAGCACGCTGTCGCCGGGGCGCACCGCCAACGCGGCGCCGGCCAGCAGCTGCGTGCCGTTGGGCAGCGCGAGCGTGAGGTCGCTGGTGCCCAGCGCGGCGGCGCCTTCTTCGCGCTGCAGGGCGTCTTCGCGCGTGGCGTGGGCGCGCATCGCGTCGTCGAAGCTGATCAGGCGGTCGGTGGTGGCGCGCCAGACGGCCACCTTGTCGTAGTTTTCGACGAACCAGCTCAGCGATTCCTGCACCTTGTCGAAGGCCGAGGAAATCTGCATGAGGGCACCCAGCTGAATGGCGCCGCTGAAGAAGCGCGGCGCTGACACCAGGAACGGGAAGATCAGCGAGGCCTGACCGAACATCGCGGTGAAGGTGACCAGGTTCTTCCGTTTCTTGATCAGCTGCAGGTAGTTGCGCAGCACCGCGCCGAAGCGCGTGTCGAGCTGGCCACGCTCCACTGTTTCGCCGTGGTCGAGTGCGATCGCTTCGCTGTACTCGCGCACGCGCACCAGGTGGTGGCGGAAGTCGGCCTCGAAGCGCTGCTGGCGGAAGTTCAGGCCGATCAGCGGCCGGCCGATGAAATGCGTGATGACCGTGCCGACCACGCAGTAGACCAGCGCCAGCCACACCATCGAGCCGGCGACCTGGTAGGTGCTGCCGCCCAGTGACAGGTCGAAGGTGCCCGACAGGCCCCACAGGATACCGATGAAGCTCAGCAGCGTGACCACCGCGTTCAGCAAATCCATCGACAGCACCATCGTGGCATTGGTGAACATCTGCATGTCCTCCTGGATGCGCTGGTCGGGGTTGTCGGGCGTGACGCCGTCGGCCTGCGCGTAGCGCGCCAGCTCCAGGTGATAGAAGGTCCGGTCGGCCATCCAGCGGTCGAGGTAGTTCCGGGTCATCCAGGCGCGCCAGCGCAACTGGAGCATCTGTGTCACGTAGAACTTCGCCACCTGGATCGCGATGTTGAAGAAGGCCAGCACGGCGAACACGCGGATTTCGCGCCAGAAGACCACCGCGTCCTTGTTCTGCAGCGCATCGTAGAAACGGCCGTACCACTGATTGAAGAGCACCAGCGCGTACACGTACGCCAGGTTCAGCGCCACGATGCCAGCGAACATCAGGCGCGCCCGCCATTTCTCCTCGTCCGAGTTGAAGTAGGGCGCCGCGAGCCGCAGCACGCGGCGCACGACCTGGACGAACGTGCTGACACGCGCCGCGACAGTGGGGGATGGAGCAGATGACATGCGGATTTCCTCGCAGGCGCCGATGCGCCGGACCTCGTGAGGCGTCCATCGTAGACAAGTGCGTCTTAAGCGGGGCTGAAGGCGGCTCCCGCCGCCCCGCCAGTCCTCAGCGCAGCATCACGCGCGCCGCCGTCGCCAGGAAATGCGCCAGCGGCGGCGTTCGCAGCCCCTCGGCCTTGGCGGCCTCGTCCCACAGCCGCAGCCGCACCGCGTCGCCCGACCACGGCAGGCCCGCAAAGCGCTGCGCCGCCTCGTCGTCCATCACGCCGCCCTGCAGCGCCAGGCTGCGCACCGAATCGGGCGAGAGCTTCGACACGTAGCCCGGGCGCGTCGCGCACAGGTAGCGCTTGGCGTCCACGTGCAGGCGGATCGGTTCGCGCACCGCCACGTCGAAGGCGCCGCGCAGCAGCGGCAGCGCGATGTCCTGGTGGCGGTCGTCAATGCCCAGTTCGGTGGGCGAGAGCGACAGCGTCTGGTGCTCGGCGATCAGCAGGTGCCCCAGGTCGTGCAGCAATGCGGCCGTCACGAGCGTGTCGCCGGCGCCGGCCTGTTCGGCCAGCCAGGCGCATTGCAACGCGTGCTCGAGCTGCGACACCGGCTCGCCCGCGTACGCCAGGCCGCCGCGTTCGGCGAACAGGCGAGCGATCTCGGCGAGGTCGAGTGTCATGGGATTGCAAAAGAACGGTGTGCGACAGCCTGTACAGGCTCGCGTCGCTCGATGACAGCTGTGTGACGAAAGTGCAAACGCCGCAGCGCGGGTACGGCCGTGTGACAAACCTTTGTCACATAGCGCTGCGAGCATCGCTGCGTTCACGGCCCCGGCCGTGTTTTCTTTTTGCGTACACCGCCTGTTCTTACCTCGAGGGAATCTCCCATGCTGCATCGTCGTCTGATGTGGGCCGCCGTGCCCGCCGCCTTGTTCTCGCTGGCTTTCGCCGCCTCGGCCCAAGGCCGCACCGAGCTGCTGGTCTACACCGCGCTCGAAGCCGACCAGGTGCAGGCCTACAAGGCCGCCTTCGAAAAGGAGAACCCGGCCATCGAACTGAAGTTCGTGCGCGACTCCACCGGCATCGTCACCGCCAAGTTGCTGGCTGAAAAGGCCAACCCGCAGGCCGACGTGGTGTGGGGCCTGGCCGCCACCTCGCTGATGCTGCTGGACAAGGAAGGCATGCTCCAGCCCTACGCCCCCAAGGGCCTGGACGCCATCAAGCCCACCATGCGCGACACCGCCAACCCGCCCAAGTGGGTCGGCATGGACGTGTGGTCGTCGGCCATCTGCTTCAACACCGCCGAAGCCACGAAGAAGAACCTGCCCAAGCCCACCAGCTGGGCCGACCTGACCAACCCGGTCTACAAGGGCCAGATCACCATGCCCAACCCCGCGGCATCGGGCACCGGCTACCTCATGGTGTCGGGCTGGATCCAGATGATGGGCGAAGACAAGGCCTGGAAGTACATGGACGCGCTGCACCAGAACATCGGCGTGTACAGCCTCTCGGGCAGCAAGCCCTGCCGCCAGGCCGGCGCCGGCGAGTTCGCGCTCGGCATGTCGTTCGAATACCGCGCCAACAAGACCAAGCGCGACGGCGCCCCCATCGACATCGTGCTGCCCAAGGAAGGCCTGGGCTGGGACATGGAAGCCACCGGCATCATCAAGACCAGCAAGAAGCAGGACGCCGCCAAGGCCCTGGCCGACTGGGCCGTGACCAAGCAGGCCAACGAGCTGTACGCGAAGAACTTCGCCGTGCTCGCGCTGCCGGGCATCCAGGAAAAGCTCGAGTTCGTGCCGGGCGACGTCGAGAAGCTGCTGGCCAAGAACGACTTCAACTGGGCTGCCGCCAACCGCGACCGCATCCTGACGGAATGGTCGAAGCGCTACGACGCCAAGGCTGAAAAGAAGCCGATGTGATCGGGGTTCCGGGCAGCCGCACATGACCAGTTTTCTTTCTCTTCGCGGCATCGGCAAGTCCTTTGGCGCCACGCGCGTGCTCGACGGCATCGACCTGGACATCGAGCCCGGCGAGTTCGTCTGCCTGCTCGGTCCTTCGGGCTGCGGCAAGACCACGCTGCTGCGCATCGTGTGCGGCATCGAGCGCGCCGACAGCGGGCAGATCCTGCTCGGCGGCCAGGACATCGCGGGCCTGCCGCCCGCGGCGCGTGGCTTCGGCGTGGTGTTCCAGTCGTACGCGCTGTTCCCCAACCTCACGGCCGCGCAGAACATCGCCTACGGCCTGCACCCCACGGGTGCCTTGGCGCGCGAGATGGCCAAGCGCTCGCGCGAGATGCTCGACCTGGTCGGCCTTACCGCGCATGCCGACAAGTACCCCGTGCAGCTCTCGGGCGGCCAGCAGCAGCGCATCGCGCTGGCGCGCGCCCTGGCGCCCAACCCGCGCCTGCTGCTGCTCGACGAGCCGCTCTCCGCGCTCGACGCGCAGGTGCGCGCGACGCTGCGCAGCGAAATCCGCGCGCTGCAGAAGCGCCTGGGCATCGTCACCATCATGGTCACGCACGACCAGGAAGAAGCCCTCTCGATGGCCGACCGCGTGGTGCTGATGCACAACGGCCGCATCGAGCAGGCCGGCACGCCCGACGAGCTGTACCGCAAGCCGCGCACCCGCTTCGTGGCGGGCTTCGTGGGCCGCATGAACATGCTGCCCGCCACCGTGCTGGCCGACGGCAAGGTGCGCGTGCGCGACAGCGAACTGTTCTGCGCGCCCGGCAGCCTCAGCGTGGGTTCGCAGGCCACCGTGGGCATCCGCCCCGAGCATGTGGTGGTGAAGCGCTTCGGTTCCGAACTCGGCACCAACAGCTTCGCCGCGCGCCTGCTCGACACCGAGTTCTTCGGCAACCGCACCTCGGCCCGCCTGGCCTGCGAGCCGCTGGGCATCGAGATCGAGGCCGAGCTGCCCGCCGATGCGCGCAGCGGCGGCGAAGAGCCGCTGGTGCCCAGCAGCATGGTGCACATCCAGCTTCCCTTGAACGCGCTGTCGGTCCTGGCGCAATGAAATGACATCGGGCTTGTCGGTGCCTTGTCGTTGGGAGCGCAGTCCTTCAGGGCGCGCTCCCGCCGACGGGGTGCCTTGCTCCGCGAATGTCCCCCGCCCTTCGGGCTCCTCCTTGATTTCGCTGCGCAAGGCACCCCATCGACG
>NZ_JBWKYW010000025.1:0-89216 GCF_059423965.1 Variovorax sp. GW458-11-26-14-LB1
GTTCATGGCAACACTCCTGGCGATGGCTGGGCGGGGCGGGCGGATCAGAGGGAATACTCGGTGAAGCGGTGCGCCTTGAAGGGCGCCGGCGCGATGCGCATCTTTCGTGCCGCCGGGTCCATGACGATGGTCGCCACGGTGGCCGACGAGGCACCGCCGGGGCCCGCGCTCGGGCTGCGGCACACGGCGCGCGGCGCGCCGAAGCGGTCTTGCAGCGCGTCGAGCACGTCCTGCTCGGTGAGCAGGCCCGCCGCGCGCTTGTTGTGCAGCGCCTCGGTCACGCGGCGGTCGCGGTAGAGCGAATCGGGCGTGGTCTCCAGGCTGCGGTCGACCACGCGCGCCAGCGCCGCCGGGGTCTTGAAGTGGTTGGCGTGCACCAGGATGCCGCCTTCGGGCTGCTGCCAGAACACCTGCTCGGGGCAGGTCTCCAGGCTCACGGCCTCGCCCTCGGCGTGCGTGATGATCATGTTGTTGGAGATCGAGCGCGCGCTGCGGCACACCACGCCCAGCGCGTTGGCATACAGCGTCGACTGCAGGATGCCGCGGCGGATCAGCGCCAGCGGCACGCCTTGCTGCTTGCCGTCGTTGTCGGCCTTGATGAAGTTGCCGGTGACGGCGATGCCCGCGCTGTTGAGTCCCGCGCGCGCCAGCGTGCCGGCCTCGGCGAAGGTGAGCATGGCCGGGCCTTCGTCCGGCTGGATGCGCAGCACCACGCCGAGTTCGAGGCTCTCGACGCGCCAGTCCCAGTTCTGCGCATGGATGAGCTTGCCGTCGCGCGCGGCCGAGGGCATGACGACCACGCCGGTGCAGCCGTCGGGCGGCTCGGTCGCTTCGAGCTGCTGGAAGGCGTAGAGCATTTCGCTGCGCGCGTTGAGTGCCACGATGTCCTCGGCCGGCACGCCCGCGCCTTCGGCCACGCCCTCGATCTCGCGCAGCATGCCGGCGTCGAAGGTCTCGACCATCGGCATGAAGCGGCGCGCCAGCGCGCGCGTGCGCTCCCAGCTCAGGCCCACGCGCTCGAAGGCGGCGCGGTAGGTGCGCAGGCTCAGGTCGATGCGGTCGCCGGCGGCGCGGCCGTACTGGCGCCCGCGCTGCTGCGCGTCGCCTTCGATGTCGTACAGGGGGAACGATTCGATGTCCATGGTGTGTCTTGTCTCCGGGGCTTGTCTTGTGTGTGCGATGCGGCGTGAGGTGCTCAGGCCGCGGTGTCGGTGGCTTGTGCGGTCTGCGCGATGGCGGCGCGCAGGCTGTCGATGATCTGGTCGATGTGCCGGCGCTCCAGCGTGAACGGCGGCGACAGCGCGATGGTGTCGCCCACCGAGCGCACCAGCACGCCGCTTTCGTCCAGGCAATGCTGCGCCACGGCCTGCGCATGCGTGCCGGGGCCCGAGGCCCAGCCCTGCAGCTCGATGCCGGCCAGCAGGCCGACGTTGCGCACGTCGATCACGCCCGGCAGGCCGCGCAGGCTGTGCAGGCCGTCTTCGAAATAGGGCGACAGCTCGGCGGCGCGGGCGATGAGGCCGTCTTCGGTGTAGGCGTCGAGCGTGGCCATGGCGGCGGCGCAGGCCAGCGGATGGCCCGAGTAGGTGTAGCCGTGCGACAGCTCGACCGCGCTCACGCTGCCGTGCATGAAGGCGTCGTGCACCGCGCCGCGCATGAGCACCGCGCCCATCGGCACGGCGCCGTTGGTCAGGCCCTTGGCGGTGGTGATGAGGTCGGGTGTCACGCCGAACAGGTCGGAGGCGAAGTTGCTGCCCACGCGACCGAAGCCGGTGATGACCTCGTCGAAGATCAGCAGGATGCCGTGCCTGTCGCAGATCTCGCGCAGGCGCTTGAGGTAGCCGCGCGGCGGCGGCAGCACGCCGGTGGAGCCGGCCACGGGCTCGACGATCACGGCGGCGATGGTCGAGGCGTCGTGCAGCGAGACCAGCGCCTCGAGCGCGTCGGCCTTGTCGATGCCGTGCGGCGGCTCGCCGCGCGAGAAGGCGTTGCGCGCCAGGTCGAGCGTGTGCGGCAGGTGGTCCACGCCGTTGAGCAGCGGCCCGAAGGTGCTGCGCTGGCGCCCGATGCCGCCCACCGAGATGCCGCCGAAGCCCACGCCGTGGTACGAGCGCTCGCGCCCGATGAGCCGGTAGCGGCCCGCGTCGCCGCGCGCCCGGTGGTAGGCCACCGCGATCTTCAGCGCGGTGTCGACCGACTCGGAGCCCGAGTTGGTGAAGAACACGTGGTCCATGCCGGCCGGCGCCATCTGCGTGAGGCGCTGCGCCAGCGTGAAGGCGGCGGGGTGGCCGATCTGGAAGTTGGAGGCGTAGTCGAGCACGTCGATCTGCGCCTTCATCGCCGCGCTGACCCGCGGATTGCGGTGCCCGGCGTTCACGCACCACAGGCCGGCGATGGCGTCGAGCACGCGGCGGCCGTCGGCCAGGTCGTAGTACAGGCCCTCGCTGCCGACGATGAGGCGCGGCGCTTGCTTGAACTTGCGGTTGGGCGTGAAGGGCATCCAGAACGCGTCGAGCGAACCGGGTGGCGTTGTCAGGGTATCGGCGGAAGCCACGGTTTTTTCTCCTTGGGAAACGACCCGTCGTCCGGGTCGGCGTGGGGCCGATCTTGAAATCCAAATTGTATTTTTGGCGTGAGATGTACATGGTTTTTTAGGGCCAAAAATACAAAGAACCCGCGATGATCGGCACCCAGCCCGTGTTTCCGGAGACCCATGGATGGCCCCGCAGCAGCAGATGCAGATGCAGACGCAGATGGACAACAAGTCGGTCCCGCCGCTCACCCAGCGCGTGAGCCGCTACATCCTCGACCAGGCCCTGGCCGGCGGCTACGAGAACGGCCGCCACATGACCGAGACCGACCTCGCGGGCCGGCTCGGCATTTCGCGCACGCCGGTGCGCGCCGCGCTGCGCCTGCTGCACGAGCGTGCGCTGCTGGCGCATGTGCCCAACCGCGGCTACACGCTGGTGGCCGATCGCGAGGCGCTCGACCGCGCACGCCGCGAGATGCCGGAGGACGAGGAGAAGACGCTCTATTACCGCGTGCTGCGCGACCGCCTCGCGGGCAAGCTGCCGACGCGCGTCAACGAACTCGAGCTGGCCCAGACCTACGGCGTGCCGCGCCCGCTGCTGCGCAACGTGATGACCACGCTGCTGCAGGACGGCGTGCTGCGCGGGCGCCACTACCAGCGCTGGGAGTTCACCGAAACCCTCGACTCGGTCGAGAGCGAGCGCGAGAGCTACCGCTTCCGGCTGGTGGTCGAATGCGCGGCGTTGCGCGAGCCGGGCTTCAAGGTCGAGCACGAGCGGCTGCTGGCCTGCCGCGAACAGCAGCAGACCTTGCTCACGCACGCCTCGCGCCATTCGTGGATGGAGTTCTTCGAAGCCAACGCGCAGTTCCACGAGCTGCTGGCCAGCGCCTCGGGCAACCGCTTCATCCTCGATGCGGTGAAGCAGCAGAACCGGCTGCGCCGCATCTCCGACTTGTCGGACTACCCGCTCGTGAACATCGACCTGCTGCGCAAGTCGTGCCGCGAGCACCTGCAGATTCTTGACGCGGTCGAGGAGAACAAGCTCGAAGTCGCCGCGAAACACATGCACGCCCACCTGAGCCGTGCCAGCGACATCCTGGAGCGCCGCGTGATGGGCGACCTGGATGCGCTCGGCGAATGAGCCACGACACCCTATGACCACCCAAGAAACGACGGCTCCCAACGCCGCGCTGGCCGACGGCTGGCGCGATGGTTTTCCCACGGCCGGCACCGAGGTGCAGCGCCCGCGCGAACGCCCGATCTTCCAGGCCCCCGAGAACCGCTGGGCCTTCTCGCACCTGCGCGAGCTGCAACCGACGCGCAACGTGTCGCGCGGCACCGGCCCGGTGTCGGTGCTGCCGCGCGCCGAGCGGCCCGAGCTCGACACGCTGGCCTTCACCTTGCCCGCCGATGGGTCGCGCACCGACTGGCGCAGCGCGCTCACGACGATCTGCGCCGACGGCGCGGTGGTGCTGCACCGCGGGCGCATCGTGTACGAGCGCTACTTCGGCGCGCTCGACGAACACGGGCAGCACATGGCGATGTCGGTCACCAAGTCGGTCGTCGGCACGGTCGGCGCGATGCTCGCGGCCGAGAGCGCGCTCGACGAACACGCGCAGGTGCGGCACTACATCCCCGAGCTGGCGACGAGCGCCTTCGGCCACGCCACCGTGCGCCAGGTGATGGACATGACGACGGGCATCGACTACTCGGAGGACTACACCGACCCCGAGGCCGGCGTGTGGAAGCATGCGCGCGCGGGCCAGCTGCTGCCGCGCCCCGCGGGCTACGCGGGCGCCGAGGGCTACCGCCAGTTCCTGCAGACCGTGCAGGGGCAGGGCACGCACGGCGAGGCCTTTGCCTACCGCACCGTCAACACCGATGTGCTGGGCTGGCTCATCAGCCGCGTGGCAGGGCAGCCGCTGGCACGGGTGTTGAGTGAGCGCATCTGGTCGCGCCTGGGTGCCGAGCAGGACGCGGCCTTTGCCGTGGACGGGCAGGGCGCCGAGTTCGCGGGCGGCGGTCTGTGCACCGGCCTGCGCGACCTCGCGCGGCTGGGCGAAATGATGCGGCTGGGCGGCGCGTTCAACGGCATGCAGATCGTGCCCGAGGCCGTGGTGGCCGACATCCGCCGCGGCGCCGATCCGGCGCGCTTTGCGTTCGCGGGCTACACGCGGCTGGCCGGCTGGAGCTATCGCAACATGTGGTGGGTGGCGCACGACGCGCGCCGTACTTTCACCGCACAAGGCATCCACGGCCAGGCGCTG
Organism: Variovorax sp. GW458-11-26-14-LB1; assembly: GCF_059423965.1. NCBI lineage: Bacteria > Pseudomonadati > Pseudomonadota > Betaproteobacteria > Burkholderiales > Comamonadaceae > Variovorax > Variovorax sp. GW458-11-26-14-LB1. Next base: position 4,798 of record NZ_JBWKYW010000025.1, read on the forward strand.
CACATCGACCCCGAGGCCGAGATGGTGGTGGTGCGTTTTGCCTCGCACCCGCTGGCCGCCAACGCGCACCTGCCGACCTCGATGCCCGCCTTTCGCGCGCTGGCCGAGCACCTGATGCGCGGCTGATTTCCTGCTCTTCTCCTTTCTATTTTTTTCTTCTTCATGCTCACCCAAGTCACGACCAACGCGAGCCTGCAGGCCCGCAAGAACGCCGCCTGCGCGCAGGGCATCGGCACGCTCACGCCGCACTTCACCGCCCGCGCCGACAACGCCGAGCTGTGGGACGTGGAAGGCCGGCGCTTTGTCGACTTTGCCAGCGGCATCGCCACGCTCGCCACCGGCCACCGCCATCCGCGCATCGTGGCGGCCGTGCGCGCGCAGCTCGACGACTTTCACCACACCTGCTTCCACGTCACGCCGTATGAGGAGTACGTGGCGCTGTGCGAGCAGCTGAACCGCGTCGTGCCCGGCCCGAGTGCCAAGAAGAGTGCGCTCTTCACGACCGGCGCCGAGGCCATCGAGAACGCGATGAAGGTGGCGCGCGCCGCCACGGGCCGCAGCGGCGTGGTGGCGTTCTCGGGCGCCTTCCACGGCCGCACCTTCATGGGCATGGCGCTCACCGGCAAGGTCGCGCCATACAAGGCGGGCTTCGGTCCGATGCCGGGCGATGTGTGGCACGTGCCGTTTCCGGCCGCGCCGCTGGGCGTGACGGTGGACGACAGCATCGCGGCACTCGACCGGCTGTTCAAGACCGACGTCGATCCGCAGCGTGTGGCCGCGATCGTCATCGAGCTGGTGCAGGGCGAGGGCGGCTTCTACGTGGCGCCGCCCGCGCTCATGGAGCACCTGCGCGCGGAGTGCGACCGCCACGGCATCCTGCTGGTCGTCGACGAAATCCAGACCGGCTTCGGGCGCACCGGCAAGCTCTTCGCGCTGGAGCACTACGGCATCGAGGCCGACCTGGTGACGACCGCCAAGAGCCTGGCCGGCGGCTTTCCGCTGTCGGCGCTCACGGGGCGCGCCGAACTCATGGACGCCACGCGCGTCGGCAGCCTCGGCGGCACCTACGCGGGCAATCCGCTGGCGGTGGCGGCGGCGCTGGAGACGATGCGCGTGATCGAGGACGAAGGGCTGGTCGCACGCGCCCGCATGCTCGGCGAGCGGCTGACGGCGTGCCTCTCGGCACTGCGCACCGAGGTGCCGCGCATCTGCGACGTGCGCGGCCTGGGCGCGATGGTGGCGGTGGAGTTTCGCGATCCACGCAGCGGCGAGCCCGATGCCGAGTTCACGAAGCGCGTGCATGCGGCGGGGCTCGAGCGTGGGCTGCTGCTGCTGACCTGCGGGGTGCACGGCAACGTGGTGCGCTTCCTGTTTCCGCTCACCATTCCGGAAGCGGTCTTTGAAGAAGGGCTGGGGCTGCTGGCCGAATCGATTTGGGCGGCCAACGTCTGAACGACTAACGGCGCGGCGCAATGCCGAGCGTGCGGCAGAAGTCGTAGAAGTCTTCGAGCTGCAGCGATTTGTCGAACACCGCATCCACGCCCGCCGACAGCGCGCCTTCACGCACCTCGGAGGTCGCGTGGTTCATGAACACCACGGTGCGCTGCGCGGGCGACTTGCGTTCCCTCAGGTGGTTGGCCACGGTCAGGCCGTTGCCTTGCGCGAGGAACACGTCGATCACTGCGGCGTCCCAGGCGTCGGGGTTGGCGTCGAGCCAGTCGATGGCTTCGTCGCTGCTGCTGGCGGTGGCGACGACTTCGCATCCGGAGAATTCCCTCAGTCCATCGGTCAGGGTGGTGGCGATCAGGGGGTTGTCTTCTATGAGGTAGATGCGGGTCATCGGTGCGTAGCCTGGAAATGAAATGCGTCGGCTCGTCTGCGCTTGTGGCGCGGGTCTGCCGGGCCGGTCCATTGTCACGAGGCGAGGGCGGGGCGGAGTCGGACAACGCCGCCACATGGCGTCCCCCGCGCACGCGAAAGCGCTGTTTGTGCATTGCATCACTGGCGTACAAGACGCGGGCGCGGGGCGTGCCTATCTTGCGGGGCTTCTTTGACTCCGTCACGACAGGTTGTTTGATGTCGCCTTCTTCTTCGTCTTCCTTCGCTCCACCCTTCACCGCTTCGGGCCGCAGCGCGCTCGTGCAGGCGCCGCCGTGGCACTACGCCGGGTGGCTGGTCAACGTGGGTTTCTCGTTCGATGCCGCACGCGGCGCGGCGCTGGTGCCGCCGGAGGTCGGCGTGGCCACGGGTAACGGCTGCGTGCATTTCGCCGACTGGCAATCGTGCGGCGACGACGGGCGCGAAATGCTCGACCCGGTGTACGCGCAGTACCGCGAGACCATCGTGGTGCTCGAGATCGAACCGGCGCGCGGCGACACGTCGCGCCGCTGCTTCTACTGCCCGCTCATCTACGTCGACCAGGACATCTCGATGCTGCGCGGCTGGTTGCAGGGCTGGCCCAAGAAGATCGGCCAGACCTGGCTGACGCGCAGCCTGCCGCTGATCCATCCGGCCGCCGCGCCGATGGCGGCTGGCAGCCGGCTCGGCGCGAGCCTCAGCGTGAAGGAGCGGCGGCTGGTGGATGCCACGGTCACGCTGTCGGGCGAGGCGAGCGGGCCGCTCGGCTTCCTGGCCGCGCCCACCATCGGCGCCATCGGCTGGCCCGACCTGACACAGCCGGGCAGCGTGGCGGTGCCGCGCTACCTGCGCGCCGACATCATCGACCGTGTCGAAACGGGCTGGGTGCAGGGCGAGGCCACGCTGCGCTTTCACGAGCATCCGGTCGAGGAACTGGCGCTGCTCGGCCCCGTGCAGGCGACGCAGGCCAGCGCGGGCTGGATGGGCCTCACGGTGCGCGGCGCGATCGCGGTGTGAGGCGGGCGCTGCCTTCGGCGGGTGGCTGCGCTACCCTCGGCGGGCCATGACGCTTCCCGCCCCGACGACCTCGCATGTGATCGGCCTGCCGCTGGCCGACGGTACGCCGGTCGAGGTGATGTTCGCGGGCGATCCCAAGGCGCACTTCGCGCTGCACTGGCATGCGGAGTGGAGCGTGGGCGCGATCGTCGAAGGCCGCTGCGAGTTCGTCTGCGCCGGCGCGCCCCGCTCGGCGCAGGCGGGCGAGCTGGTGCTGATGCCGCCGTTCGCGCTGCACACGGCCGGCGTGAGCGCGCAGGGCTTTCGCATGGTGATGCTGTACGTGCCGCACGCCTGGGTGGCGGCGCGAATGGGGTGGCCAGCGGGTCGGCGCGGGTCGATGCGGCAGGAGGTCTGGCGTGACGAGGCGAGCGTCGATGCGCTCGCGCAGGCGGCATCGGCGAAGGACGGTGCGCGCATCGACGCGCTGCTCGACGGTATCTTCCGCACGCAGACGACCGAGCCGCTCGTGGCGGTCGCGCGGGCCGCGGGCGATGCGCGTGTCGAGGCGGTGTGCGACCTGCTCGCGACCGAGGACGCCTGCCGCATCGAGCCCATGTCGCTCGCCGAACGGCTCGGCGTGTCGCGCGAGCATTTCCATCGCCTGTTCCGCGCGGCGGTCGGCATGGCGCCGGCGCAGTACGCACGGCTGGCGCGCATCGTCCGCGCCAAGGTGCTGCTGCGCGAAGGCCACGGGCCCGCCGAGGTGGCCGCGCAATGCGGCTTTGCCGACCAAGCGCATTTCTCGCGCTGGTTCCGCCGATGCTTCGGCGTGACGCCGGGGAACTACCGGGCAGGCGGCTCGCCAAAAACCGCCGCGTGAAGCTTCTTGTTCCAAAAGAGTGCTCCGCGTACGAATGACAAATCCTTGGACCTGAAAGAAAACTATCTCTATTGGGTCGTGAAGGGCAGGATAGACCCCCATAAAAAGCTCAACTAAATAAATTAAGGGACACATCTCCCTGTGCTGGGGCGCCCATCTCGTAAATATTACGGAGCAAATTCCGATGACCGAGTAGGTAAGGCGCTCGGTTAAAAACCACCAGATTCGTTGTGAAAAATTCCCTCGTGCACAGCACGCCAAAATATCTGCGAATCGAACGGTGCACGATCGTACGGAAAACGCTCTTCGAGCATGTCCTTGCCCAAAACTAACGGTGCTTCGTTGGCGAAGTCACTTAAGGCAACAAGCGTGATTGCACTTTTTCCGAATTCAACTTGGCTTTGGTGAAAGGTGCCTCTTTCCACTGTGTAGCTTTCGCCTCTTTCGCGAGCAATATCTATTTCCTGAAGAATTGCAACTTTTCTGTCTGTTTTCGTTATTTCGGAATCTTCGTTTTTGTATGTTACACGATAGACTGAGTAATCGTCCCCAGTCGTTGTGGTGTATTGTGTGTCTCGAATAGTCCCTGCTAGCACAAGGCTCGACAAATGATAAGTGTGAGTGTGAATTGGCCAGTCGGGGTTTTTTGTTCGTCTTTGATTCTCTGGCCAGTAGTGAACCCTCAAATTCAGTTCGCCTGCCTTGTTAAGAATGAGGCACGAAGAGAATCCAAGGGGATGCCAGAGTGGCGTGCATTCTTTTTGCAGAACATCGAAATTATCTATCAGATAAGACAACTGATTGGCGGCATCAATTTTCATATGGATTCCTTGATTGTTGGCAGCCCTTTAAAATCGCTGCAGAGGAGAGGCGAGTACACAAGGCAGGCATTTTTGCTTGTGTAAGGACATCGACAACGTCCGCTTCATTCATCTCTGCCAATTGAATGCCATTTCTCATGCCGCTAAGATCAACGAGATCTCCTTGGTCCCTTGCGGTTCTCATCTGCAATTCAAAGTGTTTTGCGGTAAAGTGATCTTTTGTGATTTTTAACGCGGGGCTGCGACGATCTTCAACGGTTAAAATCATTGCGTGATCATTTGAGTCAATTCGAATTGGATCAAATGCTTTGCTTAGATAGATGTCAATTTTCATTCCAGTGTTTGCCGTGTACCATGCGGCAATCACGATTGTTATTATTACTTCTTTGGCAACCATGTCGGCATCATATTTGGCGCCCTTGTCAATGGAATTTATGCTGCCACGGTAAGAAGCGTGTTTTTTGCAAAGTTCGGCGTCTCTAGGATCAATCAAGCACGCAGTAATGTGTACGTTTTGTTTTGAAGCGAGCACGGGAAGCACTCTGCCGCGTAAATATCTGCCAAAATTCCCTTTGTACCTCCAGCGCCCTGCGTTTGCTAGGAGCTTATCGAACTCAGTAGTGATTTTTTGTGGTGGAATTTCTTCGATTTCACCTTTGTCTTCACTCGGAATGAATGCCAATATTAGAAAGAATGTGAAAATTGCGGTGATTAGTGCAGATGAAATTGATTTTATTTGATCTAGGCCAATGTCGGCGATGGGCTGTTTGAATGCGAAATGAGCAATGGTTAAAAATATAATATAGATCGCTGCAATGAGGGCAATGAATGCCCTTTTGTGGTAGCGAGCAAGCGTCAGTATTTTTTCAATGTCCAATTAAATTCCCTCGATTATTCTGTGGGTTAAGGACGCTCAACGAGAGTCTGCTTCTAACTGTAACTGCTTGTGATATCTTGACAAGCGGGGTGATGTGGATCGAGCGAATGGGCGATCGCGAATTTGCTTCGATGCGCCCCGAGCCTCGGCGCGCCGCACTTACTGGCCGTCCGTGCCTTGTGTTCGTCAGCAAAAAGTCCAATTTGGAGAATTCGGATTTCCTCCCTTCCTCGTAGCACGACACGCTTTGGTTTGGAAATGTCCGCCGCTCCTTCGACAGTCCGAAGGCCTCGATCTGGGCTATCGACGCCTTCCCCAGCGACATCGCCAAGTGGGCATGAAGGCTTGCGAGCTATCCGGCCTCGGCCGGATGTGCCGCCCAGCTCCTACGACTGTGCGCTACGCTCCCATCTGCGCGCTTGCGTTTCGTGATGCTGCCTAAGGGATGCCCTTTCGTTGGTACAAGCCCTTCGTCTGGAGGGTATGTGCCAGCGGTGCAGGAGAAACAGCGCTGGACGAGATCGAATGACACCAAAAGAGAACCACATGAAAACTGAGCTTCAGGCCGATTTGCCTCGAAAGGCAAGCGCCACTGAGGCCATGCGCCTGTCCGTGGCCCCCATGATGGACTGGACCGACAGGCATTGCCGCGTCTTCCACCGCCTCATGACACGCCACGCGCTGCTCTACACGGAGATGGTGACCACCGGCGCGCTGATCCACGGCGACGTGCCGCGCCACCTGCGCTTTCATGAAGAAGAACACCCCGTGGCGCTGCAGCTCGGCGGCAGCGAGCCGCACGACCTGGCGCACTGCGCGAAGCTCGGGCAGGAGTGGGGCTACGACGAGATCAACCTGAATTGCGGCTGTCCGAGCGAGCGCGTGCAGCGCGGCGCGTTCGGGGCCTGCCTCATGAACGAGCCGCAACTGGTGGCCGATTGCGTGAAGGCGATGGTCGACGTGGTCGATGTGCCGGTCACGGTGAAGCACCGCATCGGCATCGACAAGATCGAGAGCTACGAGTTCGTGCGCGACTTCGTCGGCGCGGTGAGCGAGGCGGGCTGCGGCACGTTCATCGTGCATGCGCGCAACGCCTGGCTGCAGGGCCTGAGCCCGAAGCAGAACCGCGAAATTCCGCCGCTGCGCTATGCGCTGGTGCACCGCCTGAAGCACGACTTTCCGGCGCTGCAGTTTTCGATCAACGGCGGCATCGCCACCAACGCGCAGGTGCACGAGCACCTGCGGCTGCTCGACGGCGCCATGATCGGCCGCGAGGCGTACCACAACCCCTGGTGGCTGGCCGAATGGGACGCCGAGTTCTACGGCGACGCCCCGCAGACGCTCACGCGCGAGGACATCGAGGCGCGGATGTGCGACTACATGGTCCGCGAGGCGGCCGAACACGGCACCAACTGGTGGTCGATCGCGCGCCACATGCTGGGCCTGCGCAACGGCCTGCCCGGCGCCCGCCGCTGGCGCCAGGTCTGGAGCGACCACCGCCTGAAGACCCGCCCGCCGCACGAAGTGATGGCGCTGGCGCACGAACCTGCCGCCCAGGTCGCCTGAATGCCGGCCTCGCCGCCCCGACTTTGTAGACAGTCAACACAATTGAGCGAAGTTGACGCTCGATGGAACACAGTTTCATGACAATGCAACAACAAGTGTGAGCGAAGCACCTGTTTTTGCTCAAGAATAAGGCGGTCAGGGAAACAAGAAAAAGGTTCTGTCTTATGAGTGAAGCTGCAGGCAGCAAGGAAGAAGTCAGTGCGCTTGCCAGGGGGTTGTCGCTGCTGAAGGTCATCGGGATGGCGGCAGCGCCCGTCGGAAACCGGGAGCTGGCCGACACCACCGGCATTCCGAAGGCCACGGTGTCGCGCCTCACGGCGACGTTGGTGGGGGCGGGGTATCTGCGGCAGTCGCAAGACAGCGAGCGTTTCAGCCTGGGGCCGGTGTTGCTCGACATGAGCAGCCGCTACCTGCGCAATTTCGACCTGAGGGCGCTGGCGCGTCCCCATCTGAGCAACCTGGCCGAACTGTCGGGCGCCAGCATCCACATGGCGGTGCGCGACGACCTGGACATGCTGGTCATCGATTCGCTGCGCCCGCGCTCGGCGCTCATCAGCTCCCGCATCGACGTCGGCTCGCGCATGTCCATCGCCACCTCGGCCTCCGGCCGCGCCTACATCGGCGCCTTGCCCGGGCCCGAGCAGTCGGCATTGCTGGAGCAGATCCGGCTCGAAACCGGCGAGAACTGGCACGCCATCGAGCCGCGCCTCATCGCCAGCCTCGAAGAGCACGCCCGCCTGGGCTACTGCACCTCCTTCGGCGAATGGAACCCCCAGATCCACGCCCTGGGCTTCGCACTCGAAGGCCCGCGCGGCGAACGCTACGGCGTGAGCTGCGGCGGCCCCGCCTACCTGTTGCCGAGGGAAGCCATGCTCAGCCGTGTCGCCCCGCGCATGCTGGAAATCGCCCAGCGCATCGCGACAGAGGCAGGCACCCTCACGCTAGGCTGAACGAGGCCGCGCCCAGAGGCGCAGGCCCTTTCGTGGGACGCCGCGGAACCGGCTTCGCCGGGCCGCAGGCGTCGCCCCCGGAAGGGGGTTGGCGAAGCGACACGAAGTGCGCGCAGCCTGGGGGTGAACTTATACAGCGGCTTCGAGGCCGTTGAGGAAGTGCTCGCGCATGCGAGCCATGGCCGTGGCGGCGTCGCGCGCCTCGATGGCCGCCATCACCGCGCGGTGCTCCGCCAGCGATTCGGCAATGCGCCCCGCCTTCAGCAGCGAGTTGTGGCGATTCAACTTCATCACCTTGCGCAGGTCGGCCACCATCTGGTCACGCCACTTGTTGTTGGCGATGGCCAGCAGGCTCATGTGGAAGCGCTCGTTCACCGCAAAGAAGTGCTCGCGGTCTTCCTTGCCGGGGGCGGCGGCGGCTTCCAGCTCGGCGTGCAGCGCCTTCAGCTCGGCGCGCTGGGCGTCGGTGGCGCGCTCGGCCACCACGCCGGCGGCGTCGCTTTCCAGCAGCGAGAGCAGGTGGTACACGTCGGCCAGGTCCTGCTCCGACACCTCGGTGACGTACGCGCCGCGGCGCACTTTCATCGTCACCAGCCCCTCGGCGGCCAGCACCTTCAACGCCTCGCGCAAAGGCGTGCGGCTGATGCCGTATTCCTCGGCCAGCTTGAGTTCGTCGATCCAGCTGCCGGGCTCCAGCTCGCGGCGGAAGATCCGTTGGCGCAGGAGCTCGGCCACCTCTTCATAGAGGGCGCGGGGGGTCAGGGTGACGGCGGACATGGGCTGCACTGTACTTCAAAAAATGCGTTTGAATTAATAATTACGGATGGGTTAGACTTGTGAACGGCTTGCAAATCCGTGCAAGCGACCTTGCGAATCCCGTCAGACCACCGCCTGGAGCGGCGCCTTCCATGAGCAGCAGCACACCCGAACCCACCTACAAGCCGGCCGATCTCGACGCCTGGGCCAAGTCCGCCGCCAAGTCGGCGCCCGGCGGCGACGTGAATGCGCTGAACTGGATCACGCCCGACGGCATCAGCGTGAAGCCGCTGTACACCGCGGCCGACCTGCAAGGCCTGAAGTACACCGACACGCTGCCCGGCTTCGAGCCCTACCTGCGCGGCCCGCAGGCCACCATGTATGCGGTGCGCCCCTGGACCATCCGCCAGTACGCCGGCTTCTCCACCGCCGAAGAATCGAACGCGTTCTACCGCAAGGCGCTGGCCGCCGGCGGGCAGGGCGTGAGCGTGGCCTTCGACCTGGCCACCCACCGCGGCTACGACAGCGACCATCCCCGCGTGACCGGCGACGTCGGCAAGGCCGGCGTGGCGATCGATTCGGTCGAGGACATGAAGATCCTGTTCGACCAGATCCCGCTCGACAAGGTGAGCGTCTCGATGACGATGAACGGCGCCGTGCTGCCGGTGCTGGCGGGCTACGTGGTCGCGGCGGAAGAGCAGGGCGTGGCGCAAGACCAGCTGAGCGGAACCATCCAGAACGACATCCTCAAGGAGTTCATGGTCCGCAACACGTACATCTTTCCGCCGGCGCCGAGCATGCGGATCATTGGCGACATCATCGAGTACACGGCGCAGAAGATGCCCAAGTTCAACTCGATCTCGATCAGCGGCTATCACATGCAGGAAGCCGGCGCCAACCAGGCGCTGGAGCTCGCGTTCACGCTGGCCGACGGCAAGGAGTACGTGAAGACCGCGCTGGCCAAGGGCCTGGACGTCGACGGCTTTGCCGGGCGCCTGAGCTTCTTCTGGGCCATCGGCATGAACTTCTACCTCGAGGTGGCCAAGATGCGCGCGGCGCGCCTCCTGTGGTGCCGCATCATGAAGGAGTTCAACCCCAAGAACCCCAAGAGCCTGATGCTGCGCACGCACTGCCAGACCTCGGGCTGGTCGCTCACCGAGCAGGACCCGTACAACAACGTGGTGCGCACCACCATCGAGGCGATGGCTGCGGTGTTCGGCGGCACGCAGTCGCTGCACACCAACGCGCTCGACGAAGCCATTGCGCTGCCCACCGAGTTCAGCGCCCGCATCGCGCGCAACACGCAGCTCATCATCCAGGAAGAGACGCACATCACGAACGTGATCGACCCCTGGGCCGGCAGCTACATGATGGAGAAGCTCACGCAGGACATGGCCGACGCCGCCTGGACCATCATCGAAGAGGTCGAGGCGATGGGCGGCATGACCAAGGCCGTCGACAGCGGCTGGGCCAAGCTCAAGATCGAGGCCGCCGCCGCCGAGAAGCAGGCGCGCATCGACTCGGGCAAGGACGTGATCGTCGGCGTCAACAAGTACAAGCTCAAGAACGAAGATGCGATCGACAGCCTGTCGATCGACAACGTGAAGGTGCGCGAGCAGCAGGTGGCGCGCCTGCAGAGCATCCGCGCCTCGCGCGACAACGCCAAGGTGCAGGCCGCGCTCGATGCGCTCACCGATGCCGCCGAGAACAACACCGGCAACCTGCTGGCGCTGAGCATCGACGCGGTGCGTGCGCGCGCCACCGTCGGCGAGATTTCCGACGCCCTTGAAAAATCCTTCGGCCGCCATCGCGCCGACACGCAGAAGGTGACCGGTGTGTACGCTGCCGCCTATGACTCGGCCGAAGGCTGGGAAGCGCTCAAGACAGAGATCAACGATTTTGCAGAAGAACAGGGCCGTCGCCCGCGCGTGATGATTTCCAAGCTGGGCCAGGATGGGCACGACCGCGGCGCGAAGGTGGTGGCCACCGCGTTCGCCGACCTGGGCTTCGACGTCGACATGGGCCCGCTGTTCCAGACGCCCGAAGAATGCGCGCGCCAGGCCATCGAGAACGACGTGCATGCCGTGGGCGTGAGCACACTCGCCGCCGGTCACAAGACGCTTGTGCCGGCCATCATCGAAGAACTGCGCAAGCAGGGCGCGGACGACATCATCGTCTTCGTCGGCGGCGTGATTCCGCGCCAGGACTACGACTTCCTGTACGAAGCCGGTGTCAAGGGCATCTACGGCCCGGGCACGCCCATCCCGGCCAGCGCCAAGGACGTGCTGGAGCAGATCCGCGCGGCCGTCGCAGTCTGAGACGAAGCGACGTGGGCGATCTCTTGTCGCGGCTGTCGCTGCAGCCCGTGGATTCCAGCGATTTCGAAGACATGCTGGCCGTGCGCATCGATGCGATGCGTCCGAGCCTGGAGCGCGTCGGCCGTTTCGACCTCACGCGCTCGCGCGAGCGCCTGTCGGCCGGTTTCGTGGTGCCGTACATGCACCACATCGTGCTCGACGGTGAGCAGCGCCTGGGCTTCATCACGCTCAAGCCCGAGGACGCGGATGCGCTGCGCCTCGATCACCTGTACCTGCGTACCGGCTTCCAGGGGCGCGGCATCGGCGAATGGGCGCTGCGCTGGGCCAAGGCGCAGGCGCGCGAACAGAAGCTGGACATCAAGCTCACCGCGCTCGTGCAGAGCGACGCCAACCGCTTCTACCAGCGACACGGCTTCGTGCTCGAAGGCGAGGAGGGCGTCGACCTGCACTACCGCTGGCGCGTGGCGTCGGAGGCCGCGTGCTGAACACCGTCGGCGCGCTCGAACGCGCGCTCGCCGATGCGCCGGGCATGGCGCAGCGGCGTGCCATCGCCAAGGCGATCACGCTGCTCGAATCGACGCGCACCGACCATCGCGCGCAGGCCGACGAACTGCTCACGGCGCTGCTGCCGCGCACCGGCGCCTCGTTTCGCCTCGGCATCTCGGGCGTGCCCGGCGTGGGCAAGTCGACCTTCATCGAAACGCTGGGCCTGCTGCTGATCGGCAAGGGCCACCGCGTGGCGGTGCTCACCATCGACCCCTCGTCCACCGTGTCGGGCGGCTCCATCCTGGGCGACAAGACGCGCATGGAGCGCCTGTCGGTGCACGAGCGTGCCTACATCCGGCCCAGCCCCTCGAGCGGCACGCTCGGCGGCGTGGCCGAGAAGACGCGCGAAGCCATGCTGGTCTGCGAGGCGGCGGGCTACGACATCGTCATCGTCGAGACCGTGGGCGTGGGCCAGAGCGAAACGGCGGTGGCCGGCATGACCGACATGTTCGTGCTGCTGCAGCTGCCCAACGCGGGCGACGACCTGCAGGCGATCAAGAAGGGCGTGATGGAGCTGGCCGACCTGGTCGCCATCAACAAGGCCGACATCGACCGCGACGCCGCCACGCGCGCGCAGGCCCAGATCACCTCGGCGCTGCGCCTGTTCGGCCACCAGGGCAACCCCGACCACGCGCACGCCGTGCACGACGCCCACAGCGGCGTGGAGCGCCGTTTCTGGCTGCCCAAGGTGCTGCAGCTGAGCGCGCTCGCCGGCACCGGCGTCGACGCCTTCTGGGACGCCGTGCTCGAATTCAAGACGCTGCAGACCGCCAACGGCAAGCTCGCGAAGCGCCGCGAAAAGCAGGCCACCGCGTGGATGTGGGAACGCATCGACGCCGGGCTCAAGCAGGCGTTTCGCCAGCACGCGCAGGTGCGCGAACTGCTGCCGCAACTCACGCAGCAGGTGGCCCAGGGCAGCCTGCCGGCCTCGACGGCGGCGCGCCAGCTGCTCGCCGCGGCCGCCATCACCGCCCGGGTGTGACACCCCGGCCCCCACAAGACCCTCCCAGCAATCCAGAACCACAGCTTCGGAAGCACACCATGCAAGAACTGATCGAACAACTCGAAAAGAAGCGCGCCCAGGCGCGACTCGGCGGCGGGCAGAAGCGCATCGACGCGCAGCACGCCAAGGGCAAGCTCACGGCGCGCGAGCGCATCGAGCTGCTGCTCGACGACGGCACGTTTGAAGAGTGGGACATGTTCGTCGAGCACCGCTCGGTCGACTTCGGCATGGCCGAGCAGAAGATCCCCGGCGACGGCGTGGTCACGGGCTACGGCATGATCAACGGCCGCCTCGTGTTCGTGTTCAGCCAGGACTTCACGGTCTTCGGCGGCGCGCTCAGCGAAGCCCACGCCGAGAAGATCTGCAAGGTGATGGACCAGGCCATGAAGGTCGGCGCACCGGTCATCGGCCTGAACGATTCGGGCGGCGCCCGCATCCAGGAAGGCGTGGCCTCGCTGGGCGGCTATGCCGACGTGTTCCAGCGCAACGTGATGGCCTCGGGCGTGGTGCCGCAGATCAGCATGATCATGGGCCCATGCGCCGGCGGCGCCGTGTACTCGCCCGCCATGACCGACTTCATCTTCATGGTGAAGGACAGCAGCTACATGTTCGTCACCGGCCCCGAAGTGGTGAAGACCGTGACGCACGAGAGCGTCACGGCCGAAGAGCTCGGCGGCGCCATCACCCACACCACGCGCAGCGGCGTGGCCGACATGGCGTTCGAGAACGACGTCGAGGCGCTGATGATGCTGCGCCGCCTGTACAACTACCTGCCGCTGAACAACCGCGAGAAGCCGCCGGTGCGCCTGGGCAACGACGGCCAGGGCGACCCGGCCGACCGGCCCGACTATTCGCTGGACACGCTGGTGCCCGACAACCCGAACAAGCCCTACGACATCAAGGAACTGATCCTGAAGGTGGTGGACGACGGCGACTTCTTCGAGCTGCAACCCGACTACGCGAAGAACATCGTGATCGGCTTCGCGCGCATGGAAGGTCAGACGGTCGGCATCGTGGCCAACCAGCCGCTGGTGCTGGCGGGCTGCCTGGACATCAAGAGCAGCATCAAGGCGGCGCGCTTCGTGCGCTTTTGCGATGCCTTCAACATCCCCGTCATCACCTTCGTCGACGTGCCCGGCTTCATGCCCGGTACCGGCCAGGAGTACGGCGGCATCATCAAGCACGGCGCCAAGCTGCTGTACGCGTACGCGGAGTGCACGGTGCCCAAGATCACCGTCATCACGCGCAAGGCCTACGGCGGCGCGTACGACGTGATGGCCTCCAAGCACCTGCGCGGCGATGTCAACCTGGCCTGGCCGCGCGCCGAGATCGCGGTGATGGGCGCCAAGGGCGCGGTGGAGATCATCTTCCGCGAAGACAAGAACGACCCCGAGAAGCTCGCCGCCCGCGAGGCCGAGTACAAGGCCCGCTTTGCCAACCCCTACGTGGCCGGCGCGCGCGGCTACATCGACGACGTGATCCTGCCGCACGAGACGCGCAAGCGCATCTGCCGCTCGCTCGTGATGCTGCGCGAGAAGAAGCTCGAGAACCCGTGGCGCAAGCACGGAAACATTCCACTCTGAGCCGCACGGAGAAAGAAGAACATGTTCAAGAAGATCCTGATTGCGAACCGCGGCGAAATCGCTTGCCGTGTGATCCAGACCGCCAAGAAGATGGGCATCCTGACGGTGGCCGTCTACTCCGACGCCGACAAGGAAGCCCGCCACGTCGAGCTGGCCGACGAGGCCGTGCACATCGGCGCCGCGCCCAGCCGTGAGAGTTACCTGCAGGCCGACCGCATCATCGCGGCCTGCAAGAAGACCGGCGCCGAGGCCGTGCACCCGGGCTACGGCTTCCTGTCGGAGAACGAAGCCTTTGCGCGCAAGGTCGAGGAAGAGGGCATTGCCTTCATCGGCCCGAAGCACTATTCGATCGCGGCCATGGGCGACAAGATCGCCTCGAAGAAGCTCGCGAACGAAGCCCAGGTCAACACCATTCCCGGCTGGAACGACGCCATCGAGACGGCCGAGCGCGCCGTCGAGATCGCCAAGGACATCGGCTACCCGGTGATGATCAAGGCCTCGGCCGGCGGCGGTGGCAAGGGCCTGCGCGTGGCCTTCAACGACAAGGAAGCCTTCGAGGGTTTCACTTCTTGCCGCAACGAGGCACGCAATTCCTTCGGCGACGACCGGGTGTTCATCGAGAAGTTCGTCGAGGAGCCGCGCCACATCGAGATCCAGGTGCTGGGCGATTCGCACGGCAACGTCATCTACCTGAACGAGCGCGAGTGCTCCATTCAGCGCCGCCACCAGAAGGTGATCGAGGAGGCGCCGTCGCCCTTCATCACCGATGCCACGCGCAAGGCGATGGGCGAGCAGGCCGTGGCGCTTGCCAAGGCCGTGAAGTACCAGAGCGCGGGCACGGTGGAGTTCGTGGTCGGCAAGGACCAGAGCTTCTACTTCCTGGAGATGAACACGCGCCTGCAGGTGGAGCACCCGGTGACGGAGTGCATCACCGGCCTCGACCTCGTCGAGCTGATGATCCGCGTGGCGGCCGGCGAGAAGCTGCCGCTGGCGCAGGCCGACGTGAAGCGCGACGGCTGGGCCATCGAGTGCCGCATCAATGCCGAAGACCCGTTCCGCAACTTCCTGCCCTCGACGGGCCGCCTGGTGAAGTTCCAGCCGCCGGCCGAGAGCATGTTCGCGAGCGACACCGGCCACCTGCACGGCGTGCGCGTGGACACCGGCGTGTACGACGGCGGCGAGATCCCGATGTACTACGACTCGATGATCGCCAAGCTCATCGTGCACGGCAAGGACCGCAACGAGGCGATCGCCTTGATGCGCGAGGCGCTCAACGGCTTCGTGATCCGCGGCATCAGCAGCAACATCCCGTTCCAGGCCGCGCTGCTGGCGCACCCGAAGTTCGTGGCCGGCGATTTCAACACCGGCTTCATCGCCGAGCACTACGGCAAGGGCTTCCACGCGGAAGACGTGCCGCACGCCGATCCGGCGTTCCTGGTGGCGCTGGCCGCCTTCGTCAACCGCCGCTACCGCGCGCGCGCCTCGGGCATCAGCGGGCAGCTCGCGGGCCACGGCGTGAAGGTGGGCGAGCAGTTCGTGGTGGTGGAGTTGGGCCCCGAGGGCAAGCACGTGCACCACGCGGTGTCGGTGAGCGACTTCCAGGACAAGACCGGCGCCAGCAGCGTCACGGTGGGCGACAAGCGCTACCAGATCGAGAGCGACTTCGCACTCGGCGCGGTGCGCGTGCAGGGCACGGCCAACGGCAAGCCCTTCACGGCGCAGGTGGAGCGCGGCGCGGGCAAGAACCCGCTGGCGCTGCGCGTGTCGCACGACGGCACGCAGATCGAGACCATGGTGCTGTCGCCGCTGGGCGCGCGCCTGCTCGAGCTGATGCCCTACAAGGCACCGCCCGACCTGAGCAAGTTCCTGATGTCGCCGATGCCGGGCCTGCTGGTCGAGGTGTCGGTGCAGCCGGGGCAACAGGTCCAGGCCGGCGAGAAGCTGGCCGTGATCGAGGCCATGAAGATGGAAAACGTGCTGTTCGCCACGCAGGACGGCGTGGTGGGCAAGATCTCGGCGACCAAGGGCGAATCGCTCGCCGTCGACCAAATCATTCTGGAGTTCAACTGATGGGTGCCAACGACCTGCAACAAGCGGCAATCACGCTGCACCGCCCGGCCAAGACCGTGGCGACGCCCCAGGGCCCCTGGTCCGTGGAGGCCATCCAGGCGCTGCTGGACAAGCCCTTCATGGAACTGCTGTTCGAGGCGCAGACCGTGCACCGTCGGCATTTCCCCGAAGGCGACATCGAGCTGGCCACGCTGCTGTCGGTGAAGACCGGCGGCTGCCCCGAGAACTGCGGCTACTGCCCGCAGTCGGCCGAGTTCGACACCGGCGTGAAGGCGCAAAAGCTGATGGAGGTCGACGAGGTGGTGCGCGCCGCACAGGCCGCCAAGGACGCCGGCGCCACGCGCTTCTGCATGGGCGCCGCCTGGCGCGCGCCCAAGGATCGCGACGTCGAGAAGGTGGCGGTGCTGGTCGAGGCCGTGAAGGGCCTGGGCCTGCAGACCTGCGCCACGCTGGGCATGCTGGAGCCGCACCACGCGCAGCAGCTCAAGGCCGCGGGCCTGGACTACTACAACCACAACCTGGACACCGCGCCCGAGTACTACACCGACGTGGTCGACACGCGCACCTACCAGGACCGCCTGGACACGCTGGCGGCCGTGCGCAGCGCCGGCATCAGCGTGTGCTGCGGCGGCATCGTGGGCATGGGCGAGCAGCCGGTGCACCGCGCCGGGTTGATCGCGCAGCTCGCCAACATGGACCCGTACCCGGAGTCGGTGCCGATCAACAGCCTGGTGCGCGTGCCCGGCACGCCGCTGGCCGACTCGGAGCCGGTCGATCCCTTCGACTTCGTGCGCATGATCGCCGTGGCGCGCATCACGATGCCGACCGCGCGCGTGCGCCTGTCGGCCGGCCGCCAGCAGATGGGCGAGGCGGTGCAGGCCCTGTGCTTCATGGCCGGCGCCAACTCGATCTTCTACGGCGACAAGCTGCTGGTCACCGGCAACCCCGACGTCGACGCCGACGTGCAGCTGCTGCGCAAGCTCGGCCTGCGCTCGCACCGCACGCAGGAGCAGGCGGAAGAAGGCGGCTGCGCATGACCACGCCGCGTCCCTTCAAGGTGCTGGGCATCCAGCAGATCGCCATCGGCGGCCCCGACAAGCTGCGGCTGCAGAAGCTGTGGGTCGACATGCTGGGGCTCGAGGTGACGGGCACCTTCCGCAGCGAGCGCGAGAACGTCGACGAAGACATCTGTTCGATGGGCAGCGGCCCGTTCAAGGTCGAGGTCGACCTGATGCAGCCGTTGGACCCCGAGAAGAAACCGGCGGTGCACACCACGCCGCTGAACCACGTCGGCCTGTGGATCGACGACCTGCCCAAGGCCGTCGAATGGCTCACGGCGCAGGGCGTGCGCTTTGCGCCGGGCGGCATCCGCGAGGGCGCGGCCGGTTTCGATATCTGCTTCCTGCACCCCAAGGCCAACGACGAGTTCCCGATTTCGGGCGAGGGCGTGCTGGTCGAGATGGTGCAGGCGCCGCCCGAGGTGGTGACGGCCTTCAACGCGCTCGCCGCTACGCGCTGAGCGCCTTGCGCACCGGCGGCTTCACGTCGGCGCGCTGCGGCGGCAGCATCGGCTGGTGCTCGCGCGCCGGGTTCAGGATGATCGAGGTCGCGGTCTCGGTCAGGATGCAGAACTTGGCGAGCACCGCATCGAGGTGCGGCACGTCGATCACGGCGATCTCGAGGATCCAGCTGTCCTCGCCGGTCACGTTGTAGGCATTGACGCATTCGGGCGTCTCCTGCACCAGCTTCACCACGAGGTCGTAATCGGCGCGACCGACGCGGATGATCCCGCGGATGCCGTAGCCCAGCCGCGTGAGGTTCACGGTGGCGCGGTAGCCGGTGATGACGCCGGCGGCTTCCAGCTTTTTCACGCGCTCGGTCACGGCCGGCTGGCTCAGGTGCACGCGGCGGCCCAGTTCGGCCATGCTCAGGCGGGCGTCGGCCTGCAGTTCGGCCAGGATGCGGGTGTCGTGGGCGTCCAGCGTGGGGGTCAAGGTGAAGTCCATGGAAGTCCTTTAATTCGACGGTGCGGTGCGAGCAGAACCATGAATTTCGCATGGCTGCCGGCCCATGGCTTTCATACCATGACGGGCATTCCATACCAAGAAGAGACACCCTCGATATGTCGACACTCGCCACGCCCGCGCAGGCCGCGCCTGCCGCTTCCTCCTCGCGCCCCCGGCTGACGCCGCTGCTGTGGCTGTGCCTGGCCGCCACCTGGGTGGTCTGGGGCTCGACCTACCTGGCCATCAAGTACGCGCTGATCAGCTTTCCGCCGTTCCTGCAGATGGGCTCGCGCTTCCTGGTCGCGGGCGTGCTGCTGGCGGCGTGGATGCGCTGGCGCGGCACGCCCTGGCCGTCGCGCCTGCAGTGGCGCAATGCGCTGGTCGTCGGCGCGCTGATGCTCGGCGGCGGCATGGGCGGCACGGCACTGGCCGAGGTGTCCATCGGCTCGGGGCTGGTGGTGGCGTTCATTGCCGTCATTCCGTTGCTGATTGCCCTGTTGAACCTGATCTGGGGCGTGAAGCCGGCGCGGCTCGAAGCGGCGGGCATTGCGCTCGGGCTGGTCGGCGTGCTGATGCTCACGCAGGGCAGCGGCTTCAAGGCCTCGCCCGAAGGGCTGGTGGCGATCTGCGTGGCCTGCATCTGCTGGTCGCTCGGCAGCGTGCTGAGCCAGCGTAAGCTGCCGCTGGCGCCCGGCGCGATGGGCTTTGCGAGCGAGATGCTGTGCGGCGGCGTGGTGCTGATGGTGCTGGCCGCGGCGTCGGGCGAAACGATGAGTTGGCCGCCGCAGCCGGTGGCGCTGGGGGCGTGGGTCTACCTCGTGGTGTTCGGCTCGCTGATCGCCTTCAATGCCTACATGGTGCTGCTCGCGCAGGCGCCGGCCGGGCTGGCGGCGAGCTACACCTTCGTCAATCCGGTGATCGCGATGCTGCTGGGCGTGTGGATCGCCCACGAGACGGTCACGCGCTTCGAGTGGTACGCCGTGGGCGTGGTGCTGGCGGGCGTGCTGCTGTTGCTCTTCAAGCGCCCGCAGAAGGGCTGATCGGGCAGCTCAGGCCGGGCGGCGCCAGAAGGCGAGGGTGGCCGCCAGCAGCCACATGCCGACCGCGCAACTGCGGTTGAGCATCGTGAGGCCGCGGCGCGAGAGCCAGCGCACGGCCTGCGTGCCGGCGCCGGCGTAGGCCAGCATCACGCAGGTGTCGAGCACCACGAAGATTGCGCCCAGCACCAGGTACTGCATGCCCTGGGGCTTGGCGGTGTCGATGAACTGCGGCAGAAAGGCCGCGAAGAACAGCACCGTCTTCGGGTTCGACAGCGCCACCATCAGGCTGCGCACGAGGGCGATGCGCCCGTGCGGACGGACCTCGACGGCCGACCTGGCCAGCGCGGTGCCCAGGTCGGTCGCTTCGCTGCGCCACAGCTTGATGCCGAGCCACACCAGGTAGGCCACGCCCGCGACGCGGATCGCGTTGAAGAGCCATTCCGAAGCCGCGAGCAGCGAGCCCAGCCCGAGCGCCACGACCGCGATCAGCGAGACGCTGCCCAGCGAGGCGCCCGCGATGCCCCAGCTGGCGCGGCGCATGCCGCCGTCGATGCCGTTGGACAGCGCCAGCAGCATGGTCGGGCCGGGAATCACCGCCAGGGCGAGCGAGGCGACGGCATAGATCAGCAGGGTGTCGAGGGTCATGGCTTGGTGGCGGCCTGGCGTTGTTCCGCGGCAGCGCGGGCGCGCGCCAGGGCGGCTTCGACGATGGAGCGCTTGCGCGTGTCGGCGGCTTGCGGTTCGGTGGCAGCGGGCGCCGGTTCGGCTTCGCGTTTTGCCGTGTCGCGATGTTGGGCGTGCAGCTTGTAGCGCTGCAGGGCGGCCTCGGCCTGCGCCTGCGACCACGCCTGCCAGCCGCTGCGGCCGGGCGTTTCGACTTCGAGCGAGATGCAATCGACCGGGCAGACCGGGATGCACAGCTCGCAGCCCGTGCAGTGCGCCTCGATCACCGTGTGCATGCGCTTGTGGATGCCGATGATCGCGTCGGTCGGGCAGGCGTCGAGACAGAGCGTGCAGCCGATGCACCAGGCCTCGTCGATGACGGCCATGGCGCGTGGGCCTTCGGTGCCGAACTGCGGATCGAGCGGCAGCGCGGGGCGGCCGGTGAGCAGCGCGAGGCGTTCGATGCCTTCGGCGCCGCCCGGCGGGCACTGGTTGATGCCGGCCTCGCCGTCGGCGATGGCCTGCGCGTAGCCTGCGCAATCCGGATAGCCGCACCGTGTGCACTGCGTCTGAGGCAGTGCGTCGTTGATGCGTGCGGCCAGCCCGTTCACGGTGGGTGCTGCGCGCGGCTCAGCGCGCGGCGCTGGCGCGGGGCTTCTTGGCTGCGGCCGGCTTCTTGGCGGCCGGCGCAGCCTTCACGGCGACCGCCTTCTTGGCGGCGACCGGCGTCTTGCGGGCTGCAGCGGTAGCCACGACCTTCAGCTTCTGGCCGGGCTTGATGCTGTCTTCGGCCGGCAGCTCTTCGCGCGCACCGGCGCGGCGCTGGGGCTCGTCGCTGGCGGCGATGAAGTTGCGCACCTTCGGGTAGACCAGGTCGCGCCAGCGGCGGCCGCTGAAGATGCCGTAGTGGCCCGCGCCCTTGACCTCGTAGTGCTCGCGCTTGCCGTCGGCGATGCCGGTGCACAGGCTGTGCGCGGCCTGGGTCTGGCCCGAGCCGGAGATGTCGTCGAGCTCGCCTTCGACGGTGAGCAGGGCGGTGGCGTGGATGTCCTGCGGACGCACGCGCTCCACCTGGCCGGCGGGGCTCTTCACGTCCCAGGTGCCGTTGACCAGGTCGAAGTCCTGGAACACGGTGCGGATGGTCTCGAGGTAGTAATCCGCGTCCATGTCGAGCACGGCGTTGTACTCGTCGTAGAACTTGCGGTGGGCTTCGGCGCTGGCGTCGTCACCCTTGATCAGGTCCTTGAAGTAGTCGTAGTGGCTGCTGGCGTGGCGGTCGGGGTTCATGGCCACGAAGCCCGTGTGCTGCAGGAAGCCCGGATAGACCTTGCGGCCCGCGCCCGGGAAGCCTTGCGGCACGCGGTAGATCACGTTGTTCTCGAACCACTCGAAGCTCTTGTTGGTCGCGAGGTTGTTCACGGCCGTGGGCGATTTGCGCGCGTCGATCGGGCCGCCCATCATGGTCATCGTGAGGGGCAGCGGCTCGCCGCGGCTGGCCATGAGCGACACGGCCGCCAGCACCGGCACGGTGGGCTGGCACACGCTCACGACGTGGCAGTTGCCGTACTCGGCCTGCAGGCGGCGGATGAACTCCTGCACGTAGTTGATGTAGTCGTCGAGGTGGAACTCGCCGTCCGACAGCGGCACCAGGCGCGCGTTCTTCCAGTCGGTGATGTAGACCTTGTGGTCCTGCAGCATGGTGCGCACGGTGTCGCGCAGCAGCGTGGCGTAGTGGCCCGACAGCGGCGCCACGATCAGCACCACGGGCTGGCTCTTGAGCGTCTTGAGGATGTGCGGTTCGTCGGTGAAGCGCTTGAAGCGGCGCAGTTCGCAGAAGGGCTTGTCGAGCTCGACGGCCTCCTGGATCACGACCTCTTCGCCGTCGACCTTGACGGACTTGATGTTGAACTCGGGCTTCTCGTAGTCCTTGCCCAGCCGGTACAGCAGGTCATAGCCGGCGGCCATGCGCTGTGCCATCGGCAGTTGGCTCCAGACGGCGCCGGGACCGTAGAGCTTGGAGGCGGCCTGGGCGAAGTCCGAAAAGGGCTCCATCAGGGAACGCTGGGCTTCGTAGAGTTGATAGAGCATCGCGGGTCTTTGAGTGGATGTTGCAGTGCAATATATCAGTGCATTTGCCGCGGCGCAGGGGGCCGAACCCTAGCCCGGAGCGGGCTGGATTCGGCTTCTGTGGCCGAATGTGAACGAATCGTCAAAAAGTCGATTCACTCACACCCGGTTGTCACCTAGATGACCTTCGCAATCGACGCGCAGACGTAGTCGATGTTCTTGCTGTTGAGCGCGGCGACGCACATGCGGCCGGTGTCGGTGCCGTACACGCCGAACTCGTTGCGCAGGCGCACCATCTGGTCCTTGGTCAGGCCCGAGTAGCTGAACATGCCGATCTGGGTGGTGATGAAGCTCATGTCTTCCTTCACGCCGGCGGCCTTCAGGCCGTCGACCAGCTTCTGGCGCATGGCCTTGATGCGCACGCGCATCTCGCCCAGTTCCTTTTCCCACAGGGCGCGCAGCTCGGGGGTGCCGAGCACCGCGGCCACCACGGCGCCGCCGTGGATCGGCGGGTTGCTGTAGTTGGTGCGGATTGCGATCTTGAGTTGCGACAGCACGCGGCCGGCTTCTTCCTTGTTCTCGCACAGCACCGACAGGGCGCCGACGCGCTCGCCGTACAGGCTGAAGCTCTTGGAGAACGAGGTGGAGACGAAGAAGGTCAGGCCGGCATCGACGAACTTGGCAACCGCCGCGCCGTCTTCCTTCAGGCCGTAGCCGAAGCCCTGGTAGGCCATGTCGAGGAAGGGCACGAGGCCCTTGGCCTTGA
This sequence comes from Variovorax sp. GW458-11-26-14-LB1, assembly GCF_059423965.1. Taxonomy (NCBI): domain Bacteria; kingdom Pseudomonadati; phylum Pseudomonadota; class Betaproteobacteria; order Burkholderiales; family Comamonadaceae; genus Variovorax; species Variovorax sp. GW458-11-26-14-LB1. The sequence continues at coordinate 27,566 of NZ_JBWKYW010000025.1, forward strand.
CGGCGGCGACCACCTGGTCCCACTGCTCGGGCGTGATGTCGTAGCCGGTCGGGTTGTGGCAGCAGGCGTGCAGCACGACGATGGTGCCGGCCGGTGCCGCGTTCAGGGCGGCCAGCATGCCGTCGAAGTTGATGCCGCGCTGGGCGGCGTCGTAGTAGGGGTAGCTTTCGACCGTGAAGCCGGCGTTGGTGAACAGCGCGCGGTGGTTTTCCCAGCTCGGGTCGCTGATCAGCACGGTGGCGTTGGGGTTGAGCTTCTTGAGGAAGTCGGCGCCGACCTTCAGGCCGCCGGTGCCGCCGATGGCCTGGATGGTGGCCACGCGGCCGGAGGTGACGGGCTCGCTCTCGGGGCCGAAGACCAGGCCCTTGACGGCGTTGTCGTAGGCCACGATGCCGTCGATCGGCAGGTAGCCGCGGGCCGAGGGGGCCTTCATCATGTTCTGCTCTGCGGCCTGCACGCACTGGAGCAGGGGCAGCTTGCCGTTGTCGTCGTAATACACGCCGACGCCGAGATTGACCTTGTTGGGGTTGGTGTCGGCTGCAAATTGCTCGTTGAGGCCGAGGATCGGGTCGCGCGGCGCCATTTCGACCGCGGTGAACATAGACATGGAAAGGTCCTTTGGGATGAAAGCTTCGCTGGCAACCGGAGGAGGCTTTATCCTTTCCGGTTGCCTTGAATTTTACCGGCGCCACGCCACCTGTCGGGAACAGCCATGCCAGAGAACACCGAAGCCATAGCAGACCTGAAGAAACTCGACCCCATCGGGCCGGCGAAGCAGGGCGAATTCATCCGCTACCCCGATTCGCCGTTCGAGCTGTTCCAGCCCTATCCACCGGCGGGCGACCAGCCCGCGGCCATCGACGGCCTGGTGGCCGGGGTGCTCGACGGCGAGGTGTTCCAGACCCTGCTGGGCGTGACCGGCTCGGGCAAGACCTTCACCATGGCCAACGTGATCGCCCGGCTGGGGCGCCCGGCCATCGTGTTCGCGCCCAACAAGACACTGGCGGCGCAGCTGTACAGCGAATTCCGCGAGTTCTTCCCGAAGAACGCCGTCGAGTACTTCGTGAGCTACTACGACTACTACCAGCCCGAGGCCTACGTGCCGCAGCGCGACCTGTTCATCGAGAAGGACTCCTCGATCAACGAGCACATCGAGCAGATGCGCCTGTCGGCCACCAAGAGCGTGCTGGAGCGGCGCGACACGGTCATCGTGGCCACGGTGAGCGCCATCTACGGCATCGGCACGCCCGAGGACTACATGGAGATGCGGCTGATCGCCCGCGTCGGCGACAAGGTCGGCCAGCGCGACCTGATCTCGCGGCTCATCCGCATGCAGTACACGCGCAACGAGCAGGACTTTGCGCGCGGCACGTTCCGGGTGCGCGGCGACACCATCGACGTGTTTCCGGCCGAGCACAGCGAACTGGCGATCCGCTTCGAGCTGTTCGACGACGAGATCGAATCTTTGCAGCTGTTCGATCCGCTCACCGGGCGCATCCGCCAGAAGGTGCCGCGCTTCACGGTGTACCCGTCGAGCCACTACGTGACGCCGCGCGACAAGGTGCTGGCGGCCGTCGAAACCATCAAGATCGAGCTGGCCGGCCGGCTCAAGGAACTGACCGGCTCCGGCAAGCTGGTCGAGGCGCAGCGGCTGGAGCAGCGCACGCGCTTCGACCTGGAAATGCTGGCCGAAATCGGCCATTGCAAGGGCATCGAGAACTACACGCGGCACCTTTCGGGCGCGCAGCCCGGCGACCCGCCGCCCACGCTCACCGACTACATGCCGAAGGACGCGCTGATGTTCCTCGACGAGAGCCACCAGATGGTCGGCCAGCTCAGCGCCATGTACAACGGCGACCGGGCGCGCAAGGTCACGCTGGTCGAGTACGGCTTTCGGCTGCCGAGCGCGCTGGACAACCGGCCGCTCAAGCTCGAGGAGTTCGAAAAGCGGGTGCGCCAGTGCATCTTCGTGTCGGCCACGCCGGCGCAGTACGAAAAGGACCACGCCGGCAACGTCGTCGAGCAGCTGGTGCGGCCGACCGGGCTGATCGACCCCGAGGTCGAGGTGCGTCCCGCCACGCACCAGGTCGACGACGTGCTGGGTGAGATCCGCATCCGCGTCGACAAGAACGAGCGCGTGCTGATCACCACGCTGACCAAGCGCATGGCCGAGCAGCTCACCGACTACCTGGGCGACAACGGCGTGAAGGTGCGCTACCTGCACAGCGACGTCGACACGGTGGAGCGGGTCGAGATCCTGCGCGACCTGCGCCTGGGCACCTTCGACGTGCTGGTGGGCATCAACCTGCTGCGCGAGGGGCTGGACATTCCCGAGGTGTCGCTGGTGGCGATCCTCGATGCCGACAAGGAAGGCTTCCTGCGCGCGGAGCGCTCGCTGATCCAGACCATCGGCCGCGCGGCGCGCAACCTGAACGGCAAGGCCATTCTTTATGCCGACCGGATGACCGAGTCGATGAAGAAGGCCATGGGCGAGACCGAGCGCCGCCGCAACCGGCAGATCGCCCACAACGAGGCGAACGGCATCACGCCGCGCAGCATCGTGAAGCAGGTGCGCGACCTGATCGACGGCGTCTACAGCGAGAAGACCGGCAAGGAAATGGCCAAGCTCGACCTGGAACGCGCCAAGGTCGAGGACATGAGCGAAAAGGACATTGCCCGGGAAATCAAGCGGCTCGAAAAGCAGATGCTGGAGCACGCCCGCAACCTCGAGTTCGAAAAAGCGGCCCGGGTGCGCGACCAGCTGGCGCTGCTGCGCGAGCAGGCTTTCGGGGCGTCGGGCGGCGACAACATCGCCGGTTTGGCGTCCTGATTTCGGCTAGGCCATAAGTTCGCTTTCTTCAAGCGAACCGCGCTGGGGTTTACCCGAGCAGATCTCAGGGGCTTCTGCTATACTTGACCGAAATACTCAACAACAAAGAACTTCGCGATGAAGGACCGACTCCTACCGGCTGGTTCACCAGCGTCGGGGTCGGGCAGGGCGGAGACGAAGTCACCGCGGCCCAAGGCTGTGGTGTCATTTCAACGGTAAGCACTTGAAGGAGCTTGCGATGCGTCTCACTACCAAAGGCCGTTTTGCGGTCACAGCAATGATCGATCTGGCGTTGCGTCAGAACACCGGTCCGGTCACGCTGGCTGCGATCAGCCAGCGGCAGCAGATTTCGTTGTCGTACCTCGAACAGCTGTTCGGCAAACTGCGCCGCCACGAGCTGGTCGAGTCGACCCGCGGACCCGGCGGCGGCTACAGCCTCGGACGCAAGGCGGCGGACATCACGGTCGCCGACATCATCGTGTCCGTCGACGAGCCGATCGATGCCACCCAGTGCGGCGGCAAGGAAAACTGCCTCGGTGAACAGGGTCGCTGCATGACGCACGAACTCTGGGCCTCGCTGAACCAGCGCATGGTCGAGTTCCTCGACTCCGTCACGCTGCAGAAGCTGGTCGACGACCAGATCGCCAAGGGCGTGCAGATCGAGAACAAGCCGGTCGTCAAGCGCGCCATCTCGGCCCAGCCGGTGGTCAAGCCCATCCGCGTGAACGCACCGAATTCGGTCTTCGCCCTCGGCAACGTCTTCGCGAAGTCCTGACCCCGATGAGTCCGGCGATGTCTGCGGGCATCGCCCTGAGTTTGCCCTGATCCCAGAACACAACCCCCCACGCCAGCCCGAGCCAGCCATGGACGTCACTCCTCATTTCCCGATCTATCTCGATTACGGCGCCACCACGCCGGTCGACCCGCGTGTGGTCGACGCCATGATTCCCTGGTTGCGCGAACATTTCGGCAACCCGGCATCGCGCAGCCACGCCTGGGGCTGGGAAGCCGAAGAGGCGGTCGAGAAGGCGCGCGGCCAGGTGGCCGACCTGATCAACGCCGACCCGCGTGAAATCGTCTGGTCGTCGGGCGCCACCGAGTCGATCAACCTGGCGCTCAAGGGCGCGGCCCACTTCTACAAGGGCAAGGGCAAGCACCTGATCACCCTGAAGACCGAGCACAAGGCCGTGCTCGACACCATGCGCGAACTCGAGCGCCAGGGCTTCGAAGTGACCTACCTCGACGTCGAGGAAAACGGCCTCGTCGATCTCGAGAAGTTCAAGGCGGCCATCCGTCCCGACACCATCCTGGCCAGCGTGCTGTTCGTGAATAACGAAATCGGCGTGATCCAGGACGTGGTCGCGCTGGGCAATGCCTGCCGCGAAAAGGGCGTGATCTTCCACGTCGACTCGGCCCAGGCCACCGGCAAGATCGACATCGACATCACGAAGCTGCCCATCGACCTGATGAGCCTGGCTTCGCACAAGACCTACGGCCCCAAGGGCATCGGCGCGCTGTACGTGCGCCGCAAGCCGCGCATCCGCCTCGAAGCGCAGATGCACGGCGGTGGCCATGAGCGCGGCATGCGTTCGGGCACGCTGCCCACGCATCAGATCGTTGGCATGGGCGAGGCCTACCGCATCGCCAAGCTCGAGATGAAGGACGACATCGCCCATGCGGCCCGCCTGCAGAAGCGCCTGCTCGACGGCCTGAAGGATGTCGAGCAGGTCTTCATCAACGGCGACCTCGAGCGCCGCGTTCCGCACAACCTGAACATGAGCTTCAACTACGTCGAAGGCGAGTCGTTGATCATGGGCATCAAGGGCCTGGCGGTGTCGTCGGGTTCGGCCTGCACCTCGGCCAGCCTGGAGCCCAGCTATGTGCTGCGCGCCCTGGGCCGCAGCGACGAGCTGGCCCACAGCAGCCTGCGCATGACCATCGGCCGTTTCACGACCGAAGAAGAAATCGACTACGCCATCTCGACCATCAAGCACAACGTCGCCAAGCTGCGCGAGCTGAGCCCCCTGTGGGAGATGTTCCAGGACGGCGTCGACATCAGCACGATCCAGTGGTCGGCCCACTGACCCAGGCCAGCCCAAGGCTCCACGATTGAACAAAGTTTGAGAGGTACACCATGGCATATTCTTCCAAGGTCATCGACCACTACGAAAATCCCCGCAATGTCGGCTCCTTCGAAAAGGGCGACGACTCGGTGGGCACCGGCATGGTCGGCGCACCGGCTTGCGGCGACGTGATGAAGCTGCAGATCAAGGTCAACCCCGAAACCGGCGTGATCGAAGACGCGCGCTTCAAGACCTACGGCTGCGGCTCGGCCATCGCCTCGTCGTCGCTCGTGACCGAATGGGTCAAGGGCAAGACGCTCGACGAAGCGGCGGCCCTCAAGAACGCGCAAATTGCCGAAGAACTGGCACTGCCGCCGGTCAAGATCCACTGCTCGATCCTCGCGGAAGACGCCATCAAGGCGGCCGTGAGCGACTACAAGGCCAAGCACGGCGCCAAGACCCCCGAGTCGACCGCCGAAGCTGCTGTTCACTGAGATGGCCGTCACGCTGACCGAAGCCGCTGCGCGCCACGTCACCCGCTACCTCGGCAAACGAGGCAAGGGCGTGGGCGTGCGGCTGGGCGTGAAGACCACCGGCTGCTCGGGCCTGGCCTACAAGCTCGAGTACGTCGACGAGTTCACGCCTGAAGACGTGGTGTTCGAAGACCACGGCGTGAAGGTGCTGGTCGACCCGAAGAGCCTGGCCTACATCGACGGCACGCAGCTCGACTTCGTGCGCGAAGGCCTGAACGAGGGCTTCAAGTTCATCAACCCGAACGAACGTGATCGCTGCGGCTGCGGCGAAAGTTTTCGCATCTGATGCGTCGTCGCTGACCGCGACCACAGCCGCCACCATGTCATGTGCTGGCGGTTTTTTCTTGCCATGAACCTGAACGACACCGACTTCCAACTGTTCGCCGTCCCGGCGACCTTCGCGCAGGACCGCGCCGTGCTCGACGCGCGCTGGAAGGAGCTGCAGCGCGAGGCGCACCCGGACCGCTTTGCCGCGCAGGGTGCCGCCGCGCAGCGCGTGGCCATGCAGTGGTCGGTGCGCATCAACGAGGCCTACCAGCGGTTGAAAGACCCGATCCGCCGCGCGAGCTACATCTGCGAACTCAACGGCGCACCGCTGAATGCGGAGAACAACACGGCGATGCCGGGTGCCTTTCTCATGCAGCAGATGGAGTGGCGCGAAGCGCTCGACGACGCCCGCGACATCGCCGCCGTCGAGGTGCTGCAGGCGGACGTCGAAACCACGCGCGCCCGCGCACTCTCGTCGCTCGACTGGCTGATCGACGAAAAGGGCGACTACCCCGGCGCCGTGCAGCAGGTGAGAGCCCTCATGTTCATTGAGCGCTTCAGCCAGGACGTCGAAACAAAACTCGATCAGTTGGGACAATAAGCCCTTATGGCTCTTCTTCAGATTTCCGAACCCGGCCAGGCGCCCGATCCGCACCAGCGCCGCATCGCCGTGGGCATCGACCTTGGCACCACGCATTCGCTGGTGGCCTCGGTGCGCAACGGCGTGGCCGAATGCCTGCCCGACGACCAGGGCCGCGTGCTGCTGCCCTCGGCCGTGCGCTACCTCGACGGCGACCGCCGCCAGATCGGCTTCGAGGCCGTGGCTGCACGCGCACAGGACCCCGCCAACACCATCACCTCGGTCAAGCGGCTCATGGGCCGTGGCCTGGCCGACATCGCGAACCGCGATGCCATGTCGTACCGCATCGGCGGTGACGACGGCGGCATGGTCAAGGTGCAGACCTCGGCCGGCGAGAAGTCGCCCGTCGAGATCAGCGCCGAGATCCTGGCCACGCTGCGCTACCGCGCCGAAGACACCTTCGACGACGAGCTCTACGGTGCCGTCATCACCGTGCCGGCGTACTTCGACGAAGGCCAGCGCCAGGCGACCAAGGACGCGGCGCAGCTCGCGGGATTGAACGTGCTGCGCCTGATCAGCGAGCCGACCGCCGCCGCCATCGCCTACGGCCTGGACAACGCGAGCGAAGGTGTCTACGCGGTCTACGACCTGGGCGGCGGCACCTTCGACATCTCGATCCTGCGGCTCACGCAGGGCGTGTTCGAAGTGATTGCCACGGGTGGCGATTCGGCCCTGGGCGGCGACGACTACGACCATGCCATCGCCGACTTCGTGCTCGCGCAGACCGGTCGCCAGGCCGGCAGCGACAACGACCGCGCCGCGCTGCTCGTGGCCGCGCGCGCCGCCAAGGAAGCACTGACCGATGCCGAGTCGACCCTCTTCAGCGCCGCGCTGGCGGGCGGCCATGCCGAGTTCACGCTGACGCGCGCGCAGTTCTTTGCCGCCACGCAGGCGCTCACCGACCGCACCCTCGCGGCCGTGCGCAAGGCGTTGCGCGACGCCAAGCTCAAGCCCGAGGAATTGCAGGGCATCGTGCTCGTCGGCGGCTCCACGCGCATGCCGCAGATCCGCAGCGCGGTGGCCGCCTATTTCGGCCGCGAGCCGCTGATCAACCTGAACCCCGACGAGGTCGTCGCGCTCGGCGCCGCCATCCAGGCCAACCAACTGGCCGGCAACAACGGCGCGGGCGAACTGCTGCTGCTCGACGTGATCCCGCTGTCGCTCGGCATCGAGACCATGGGCGGCCTGGTCGAGCGCATCGTACCGCGCAACCAGACCATTCCGACCGCGATGGCACAGGACTTCACCACCTACCAGGACGGCCAGACCGCGTTGGCGTTGCACGTGGTGCAGGGCGAGCGCGACCTCGTGTCCGACTGCCGCAGCCTCGCGCGCTTCACGCTGCGCGGCATCCCGCCGATGGCGGCCGGCGCGGCGCGCATCCGCGTGACCTTCACCGTCGACGCCGACGGCCTGCTGAGCGTGAGCGCCAAGGAGCAGGGCAGCGGTGTCGAGGCCAGCGTGGCAGTCAAGCCGTCGTACGGCCTGTCGGACGACCAGATCGCGACCATGCTGCAGGAAAGCTTCTCCACCGCCCAGCAGGACATGCAGGCCCGTGCGCTGGTGGAATCGCGCGTCGATGCCGACCGCATGCTGCTGGCCACGCAGAGCGCGCTCGATGCCGACGGCGGCCTGCTGAGCGCCGAAGAACGCGCTGCCATCGACGCCTCGATGGCGCGGCTGCGTGAAGTTGCCAAGAGCAGCAACGAAGCCGCCGTGATCGAAGCCGCCACGAAGGCACTGGCCAACGACACCGAAGCCTTCGCCGCCCAGCGCATGAACGCGGGCATTGCACGCGCGCTCGCGGGCCGCAAGGTCGAATCCCTGTAGACAGAACAAATCCTTCATGCCCACGATCAAGATCTACCCGCATCCCGAGTACTGCCCGCAAGGCGCCGAGATCACCGCGCCCGCCGGCACCTCGATCTGCGAGGCCCTGCTCGACCACGACATCAACATCGAGCACGCCTGCGAGATGAGCTGCGCCTGCACCACCTGCCACGTGATCGTGCGCGCGGGCTTCGACTCGCTGAACGAAGCGGAAGAGGGCGAAGAAGATTTGCTCGACCGCGCCTGGGGCCTGGAGCCGCAATCGCGCCTGAGTTGCCAGTCGATCCTGGCGCAGGAGAATGTGACGATCGAGATTCCTAAGTACTCGATCAACCACGCCAAGGAAAACCACTGATGTCGCGCCAGATCGTTCTCGATACCGAAACCACGGGGCTGTCTGCGGAGAACGGCGACCGCATCATCGAACTGGGCTGCGTGGAGCTGTTCGCGCGCAAGCTCACCGGCAACGACCTGCACATCTACTTCAACCCGGAGCGCGAGAGCCACGAGGACGCGCTCAAGGTCCACGGCCTGACCACCGACTTCCTGCGCGACAAGCCGAAGTTCGCCACGCTGGGCAAGGACATCATCGAGTACCTGCGCGACGCCGAGCTCATCATCCACAACGCGGCCTTCGACGTCGGCTTCCTCAACAAGGAATTCGAGCGCGCCGGCCTGCCGCCGCTCAAGACCTTCGTGAGCGAAGTGACCGACACGCTGGCCATGGCCAAGCTGGTCTACCCGGGCAAGCGCAATTCGCTCGACGCGCTGTGCGACCGCTTCGGTGTCGACCGCTCGAACCGCACCTTCCACGGCGCCAAGCTCGACGCGCAGCTGCTCGCCGACGTCTACATCAACCTCACGCGCGGGCAGGACGCACTGCTGATCGACGTGGCCTCGAACGAGCCCGCGCAGGGCACGACGGTCGTGGCCATCGACCTGAGCCAGTTCGAGCTGCCGGTGATCGCGGCGGCCGAGCATGAACTCAGCGCGCACGAGGCCGTGTTGTCGCAACTCGACAAATCCAGCGGCGGAAAAACTTTATTTCGCCAAAACAGCTGAAAAGCTATGGCATAATCTGAGGCTTCGCACAACGCGATACGTGTTCAAGACACTGAACTCAAAAGCAGTGTCTCAGGGCGGTTAGCTCAGGGGTAGAGCACAGCATTCACACTGCTGGGGTCGGAGGTTCGAAGCCTCCACCGCCCACCATTTCAGACCTACGACAGACGGCACCATCAGGTGCCGTTTTCGTTTCAGGCGGCACCTTCGGGTGCCGTTTTTGTGGGTCCCGCGCAAATCCTGATGCCATTCAGGACGGGTCTGCCGCGCTCAGAAGGAGCGGCCTTCGCGGTTGCGCTGCAAGTCGGCCTCCACCATCATCGCGCACAGCTCCTCCAGCGTCGTCCGCGGCTCCCAGCCCAGCGTCCTCCTGGCATGCGACGCATCGCCGATGAGCAGTTCCACCTCCGCCGGGCGATAGAACTTCGGGTCGACCCTCACGAGGACCTTGCCGGTCTCGCGGTCGATGGCGACCTCTTCCTGCGCCGACCCTTCGAACCGGAGCTCGTAGCCCGCGGCCCTGAACGCCATGTCGACGAAATCCCGCACGGTTTCCGTGCGGTTGGTGGCGAGCACATAGTTGTCCGGCTTGTCGGCCTGCAGCATGCGCCACATGCCATCGACGTATTCCTTCGCATAGCCCCAGTCGCGCTTGGCGTCCATGTTGCCCAGCGTGAGCACATCGAGCTTGCCGAGCCGGATCTTGGCCGCCGCGTCGGTGACCTTGCGTGTCACGAATTCGCGGCCGCGCAACGGACTCTCGTGGTTGAAGAGGATGCCGCAGCAAGCGAAGAGCCCGTAGCTCTCGCGGTAGTTCATCGTCATCCAGTGGGCGAAGAGCTTGGAGACGCCATACGGGCTGCGTGGATAGAAGGGCGTGTCTTCCTTCTGCGGAATGGCCTGGACGTTGCCGAACATCTCCGACGTCGAGGCCTGGTAGTACCTGATGCCGCGGTCCGTCAGGCGGATCGCGTCGAGCAGGTGGAGGGTGCCCAGTCCGTTGATGTTCGTGGTGGCTTCGGGCTGGTTGAAGCTCGCGCCCACGTAGCTCTGCGCCGCCAGGTTGTAGACCTCGTCGGGCTGCGCATCGCGAATGAGCGTGATCGAACTGCCCAGGTCCGTCAGGTCGTACTCCACGAGATGAAGCTCCGGATGGTCCTGGATGCCGAGCGACTCGATGCGCCAGAAGTTCACCGAACTGGTTCGGCGGAAGGTTCCGTAGACGGTGTAGCCCTTGCCCAGCAGCAGCTCGGCCAGGTACGCCCCGTCCTGTCCGGTAATGCCAGTGACGACAGCACGTTTTTTCATGGCTTCAATGAGGTGAGAGGAAGGGAAGGGACGGGTCAGGCCGGCGCATCGACGCCGCGCTCGGCCGCGGGCTGCAGGGCCGCTTGCAGCGCGAGCGCCTCGCGCTTCTCGGCCGCGGGGCAGCGGCCGTAGGTGTCATCGAAGCGCACGATGTCGTCTTCGCCGAGATAGCTGCCGGTCTGTACCTCGATCACTTCCAGCATCGTCTTGCCGGGGTTCTCCAGCCGGTGGATGGTGCCCGAGGGCAGGTAGATCGACTCGTTCTCCCGCACCAGCAGCACTTCGCCGCCGCGCGTGGCCTTGGCCGTGCCCTTGACGACGATCCAGTGCTCGGCGCGGTGGTGGTGCATCTGCAGCGACAGCTTGCCGCCGGGCTTGACGGTCAGGTGCTTTACCTGGAAGCGCTCGCCGGTGTCGATGCTGTCGTAGGCGCCCCAGGGCCGCACCACGCGGCGATGCTCGGTGGCCTCGACCGTGCCCTCGCGCGCCAGCATGCGCACCACCTCGGCCACCTGTTCGGCGCAGTCCGCGCCGGCGACCAGCACCGCGTCCGGCGTGTCCACGATGATCAGGTCCTCGGTGCCCAGCGCCACCACCGGCCGGTGCGGCGCGTGGACGAAGGTGTTGCGCGAGTTCAGCACGCTGCCCGCGCCGCTCACGCGGTTGCCCGCCTCGTCGGCCGGGTGCAGCTGGGCCACCGCGTTCCAGCTGCCCACGTCGCTCCAGGCGCCTTCGAAGCGCACCACCGCGACGTCGGCGTGCTTTTCGAGCACCGCGTAGTCGATGCTGTCGCTGCGGCAGCCTTCGAAGGCCTCACGGTCCAGCCGCACGAAGCTGCCGTCGACCGACACCGCGGCGGTCGCGCGTTCGCAGGTGGCGAGGATGTCGGGCGCATGCGTGCGCAGGGCCGCGACCAGCGTGCGCGCCTGGACCAGGAAGATGCCCGCGTTCCAGCAGTAGTTGCCCTGCAGGATCAGCGCCGCGGCCACCGCCGCCGTCGGCTTCTCGACGAAGCGCGCCACCGCGTGGCTGGGGCCATGGCCCGTGGCCCCGGCCGCCTCGATGTACCCGTAGGCCGTGCTCGGAAAGCTGGGCGCGATGCCGAAGGTGACGATCTTGCCTGCCAGGGCTGCTTCGACGCCGCTGCGCATCGTGGCTTCGAACAGCGCCACGTCGGGAATGTGGTGGTCCGCGGGCGCAAAGAGCAGCAGGTCGTCGGGCTCGGCCAGCAGGGCCGCCGCGGCCATCGCGGCGGCCGTGTTGCGGGGCACGGGCTCGAGGATCTGGCGGCCCTGCGCGTGCGCGTTCTCGATCGCCTCGCGCACCAGGAAGCGGTGCTCTTCCGACGCAACGCAGGTGATCGTCCGGTTCAGGGTCGCGAGCCGTTCGAGCGTGAGATGCAGCAGGCTCTTGTTGCCCACGATCGGTGCGAACTGCTTGGGAAAGGCCTTGCGCGATAGCGGCCACAGCCGCGTGCCGCTGCCGCCGCACAGGACCACGGGATGAATGGTGGGGGTGTTCATGGTGACCAGCCTTTGTGTGTGCAGTGGGTGACGAACCGGATCGCTTCGTGGATGTGCCGCTCAGATCAGGCCCGTGTGAACGGCGAGGTTCACCGCCTGGGCGCGCGAATGCACATGCAGCTTCTTGTAGATGCTCTTGATGTGCACGTTGACCGTCTGGCCCGTGATGCCGAGCTTGGCGCCGATCTCCGCCGAGACGTAGCCCGACGCCACGTGGCGAAGGACCTGGCTCTCGCGCGGTGTCAGCGTCGTGTCGCGCGGCGGCGATGCGTCGTCGGCGGGCTGCGGCTCGCGGGGCTGGTGGTTCAGGCGGTGCAGCAGGCGCCGCGCGAGCCGCGGCGTGATGACGGCGCCGCCGTTCACCACGTGCAGCACGGCATCGGCAAAGCTCTGCAGCCAGGCGTTCTTCAGCAGATAGCCCGTGGCGCCCAGCTCGAAGGCGCGCAGCACGTGGGCATCGTCCTCGAGCGCGGAGATCACGATGATCTCGCCGTTGCCATGGTGACGGCGCGCCTCGGCGATCAGCTCGAAGCCCATGCCGTCGCTGAGCCGCAGGTCGACCATCAGCACGTCGAACGCATGCGTGGCCAAGAGCTTGCGCCCCTCGCGGATGCTGTCGGCCTGGCCTTCGAGCTGGATGCGCAGGTCCGACAGCAACTCCTGGGCGATCACCCGGCGCATGTACTCGTCGTCGTCGATGAGCAGCACGCGCACCGGCGATTTTTCCTGGCCCGTCATGAAGTCCGGCCATAGCCTCGCGGCGGGCGCGCATACGGGGGCGGACGGGCCCGGGCGGCGCGGCGCCATCACGGCGGGGGTGGGGTCGCCAGAGGGTGTGAGCGTGTTTTCAGCCATGTTCTTGCCCCGGTTGAAGTAAGTGAGGAACGGCGGTCGGTGCGGTGCCGTCGGCGGCGCGGACCGGGAAGCCCGGCACCGGTTCGTCGAAGCCGCGCGGGTTCGCCAGCTGCCAGCGCCAGCTGTCGGCGCACATCTGGTCCAGGCTGCGCTGCGCGCGCCAGCCGAGCCGGTCCTGGGCGTGCTGCACGTCCGCCCAGTAGGCCGGGGCATCGCCGGGACGGCGCGGACCGATGTGCACCGCGATGCGGTGCCCGCATGCGCGTTCGAAGGCCGCGATCACGTCGAGCACCGACGCGCCGTGTCCCGTGCCCAGGTTCACGGTGAGCAGGCCCCGATGCAGCGTCGCGTACCGCAGGGCCGCCACATGGCCTTCGGCCACGTCCATCACGTGCACGTAGTCGCGCACACCGGTGCCGTCGTGCGTCTCGTAGTCGTTGCCGTGCACGACGACGTGCCCGCGCTCGCCCACCGCGACCTGCGAGACATACGGCACCAGGTTGTCGGGCGGTCCCTGCGGGTGTTCGCCCAGCAGGCCGCTCTCGTGCGCGCCGATGGGGTTGAAGAAACGCAGGCACGCGATGCCCCAGCGCGGATCGGAGCGGGCGAGGTCCGCGAGCATGCGCTCCACCATCACCTTGGAGCGCCCGTAGGGGTTCACGGCCGCGTACGACGCGCTTTCCCGTATCGGCGAGCGCGGGATGTCGCCGTAGACCGTGGCCGAGGACGAGAAGATCAGCGTGCGCACGCCGGCGCGCTCCATGGCCCGCGCCAGCGCGAGGCTGCCCGCCACGTTGACGTCGTAGTAGCCGAGCGGGTCGCTCACCGAGCGGCTGACCGCCTTCAGCCCCGCCAGATGCAGCACCGCGTCGACCCCGTGCTCGGCGAACACGCGGTCGAGCACCGCCGCGTCGCGCACGTCGCCGCGCACGAGCTGCGGCTGCACGCCGCAGATGCGTGCCACGCGCTCCAGCGAGCGCGGGTCGCTGTTGACCAGCGTGTCCAGCACCACCGGCAGGTAGCCGGCCGCGATCAACGCCACGCAGGCGTGGCTTCCGACGAAGCCGGCGCCACCCGTCACCAGAATCTTTGAGTGGGTCATGGTTGGGACTCGCGCAGTGGGGATGGCGTGGCCGTGCCTCGGTCCGCCACGCAGCGAAGCAGCTCTTGTTCGAGGCGCGACAAGATGGCGTCCTGGTCGAGTTCCGTCTGCGCGAACGCGCGGCCCGCCGCACCGAGCGCCTGGCGCAGGCCCGGCGAGCACGCGAGCTGCGCGATCGCGTCGGCCAGCACGGCCGCATCGCCCGGGGGCACCACGACGCCACGGTCCGCGACCACGCGGGCGAGTTCGGTGCCGGGGTGCGCCGTGGCGATCACGGCCTTGCCGCTCGCGAACATGCCGGCCAGCTTCGAGGGCATCACGAGGTCGGCGGCATCGGCGCGCTGCGGCAGCACGTGGATGTCGGCCGTGCCCAGCAGTTCGTTGAGCCGTTCGGCGGGCTGCAGGTCGAGGAAGTGCACGCGGTCCAGGCCGGCGCAGGCCGACATCAGCGAGGCGCGGCTCGGGCCGTTGCCGCAGATGACGAAGTGAATGTTTTGCCGGTCGGCGAGCAGGCCCGCCGCCTCGGCCAGCAGTTCGATGCCCTGCTTGGCGCCCAGGCTGCCCGCATAGAGCACGACCACGGCATCGGGCGCAATGCCCACCAGCTCGGCTCTGTAGCCATCGGCCGCGCGGGGGGCGGGACGGATCGCCGAGACGTCCACCCAGTTCGGAAAGAGAACGAGCCGGCCTTCGCCGATGCCCTTGCTCCTGGCCTTGTCGACCATGGCCGCCGAGATGGTCGAAACGCGGTCGAACCTCGCCAGCAGCCATCGCTCCAGCGACAGCGCGACACGCCGCACGCCCGCGCCGCGCACGAGGCCCAGGCCGAACGCCGCATCGACTTCGAAGTCCTGGATGTGCAGCCACGACCTGATGCCGAGCAGCTTCGCGAAGCACAGCACCGCGGGCGCGCAGAAAAGCGGCGGCTCCACGACGAACACAAGATCGGGCTTCCAGCGCGCCTGCGCCAGCAGCAGCGGCATGCTCGACAGCATGAACGAGCACAGGTGCGCCACGCGCGCCAGCGCACGCGGTTGCGAAGGCACCCAGGTGGGCGCGCGCCAGACCGTGAGGCCGTTGCGCCCGGTGGTCTTGCGATAGGCCCAGGCCGAATGGCCCTCGAACACCGCCCAGTGCGGGAAGAAGGGCGGCGCCGCGATCACGCGCACGTCGTGGCCCCGGGCCTGGAGCCAGTCGGCCATCTCGCCCGAGTACTTGCCGATGCCGGCCAGCTCGGGCGCGAAGTTCATCGAGTACAGCAGGATCTTCACGGCGACCTCCCCATGGCCGGGCGCAGCAGGCGCACGATCGGAAAGAAGCCGAACAGCGCGCGCATGCGCAGCTCGTACAGCACGAAGTCGGTGACGAAGGCGATGAAGAAGACGTAGTGCGGCTTGTCCGGAAAGAGCGAGATCACGACGCCATACGAGGCCAGCCGCAGCGCGAACTCCAGCAGCGTCCACCACCCGAGCGAGCCCATCGTGGCGTTGAGCGCGAGCATCGTTTCGTGATGGACCGTGTAGGTCCTCAGCAGGAAGTACGGCGCGATGCACACGAAGATGTCGCGCGCATCGGGGCCGAGCTTCAGCAGCGGCGCGGCCACCGCCATCAGCCCCGCCAGCCCCACGAAGAGCACGCAGCCGAGCAGGAACGAATGCCGCGCCAGCCGCAGCTTCTCGATCGTCAGGTTGCCCGCGTTGGCGTCCAGCATCGCCGGCGTCTTCGTGACGAGAAAGGCCTGCACGAACTGCGAGGGCGCCTCTGCCAGAAGAAAGGCCAGCTTGAACGCGCCCACGTAGCCCAGCGGCATGAAGAGCGCCACGAGCAGCAGGTCCGACTTGCGCAGCAGGAAGGTCAGCAGCGCATACACCGTGGCGCTGGCCTGCGACGCGAGCGCCAGCACGGGCGGCCCGGCCGGCGGCGCCGCGCCGTTCGCCGGCAGGAAGATGGCCGCGCCCACGAGCACCAAGGCCAGCAGGTTGATGGCGAGCAGGTGCGCCACGCCGATCTCCAGGCCGAGCGCAGCGAGCGTCGCCACGCCCAGCACCAGCACGGTCGCGCGCACGCCCGACTCCAGGTTGAGCAGGCCCGCATGGCCCAGGCCCCGGCTGTACGACAGGCGCAGGCTGTTGAAGGCGAAGACCGCGAGCGACAGCACGATCAGCACGAAGGGCGCACCGGCCACCGGCAGGCGCTGCGCCCCCACGACGCCGGCCGCGAGCAGTGCGGCCAGCGGCAGCCCGATCGCCAGCGTGCGCACCAGGTCGCCGCGGGTCACGCGGGGCGGCACGCTCGCGGCATTGCGCGAGAACAGCAGCGAACTGCCCAGCGTGCCCACGACCAGCGCCACTTCGAGCACCGACTGGTAGACGGAGTACTCGCCGAAGCGCGCGGGCGCCACCTGCGCCGCGATCAGGAAGATCGCCAGGAAACCCGACAGGTACACATACAGCCGCGACGCGAGCGCCCCCAGCCCCAGGCGCTGCGCCAGGCGGATGCCGGGCAGGGCGAACGAGGTGCCGGCGGCTGGCTTCATGGCGTGCTCCCGTCCGCAGGGTGCTTGGCCGCCGGCGCGTCTGCGAAGCCCAGGGTGTCGGCCATGCGGCGCGCGCGCGAGGCGATCCGGTGCGCGTTGTTCTTGGCCCGGCGCGCCATCTGCAGTGCCCAGGTCAGCGCCGCGACCGTGTACACGCGGCGATGCAGCGCGGGCTGCATCGCCAGCTTGGCGGCGCCCTGGAAGTGCAGCGCGAGCACGCGCACCGTGTCGCCCGCCGGCGTCTGCAGGCAGGGCTGGCCGTCGACGAAGGCCAGGCGCTTGGCGCCGCCGCGCACGCGGAACTCGCGCACGAAGTGGTTGGTGCCGCCGTTGACGTTGTGGTCGATCACCTGGCCGTCGAACACCCGGTTGATCGGCACCGTGTTGCCGCTGGCCTGCGCCCACAGGTACAGCAGCGTCATGTCGGACACCCCGCCGCGCACGCTGCGGGTCGCGAAGCGCTCGGCGATCTCGCGCAGCTGGTGCAGGCCGGCGGGCGTGCTGTACATGCGCAGGAGGCAGGCGACGAAGTCCTGCAGGCCGGCCGCCGTCCAGTAGCTCACGTGCGGCGAGATCTGGCAGGGGTTCCAGCCGTCCGTGGGCAGGATGCTGGAGCCGGAGAAATCGGCACTGCCCACCAGGCGCGCAATGTGGGCGCCGACGCCGTTGAACAGCAGCACGTCGCTGTCGATCAGCACGAAGGCACGGCAATCGGGGTGCGCTGCGAGATGGTTCGCCAGGAGGAAGTAGCGCCGGAAGCAGATCTTCTCGAACGCCGGCGTGTTGCTCGACAGGTGCACGTAGGCCTGGCAGAAGCGTTCGTACGCGGGCCCAGCGTCCGTATCCGACAGGACGACCAGCTGCTCCTGCGCCATGGCCGCGGATTCGCAGCACAGGCGCAGGGCCGTGTTCTGGCGGTCTTCCACAACGATGAAGGGGAGGGCGTGGTCCATGGTCGGGCAAGCGGGTTGGTACGGGTCAGGGCCGCGGCGCGGTGGCGCTGCGTACCAGCGCGACGTGGGCGGGAAGAAAGTGGAAGTCGGCGTCCAGCGGCATGTCGAGCGTGAGCATTCCGCCCCGCGCGTTCGCGTCGCCGATCCAGCTGCGCAGCTGCGCGGCCGAGAAGCGCGGCGCACTCGGTTGGGCCCAGGAGGCGCCCAGCGGCGTCAGCACATGCAGCCGGAGTTCGGAGGGCGGCGAGGCCAGGCGTGCGGCGGGCTGCAGGTACTCGCCCGCCATGAGGTTCTGGCACGGCGCGCTCTTGAGGCTGAAGCGCGCCGCCCCCTCGCCGGCGTTGAAGGCCAGCCACCGGGTGGGTGCGCCGCTGCGCGCGGCAGCGCAGAACCGCTCCCAGTCGCGCGCCGTCATGCCCGTCGTGTTGTAGACGCCGTCGAACCACCAGCCGGTGGCGAGTGGGCCGTAGTGCTGCGACCAGCTGTCGATCACCGCCGACCAGGCGGCGATGAAGCGCGTCGGCGGTGGCTGCTGCTCGGAGACGTCGCCCAGGCATTCCATCAGGTAGGCATCCCCTTGCGGCGCACGGAACGGCAGGTAGAGGATCAGCGCGATGCCGTGGCGGCGCAGCGCGCGGCCGATCTCCATCGGCAGGTCGCGCGGCGAACGGTGCGCGGCGCTGCGCGGGCACAGCGCTTCGAGGGCGGCGTTCGGCGCGATGAACTGGCCGTTGTTCTGTCCGAGCGTGAGGATGAGATGGCTGGCGCGCATCCCGGCGAGTTCGGCGGCGAAGGCGTCGACGTCGAAGCGCCCGATGCCGGCGATGGACTGCTTGTCGGGCAGGTAATGCACCATCACGCCGAAGCCCGGCACGCCCTGCGTTTCGGGCAGTGCGGCGACGGCCGGCCGCGCCCACGCGGCCAGCCCGAGCGCCAGCGCCGCGAGCGCGCGAAGCAGGGAGCGTGCGCGGTTCGTCATGGCGTGGCCCTCGCCAGCGACGCGTCGCCGCGCTTCAGCCTGAGGTAACTCGCGGCCACCGCGCCCGGCGTGCAGGCCCGGGAGAGCGACCATGCGGGGCGTGTGCGCTGGTGCGCGGCCAGGTAGCGCTCGATGCTGCCGAGGCCGACGAATTCGTTGCCGATGAAGAACGCGTAGCCCGCGAAGAGCTCGCGGTGCACCGGAAGGTCCGAGAGCAGCAGCGGCACGCCCAGCGTGGCCGCCTCGGCGGCCGACAGGTTGAAGCCCTCGAAGGTGGACAGCGAGATGAAGGCCGTCGCGCCCCGGTACAGCCGCAGGAGTTCGTCCCGCGACACCAGCCCGCGGTGTCGCACGCAGCCGCGGAACGCGGGCGCCATGGCCGAGATCATGCGTTCGACCTCCTTGGCGCCGTTGCCGGTGATGTCGAGGTAGTCGACCAGGCCCTGGCGCTTCATGCGCACGAAGAGCTTCAGGATGCCTTCGAAGTTCTTGTGCGGGTAGTAGTGGTAGGCCGCGATCAGGTAGCGCCCGTCGGGCGCTGCCGTGCTGTCGGCGCTAGCGGCGACGGCACCCGCATCCACGGGATTGAAGATCACCGCCGGGTGCTCGCAGCGCCTGAAGTGCCGCTCGAAATCTTCCTGGCTGCTGCGGCTGATGAAGACCACGTCGGCGGCGCTGCGCGCGACGCGGCGCAGGTTCCAGTCGAGCCAGAGGCGCTTGCGCGCGCTGAAGTACTGCGGGTACGACTTGTACTGCACGTCGTGCACCACCACGATCGAATCCCGGTGGCGGCCGAAGGGCGCCAGCAGCGAGAAGGGCAGGAAGTAGTTCGGGAACAGCGAGTACACGCGCTCCCCGCGCAGCCACCCGCGCATCAGGTGGATGTTGTAGAGCAGTGTGTCGAGGATGAAGCGGCTGATCTTCAGCCGCCGTGCGGCCGCGTACAGGTGCGGATGGCGCTCGCTGATCGGCTGCACCTCGTGGCCCGGCGCGTCGCGCATGCTCTCGAGCAGCACCTCGGACACGTTCAGCACCCCGCCCGCCGACGCGTTGAGCCGGATCGTGTCGTAGAAGAGGTAGGTGGCCATGGTCGCTCCTGCGTGCGTGCGTTCTCATGCGGTCGGCAGGCTGGCGCGCGCCGGGCGGGGGGCCGGCCTGCGGAACCACGCCGCGAGGCTGCCGGCGACGACGGCCGCGACCAGCCCCGAGACGGCGAACGGTCCCCAGCCCAGGATCGGCCCGCGCAGGAACGGCACGTAGGCCGCCAGCAGCACCAGCGCGCACAGGTAGCCGGCCGTCAGCGTGCGTTGCGGGTCGACAGCCTTGTCGACGAGGCGAAAGAGCGCCGAGACCGCGAAGCCAAGCAGGGCCGGGCCCGCCAGCCCGAAGTCGAAGTAGGCGGTGGTGAAGGGCGGCAGCGACAGGTTGCTCTGCGAGAAGTTGCCCAGCACGGCCGGCCAGCCGAGCGGGTCGTAGCCCGGGAACATCTTCAGTTCGCGCGGCAGGATGAAGGAGAAGGCCGAGAGCAGGTAGCGCCCGTAGCCGAGGTCGGGCGAGGGCGCGCGCTCCAGGATGCCCGCGACGACGAACATCGCGTCGAAGTCCTGGCTGAAGGGGTACGACGCCAGCTCCGCGCCCCACATGGCGTCCCGCGAGATCAGGTTCAGCACCGGGCCCAGGCCCGCGATGGCGCCGAAGATCACGGCGGCGAGCGTCCACCGGTGGCGCCGTCCCAGGGCGTGGATGAGCAGCGGAAGCAGCCCGATCAGGATGACCTGGCGCGCCGTGTTGACCGGGTTCGCGGCGATGGCGGCCAGCGCGAAGGCGAGGCCCGCGACGCACCAGGCCCACAGCGTGCGCTGGCGCGTGGCGTGGATCGCGAGCGCCACGCAGCACAGCAGCACCATGAGCTTGGGCAGCGTGGAATAGACGATGTACTGGACCGGCGCGCTTTCTTCTTCGGAAATCACGCCGCGCGCCGTGAAGTTCATGTCGGGGCGCAGGAAGAGCATGGCGAACGCCACCTCCAGGCAGGCCAGCAGCAGGAAGGGGTGGGCGACGCCGGCACTGAGCGCGCGCTGCGCCGGCCGGGGCGTGGCGGGCGGCTCGGGCAGGCCCAGCCGGGCGGCTTCCACGCCGGCCATGTACAGCAGCACGAGCATCAGCCCCTGCGTGTGCGCGGCCTGCCCGACGATGCCGACCTCCCAGAAGTCGGTGTCGGTCGCGATCTGCATCGCCGGCGCCAGCGAGAAGTAGATGAGAACCGCCGTGTAATGGATCAGCAGGAACACGCTGTCGCTGGCGGTGCCCAGCATCGACAGCTGCACCACCGTCAGCACGAACACCACCCCGTAGCCCCAGACAGGATCGATCAGCCCGCACAGCGCGGCGCAGACGATGCCGGACCAGAAGACGAGGGTTCTCATGGCGAGGTCCGTTTCTGCTTCAGGCGTGCTCAGCCTCGGCGGCGGTCCGGCGCGCCGTCTGGTAGTCCGCATAGGTGCGGCGCAGCCCTTCGGCCAGCGGCACCGTGGCGCGCCACCCGAAGCTGGCTGCGCGCGACACGTCCAGCAGCTTTCGCGGTGCGCCGTCGGGCTGTGCCAGGTCGTAGTGGATGCTGCCTTCGTAGCCCACCACCTCGCGGATGTGCTCCACCAGCTCGGCGATCGAGACGTCCTCGCCCGTGCCGAGGTTGATGTGGCCGCGCATCGGATCGGTGTGCTGGTCGTAGGCGGCGCGCGACAGGTTCATCACGTCCAGGCAGCCCTCGACCATGTCGTCCACGTAGAGGAATTCGCGCCGCGCCCGGCCGCTGCCCCAGATCAGCACGCTCGGCGTGCGGCTGATCTTGGCCAGGTGAAAGCGCTGGATCAGCGCCGGCACCACGTGGCTGTTCTCCAGGTGGTAGTTGTCGCCGGGCCCGTAGAGGTTGCTCGGCATCACGCTGCGGAAATCGACGCCGTGCGTGGCGCCGTACTGCCGGTTGTAGCTCTCGCACAGCTTGATGCCCGCGATCTTGGCGATCGCGTAGGGCTCGTTGGTGGGCTCGAGCTTGCCGGTGAGCAGGGCCTCTTCGCGGATCGGCTGTTCGGCCAGGCGCGGGTAGATGCAACTCGAGCCGAGGAACAGCAGCCGCTTGACGCCGGCGAGAAAGGCCTGGTGCGTGAGGTTGGCCGCGATCAGCAGGTTCTCGTAGATGAACTGCGCGGGGTAGGTCATGTTGGCGTGGATGCCGCCGACCTTGGCCGCCGCCACGTAGACCTGGTCGATGCGCTCGGTCGCGAAGAAGCGCGCGACCGCCGCCTGGTCGAGCAGGTCGAGCTCGGCGTGGCTGCGCGTCACGACCTCGTGGCCGAGTTCGCCCAGGCGCCTCGTGAGCGTCTGGCCGACCATTCCGCGATGACCTGCAACATAGATTCGCATGGCGTTCTTTCAGTGAAGGAAGAGGGGACTGCGGGTCTCAGCGCGAACCGCGCGCCCCGAGCACGACGCGGAAGGTCTTCAGCAGGATCACCACGTCGCGCAGCAGCGACAGCGTGGCGACGTACTCGGCGTCCATGGCGGCGCGGCGGCGGTAGCTCACCTCGTTGCGTCCGCTGATCTGCCACAGGCCCGTGATGCCCGGGCGCACCGCGCAGTAGTACGCCCAGTAGGGGCCGTAGAGTTCCTTCTGCGCAAACATGCACGGGCGCGGGCCGACCATGCTCATGTCGCCCTTGAGCACGTTCCAGAACTGCGGGAACTCGTCGATGCTGTAGCGGCGCAGGAAGGCGCCGAAGCGGGTGATCCGCGGGTCGTGCTCGAGCTTCTGGAACTTCTCCCATTCGCGCCGCGCTGCGTCGTTCTCGCGCAGGTGGCGGGCCAGCAGGGCATCGGCGTCGGGCGCCATGGTGCGGAACTTGTAGAAGCGGAAGATTCGCCCGTCCCGGCCGTAGCGCGGCTGCACGTAGATGGCCGGGCCGCCCGAGGTCAGCAGCACGCCGAGGGCGATCAGCGCGTAGGCCCAACCCAGGAACAGGAAGAAGGCGCCCGCCAGGAGGATGTCCATGGCGCGCTTGGCGGCCTGCAGGAGCCGCGAGCCGCCCACCGGCACGGGGCGGGCGGCGCTGCGGTGCGGCGTGCGTGAAAGGTGCGTGCTCATGATGTCGCGCGCTCCGGTTCGGCGCGGGGGGTGTGCCCCAGCGCGGGCGGATAGATGTTCGGCGGCAGGCCGTAGGGCCCGTAGTCGTAGCCGTAGGCGTTGTGGCGTTGCCGCGCGTCCTGCGCGTTGAGCACCACGCCGTGGAACGCCGCGCCCACGTGCGCCAGCCGCTTGGCACTCTCCACCAGGTCGCCCAGTTCGCTGTCGCCGGCGCGGGCCACGAGCATCAGGGTGCCCACGTCCGGTGACATCGCCACGGTCTCGGTCGCCAGCAGGATCGGCGGCGCATCGATGACCACGGCGTCGTACAGCGCCGAGAGGGTCTCCAGCAACCGCGTGAACGCACTGGAACCCATCATCGTGGCCGGATCGAGCGGCAGCTTGCCGGTGGTGATCACGTCCAGGTGCGGCAGCACCTGCGCATGCACCGCTTGCGCGAGCGTGGCGGTGCCGGCGATCAGCTCCGACAGGCCGGTGGTCGCCTTGAGCCCGAACTGGCTCGCCAGCTTGCCGCGGCGCATGTCGGCGTCGATCAGCAGCACGCGCCTGCCGGAGGCCGCCAGCACGGCTGAGAAGTTCGCCGACAGGAAGGTCTTGCCCGCGCCCGGCGTGGCGCTGGTCAGCAGGATGCGGTTGTTCTGCGCGCCCGCCATCAGGAAGCCCAGCGCGGTGCGCAGCCTGCGCACGCCTTCGAGCGCCGGGTCGTCCGGGTGCGAGGCCGCCAGCAGCTTCACGCCGGGCTTGCCCTGGCGGATGGCGCGGTCGAGCGTGCCCTGCCGCGTGCTGAGTGCGATCGTGCTGTAGACGTTCAGGCCGGTGCGCATCTCGATCTCGTCGGGGGTGGCGACCGTGTTCTTGAGCACCTTGCGAAGCACCGACGTGACCGCGCCCAGGAACAGCCCCACGACCAGCGCCAGCGCCATCACGATCACCGCCTTGGGCCGCACCGGCTTCTCGGGCGACAGTGCCTGGTCGAGCACGCGCACGTTGCCGATGCGGCCTTCGCGGGCCAGGCGCATCTGCAGCGAGCTGTTCAAGAGCGATGAATAGAGCTCGGTGTTGACCTTGATGTCGCGCTGCATGCGCAGCGAGTTCTGCTGCAGCATCGGCATGCGGCGGATGCGGTTGTCCACGCCGCCCAGCTCCTTGCGCAACGAGGCGATCTGCGCGTCGAGCGTGATCAGCATCGGGTGCTGGCTGGTGAAGCGGCTCGCCAGGTCCAGGCGCTTCTGGCGCGCGTCGAGCAGCTTGGCCTGCAGGTCGACGTTCTGCGACAGCGCGTTGCGCGCCTCGTCGTCCAGGCTGATGGTTCCGTTCTGGTTGCGGTACTGGTTGTAGGCCTCTTCAGACTGTTCCAGCTGCTGCTTGAACTTGGGCAGCTCGGTGCCCAGGAAGTTCAGCGTGCGCTCGGCCTGCGCGGTCTTCTGGTCGATGTTCTGGCGCATGTACAGGCGCGCCACTTCGTTGAGCAGGTTTGCCAGATGCTCGCGGTCGTCGGTCTGCCAGCTCACGTCGATCACGCTGGACTGCTTGCCCTTCTCGATCACGCGCAGCTCGCGCTGCAGCTCGAGCATGGTGAGCTGCGTGGAATGCCGCGTCAGCTCGAAGGCGCCGCCGGGCCGGGCGTCGATCGAGGCCACGAGCAGGTGGACCGTGCCGCCCGGCACCGAGCTGTCCTGCGGCTCACCGACCCGGCCGTGCAGCGGGGTGTCGAGGTCGGGGTGCGTGAGGGTGTAGGTGCCGTCCTTGCCAGTGGTCAGCAGGAATTTCTTGCCCTCGAGGGCCGGCGGCACGTCCATCTGCGCGACCGCGATCCGCTCGGTGCCCGACACGTAGCCGCGCATGCCGAGGAAGCCCGGCCTGGACAGCGTCTTCGAATGCCGTGCGATGAAGGCGCCCACGACCGGGATGTAGTGCGGCCGTGCCTTGATGAACAGCTTGGTGTTCTCGATCGCCTGGCCGAGCACCATGCGCGACTTCAGGATCTCGGCCTCGCCCGAGGTCGGCGTCTTCACGCCCACGCCGTTGACCGCGGCATCGCCCGCGCCGCCGGGCGAACGTTCGGCGTCCTCGAGCTGGATCAGCACGTTCGCTTCGTACACGCGCGGCCCGAAGAGCGCGTAGCCCGCGCCCAGCACCAGCACCGCGGCGGTGACCGAGGCGATCAGCCATCGGTTGTCCAGCATCAGGTCGACGTATTCCTTGAACCGCGAGTGCGGGCGCTCGGGTTCCGGGCTGTACGGTGCGGGAAGCGGGGGGTACCAACGCGCATTCATGGGCTTCACCTTCTTTGTCGTGTTCGGGCCGGGGCTGCGCGGCCTACCTGCTGCGGGCGGTGTCGCGCGCGAGGTTGATCACCTGGGCGGCGGGAAGGATCAGGTTGGCGACCCGGTTCCACGAGACCAGCGGCACGCGGTCGACGTAGACCACGTCGCGCGGCCGCAGCTCGAAGCGGTCGGCCAGTGCGAGCGCGGCCGGGTTCTTCGCGTTCAGGCTGAAGATCTGCGGCGTGTCGGGCGTCTGCGGCGAGTTGCGGATCACGTAGATCTGCCCGGGGTCGGCCGTGAGCAGGTCGGGCCCGCCCGCATCGCCGAGGGCCTCGTTCAGGCTCATGCGGCCGTTGCGCATCAGCAGCGCCGAGGGCCGCAGGATCTCGCCCATCACGTAGATGCGGCTGTCGTCCCGGCTGCCGACGTACACGATGTCGCCGTTGCGCAGCGGAATGTTGTTGGCGTCGGCGCCGAAGCGCTTGAGCTGCATCAGGTCGATGACCACCGTGCGGTCGCCGCGCGTGAGCGTCACATGCGAACGGTCGCCCCCGGCGGTGATGCTGCCCGCGCGGTTGAGCGCCTCGGACAGCGTCATCGGGATGTCCGTGAAGATCTGCAGCCCCGGCGTGCGGACCTCGCCCTCGACATAGGCGCGCTGGCTGCGGAACGACTGGATGCGCACGCTCACCAGCGGTGCCTTGATGATGCTGCCGATGCGCTTGGCGATCAGTTCGGACGCACCGCTTTCCGTCAGGCCCTGCAGCCGGGTGCGGCCGATGTAGGGAAAGCTGATCTCGCCTGCGGCATCGACGATGAAGCCCGGCGCCACGGTGACGCCGGTCGGGTCGCTCTGCTGCGCGATCACCGCGCCCAGGTTGGGCTGCAGCTCGGGATTGTTGTAGACGGTGATGCCCACCACGTCCCCCGGCCCGATGGTGTAGGGCGCGGGCCGGCCGAACAGCGCCTTCACGTCGGGCGGGATGCCCGTGTTGCCGGCGAGTTGCGCACGGACCAGCTCCGGCGTGATGGCCGCGATCCTGCCGCCGGCCGTGCCGTCGGCCGACTGCAGCGGGCCCGGCGTGCCGAAGCCGGGTGCGCAGCCGCACAAGCCGAGCGACAGCAGCAGCGCCATGGCGCGCGACCGGAAGCGGCCACCGGGAAGGGCGCGGGCGCCCTCGGTGGCGAGGAGGCGCTCGCCGCGCGGGTTCGCTGGGGTTGCGGATGTCATGGCAATCTCCTTGGCTTCGGTTGTTGTTTCAGGGCGCGGCGAGCGTGGCCGGGATCGCGCGCGGGGTGCCTGTCGCCGGGCGGTCCTGCCGCTGCGGGCTGCCGGTGGCCAGACAGTGCTCGACGACCCAGTCGCCGACGGACTGCAGGAAGAGCTGCTGGCCCTTCACCGTGCAGACGGTGTGGTCCACGTCCCGCATGAACTCGTACTGCAGGCCCTGCATGAACGGTTCGCGGCGCAGGGCGCCGAGCTGGTCGCGGTCGCGGTCGCAGACATGCAGCGATCCCGAATACAGCAGCTGCACCGCCACCTCGCGTTCGACCAGCCGCTTCATCGTGGCTTCGAACCAGATCGCGTTGACGTTGGGCGGCCGCCGGTCCACGAAGTAGCCCGGCAGCGGCTTGCCCACCGTGCTGCCCGGCAGATGGCGCAGCACCCAGCGCCGCGCCTTGCCCGGGAACGACGGGTGCAGCGGCGCCGCGAGCGCGCGGCGCACCGTGAGCTCCCAGCGCGTGCGCCGCTGCGGGAAGGCAAAGCCGTCGAACAGCGAGAGCGCCACCATGCGCGCGTCCACCGCGGCGGCCGACATGGCGTGCTCCACGCCCGAGCACATGGCCACGGTCGCGAACTGGCCGATGCCCTGCATGCGTTGCACGAGGTCCATGGCGGCCTGGAGGCTGTGCACCGCGCGCGTCTGCAGGTCGGGCCCGGTGTTCAGCGCCTCGCTGTCGCCGATGCCGCCCAGGTCGAAGCGCAGGCTGCCCACGCCGCGCGCGGCCAGCAGGTGCGCCAGCTTCACGTTGATGCGGCGCGGCCCGACGCGGTGGTTCGCGCCCATGTTGAACATCAGGCAGGCGACCGGCGCCGCCGCGCGCTGCGCGGGGACGGTGAGCATGCCCATCAGTGCGTTGCCGGGGCCGAAGCACACCGGGGTCTGCGTCATGTCATTCATGGATGGCTCCCTGCAGGCGGTTGAGCGCATCGGCCGGCACCATCGCGCTGTGGGGAAAGGGGTCGGACGTCCAGTCCAGCGGGTGGCTCAGGTAGGCCAGGCGCACCGGCATGTGGCGCGACTGCTGCTCGGCCGCCCATTGCGCGGTGGACGTGTCGTCGGGCGGGGCCAGCACCAGGGTGTCGTGCAGGGCCGTGAGCGGCAGCGACTGCGGCGTGAGGGCGCGCAACTGCGCCTGCAGCGCCGGCGAGAGACGCACGCCCAGCGCCTCCTCGGGCAGCGCGTCCGGTTCCCGCGCGAGGCTGCGGCGCCAGGACAGGTCGGGAATGCAGAAGGTCGTGTCGATCGCCTCGACGTGCCGCTCGCGCAGCAGGCGCGCGTAGCCCGGTCCGTCGATCACCGGCTCCCAGAGCACCAGCCGCGCCGGGTCGCAGCGCCCGTTGCGCGCGGCCAGCACGGCCAGGGTGGCACCCAGCCGCGCGCCGATCCACACGATGGCGGCATGGGGTGCGTGCCGCCGCAGCTCCTCGTGCGCCGCGCAGAGGTCGCGGCGCCAGCCGTCGAGCTCGCCCTCGCTCTCGTCGCCCGGCGAGTCGCCGGAGCCGTAGAAGTCGAAGCGCAGCGTGGCGATGCCGGCGCGCGCGAGGCGTTCGGCCAGCACCTTGAAGAAGCGGTGGGTGCGCAGGCCCTCCTGCCCGAAAGGCGGGCACAGCAGCACCGCGGTGGGCTCGCCCCGGTGGTCGTCGGCGGCGTGGAACGCGCCGAAGACCTGGCGCGAGGCCGGCCCGAACATGAGCGGCGTGAAGAGGGTCATGCGACACCCCCTGCGCATCGCGCCTCGCTCATGCCCTTGCGCGGATTCAGGGGGCGCGTGCGGCGGCCTTCGGGGTCGGCCTGCGAGGGCCGCGCGCGGGCTTCGGTATGGCGCCATTCGGCGAGCGAGCCCACGCTGTCCGCCCGTGCGGGCGCCGGCCCCAGCGCCAGCACCAGGATGCGTCCGGCCACCGGCAGCTCGACGCTGCGGCTGTCCGGTGCCAGGCCCACGTCGAAACTCTGCGGCGACACCAGCAGGCCCACGCCGATGGCCTTCAGGCAGGCTTCCTTGCGGGTCCAGCAGGTCAGGAAGGCACGGTCGCGTTCGTCGGCGGGCAGGGCGGCCAGCGCCTCCTGTTCGCGCCGCGTGAAATGCGCCGCCGCCAGGTCGGCCGCGTCCGGCATCGGGCGCAGCAGCTCGACGTCGGCGCCCAGCGGGCCGCGACCGCCGATGGCGATCAGCGCCAGGCCCTGGCTGTGGCTCAGCGAGAACTGGGTGCGCGGATGCCCCGCGAGCGACGGCTTGCCGAAGGCGCCGATGGCCAGCGTCAGTGCGTCGGGGGCCAGGCCCGTGTACGCGCACAGCGCCTGGCGCAGCGCGACATGGGCCGCCACGAAGCGCTGCCGGTCGACGGGAAAGCGCAGGTTCTCGGCGCGTGCGCGCTCTTCCTCCGACAGGACCTGGGCGGGCAGGGTGTCGGTGAAGCTGTCCAGCTCGACGTACCGGCAGACCGGTGCGTCGATGGACAGTGCGTTGGCGGCGCCGGTCATGGTCACCCCTTGCGCAGCCAGCTGCCGAGTGCGCCGAGCAGCCCGCCGCGCTGTGCATGCGCGGCCGTGCCGGCGGCCAGGTCGGCGAGGTCCGAAGGCACGCCGTGCGGTGTGCCGTGCGCCGAGGACGCGATCTGCCCGAGGTTCTCGAACAGGTAGCGGCGCGGCTCCACGCGGTGCCCGAGCGTCTGCGCCGCCTGCTGCACGGCGCGCAGCACCAGCAGCGAGTCGCCGCCGAGGTCGAAGAAGTTGTCGCTGGCGCGGATCTCGTCGACGTCGATGCCGATCACGTCGGCCCAGATCTGGGCCAGCTGGGCGTGCTCGGGGCTGAGCAGTCCGCGCTTCGCCTCGCGCGCGTCGCCGTTGAGGGGCTCGGCCGGCGCACTCTTGTCCGCCTCGTCGGCCACCAGCTTGCGCAGATAGCGTGCGCTGGCCGAGCCTTCGGCGCTGGCGATCTCGGCGAGCGTGGCATTGGGGTGGTCGGCGACGCGGGCCAGCACCTCGAGATAACGCTCGCGCAGCTGGGCGCCGGTCTCGCGCAGGTACACGTCGGCGTTGTAGAGCAGCGCGCCTTCCAGGCCGTGCGGCTTGTCCATCAGCCACACGCCGACGTCGTCGGTGGCGCCGTGCTGCATCACGTGCACCTGGCGGGTCTGCAGGCTGCCGACGGTGCGCGCGCGTTCGCGGGCGTCCTGGAACGAGAACATCGCCTGGTAGGGCCCCGAGGCCTTGATCTGCCCCGCATAGCCGGGCTCGGCCATCAGGCGCTCGAACGGCACCTGCTGGTGGTTCATCATCGACAGCAGCTCCTGCTTCACGTAGCGCATGAAGTCGGGCAGCGGCAGCGCCATGTCGACCGCGAGCGAGACTGGCAGCACGTTGTTGAAGAAGCCCATGACGTCTTCCGTCTCGGCCTGCTGGCGCCCGCGCACCGGGTTCGCGATGACGATGGCGTCGTTGCCGGTCGCCTGGGCCATGGTCAGCGCGTAGATGCCGAAGGTCAGCATGCTGAGCGTCACGTCCATGTCGCGCGCCACCTCGCGCAGCCGCTGCGTGCTCTGCAGGTCGATGTGGATCCAGTGCGCGCCGCCCTGGCCGCTCTTGCCCGCGCGGCGCGGCATGTCGGTGCGGGGCGGGCGCACGGCCCTGGCGCTTGCGAGCCGGCCGCGCCAGAACGCGAGCTGCTCCTCGCAGGCGGGCTCGGTCAGCCATTTCTCGAGCCACTCGGCATAGTCGCCATGGGTGGTGGCGAGCGCGGGCAGGTTGTGCGGGCGGCCGCGTTCGGCGGCGTCGTAGAACGCGCCCAGCTCGCGCTGCATCAGGTCGAAGGACCAGCCGTCCCAGATCAGGTGATGCGGCACGAACAGGAAGACGTGCTCGTTGTCGTCGAGCTGGAACAGGGTCGCGCGCATCATCGGTGCGCTGTGGATGTCGAGCGGCTGGTCGGCCAGCTCCTGCATCTGCTCGACCAGCTCGGCCTCGCGCTGGTCAGCGGGCAGGCCGCGCAGGTCGACCAGCGGCAGGGCGAACTCCACCGACGCTGCGATCGATTGAATGGGCCGCCCCGTGTCCTCGTCGAAGCCGATGCGCGTGCGCAGCGACGGCTGGCGGCGGATCATCTCGCGCAGCGCGCCTTCGAAGCGCGCCGCGTCGAGCTTGCCGGTGAGCCGCTGGGCCGAGGGTGCGTTGTAGACCGACCGGCCCGTGTACAGCTGCTCCATGAAGCGGATGCGTTCCTGCGAGGGCGTGAGCGGCGCGCTGCGGCGATCCGGGTGGCAGGCAATGGGCGCCTGCAGGCCGACGCCCGCGCCCTGCAGCGCCTCGATGACCGCGGTCAGCTTCTCGGCTGTGGGCGCCTCGAACAGCGCGCGCAGCGGCAGCGTGACCTGGAACTCGCGGCTCAGCAGCGTGGTGAGCCGCGCGGCCAGCAGCGAGTGGCCGCCCATGGTGAAGAAGTTGTCGTGCATGTCCAGGCCCGGCAGGCTCAGCACCTTCTCCATGACCGCGAGCACCTTGCGTTCGTGCGCGTTGCGCGGGCCGGCGCCGCGCCGCACCTCGTTGCGCGCCACCGCCTGCGGCGGCGGCAGCGAGACGCGGTCGACCTTGCCGTTGGCCAGCGTGGGCAGGGCGTCGAGCGTCACCACGTGCTGCGGCAGCATGAAGGCCGGCAGGTGCTTGCGCAGGTGCACCATCAGCGCATCGAGGTCGAAGCCGCCGCCGGGCAGCAGCGCCAGGTAGGCCACCAGGCGCACGTCGCCGGGGTTGTCCTCGCGGGCCACGACCACGCTGCGCGAGACGCCGGCCACTTCGCAGCAGCGCACCTCGATCTCGCCGGGCTCGATGCGGTAGCCGCGCACCTTGACCTGGAAGTCGAGCCGGCCGAGGTGGTCGAGCAGCCCGTCGTTGCGCCAGCGGCCGCGGTCGCCGGAGCGGTAGACCTTCTTCGTGGCGCCGAAGATGCGCACCGTGACAAAGCGCTCGGCGGTCAGCGCGGGGCGGTCGAGGTAGCCCAGTGAGACGCCTTCGCCCGCGATGCAGATTTCGCCAGGCACGCCGATCGGGCAGGGCTGCAGGTCGGCGTCGAGGATCCAGATCTCGGTGTTGTCGACGGGCCTGCCGATCGAGATGCCGCGCGAGGCGATCTCTTCGGGACGCACATGCCAGGCCGTGGAGTACACCGTCGTCTCGGTCGGGCCGTAGCCGTTCCACAGGCCTTCCATGCGCTCGCACAGCGCCAGCGCCATGCTCGGGCGCAGCGCCTCGCCGCCGGTCCAGCCGCGAAAACCGGGCGTGCCGCCGGCCCACTGGGCATCGAGCAGCAGCTGCCACATGCCGGGCGTGGCCTGCAGCAGCGTGATCTGTTCGTCGTCGAGCGCCTGCGACAGGCGGTTGCCGTCCATGGCGACCTCGCGCTGCACCATCACCAGCTCGGCGCCCGCCGCCAGCGGCAGCAGCAGGTCGGGCACGGCCATGTCGAACGACAGCGTGGTGACGGCGGCGATGCGGTCGGACGGGCCGATGCCCGATTCGCGCTGCATCCACTGCAGCAGGTGCGCCACGCCCCGGTGGTGCGCGATGACGCCCTTGGGCAGGCCGGTCGAGCCGGAGGTGTAGATCACATAGGCCGCGTCTTCGGAGCCCGGGTCGTCGCTGCTCGGCGGCAGCGCTTCGCCCGAGAGCTGGCGCCAGGCGGTGTCGCGATCGATCTCGAAGACGCGCTGGTCCGCGTCGGCGCGCCAGTCGCGCGGCGCCACCGCGATGTCGGACGAGGTCAGCATCAGGCTGAGGGTGGCGTCGCTGGCGTAGTGGTCCAGCCGCGCCTGCGGAAATGAGGTGTCCATCGGCACGTAGGACGCCCCCGCCTTGAGGATGCCCAGCATTGCGACGACCATCTCCAGGCTGCGTTCCAGGCACAGCCCCACGCGCTGGCCGCGGCCCACGCCGCGCGCGCGCAGCGCACGCGCCAGGCGGTTGGACAGCGCGTCGAGCTCGCCGTAGCTGCAGCTGCGCGCGCCGTCGCGCACCGCCGGGCGGTGCGGCTGCTGCGGCACGCGCGCCACGAAGCCGGCATGCGCCAGCGGCGCGCCGCGCAGCGGCACGCGTGCGGGCTGCAGCGCCAGCAGCGCACGCGCGGCACCGGCGGACAGCACGTCGAGCCCGCCGATGGTGTCGTCGGGCTTGTGCGCGGCCGACTGCAGCACGCACTCGAACATGTCGAGCCAGCGCTGCACGCTCACGTCGTCGAACAGGTCGGTGTTGTATTGCGCCTCGACCTGCAGGCTGCCGGCGTGCGGGCGCAGGTTCACGAAGAGTTCGAAGTTCTCGTAGCGGCGGGCGATGGTGTCCTGCACCACGTCGAGCGTGGTGAAGGCCTGCGCGCTGCTCGCCACGTCGGGGTCGACGTTGAAGGTCACGCTCACCAGCGGCAGCCGGCTCGGGTCGCGCTCGAGCGACAGCTGGCCCAGCAGCGCGCCATAGGTCAGGGCCTGATGATCGAAGGCGTCGAGCACGGCGGTGCTGCATTCGTCCATCAGCGCGTCGAAGCGCATGGCCGGGTGCGCGGCGATGCGCAGCGGCAGCAGGTTCACGCAATGGCCGACCAGGCCGGGCACGTCGTGCGCGAGCTGGCCCGAGGTCGGAATGCCGACCACGATGTCTTCCTGGCCCGTGAGGCGGTGCAGCGTCGCGACGAAGCCGCTGAGCAGGCCTGTGAACAGGCTGACGCCGGCCTTGGTGCTCGCGATGCGCACGGCGCCGACCACGCGCCGGTCGAGCAGGCGCTCGGCGCGGCGCGAATTGAAGGTGCGCGCGGCCGGGCGGGGGCGGTCCAGCGGCAGGTCGAGCACGGGCTGCGTGTTGCCGGCGAAGCGCTCCAGCCAGTAGTCGATGTGCGCCTGCATGTCGGGGCTCGCGGCCGCGACGGCTTCCTCGGCGGCGAAGTCCGCGAAGAGCGGCGCGGCCTTGAGCTTCAGCCCGATGCCGGTTTCCTCGGCATAGAGGTGGCCCAGCTGCTCGGTGATGACCGCCCACGACCAGCCGTCGCAGACCACGTGGTGCGCCGACATCACGAGCTCGTGCTCGTCATCGCCCAGGCGGTACAGCACCGCCCGGAACAGCGGCCCGTGTTCGAGCGAGAACGGCGTGCAGACCGCCTCGTCGTGGGCCGCGTGCAGCGCCTGCGCGAGGGCTTCGGGCGCGAGCCCGCCCAGGTCGTGGCGGACCAGGTGGTTCCCGGCCGGGGGGCTGACCAGCATGAAGGTGCCGTCCGGCGAGATCGTGGCGCGCAGCGCCTGGTGGCGCTCGAGCAGCCGGTCGGTGGCGCGCGCCAAGGCGTCGCCGTCCAGCGCGCCGCGCAGGCGCAGCACGACCGACTCGTTGTAGGCCATCGAGGCCTCGGGGCTCAGCGTGGCGCCGAGCCAGATTTCGCGCTGCGACTCGGTGGTCGCGATGATGCATTCGACGAGGCCACCGCTCGCGGTGGGCTTGAGTGCGGCGTTCATGCTGCGGCCTTTCCGTTGATGAGGCGCTCGTGCAAGGCGGCGTCTTCGGGTACGTACCAGTACGGCTGGCCGTCGCTGTCGCGGGCCAGCACGCTGCCGTCCTCGACGGGCTTGCGCGCGTCGAAGCGGGTGGGGGCGGGAGCGCGGCGCGGAAGGAAGCCGGATTCCTGCATCTCGGCGACCGATTCCTTGAAGGCGCGCTGCAGGAAGGCGATGTCCTCGGCGCTGTGCGCGCTCGTGAGGAAGCACGGGAAGTTGTCCAGGATGTGCACGCCGCGGCTGCGCATCATGGCGAACAGCAGGTCCTGCAGCGGCTGGTCTTCGAGCCAGCTCACGCGCCACAGCGACGCGAAATGACGGATCTCGATCGGCGCGCCGACCTCCTGGCACCAGCCCGAGAGCTCTGTGGCCATGGCGGTCGTGCTTGCGTTGAGCCCGGCCTGCAGCGCGGGCCCGGCCTCCTTCAGGTGCGTGAGCGAGGCCTTGGCCGCGGCGAGCGCGAGCGGGTGGCGCACGAAGGTGCCGGCGAAGTAGGTCACGCCCACGCCCGGGATCGAGTCGTCGCCGTACTGCCAGGCGCCGCCGTCGAGCGCGTCCATGAACTCGCGCTTGCCGGCGATCACGCCCACCGGAAAACCGCCGCCGATCACCTTGCCGTAGGTGGCGAGGTCGGCGCGCACGCCGAACATTTCCTGCGCGCCGCCCAGCGCGCTGCGAAAGCCGGTGATGACCTCGTCGAAGATGAGGCAGCAGCCGTTCTTCGCGGTGACGTCGCGCACGTCGTGAAGGAACTCGCGCGGCTGGAAGTCGGGGCGGCGGCTTTGCACCGGCTCGACCAGCACGGCCGCCAGGTCCGCGGCGTTGTCGCGGATGAAGGCCAGCGCCTCGGGCGTGCCGTAGTCGAGCACGCGGATGTCGCCGAACATGCCGCTCATCACGCCCGGTGCGGCCGACAGGCCCTTGCCGCCCTTGCCGGCGCGCACCAGCACTTCGTCGAAGGTGCCGTGATACGAGCCCGTGAAGGCCACCACCGTGCTGCGCCCGGTGACGGTGCGCGCGATGCGCAGCGCCGCCATCACGGCCTCGGAGCCGGTGTTGCACAGGCCGGCGCGCTCGCTGCCCGTGAGCTCGCAGATGAGGCGGGTCACGTCGGCCGCGAGCGGATGCTGCGGCCCGATCTCGTAGCCCGCGTCGAGCTGGGCGCGCACGGCGTCCTGCACGAAGTCGGGTTGCCAGCCGAACAGGTTCAGCCCGAAGCCGTTGAGCGCGTCGACGTACTCGTTGCCGTCGAGGTCCCAGAGCCTGGAACCCTTGGAGCGTTCGATCACGATCTGGTAGGTGATCTCCTTGGTCAGCGGACGGAAGCCGTTGACCACGCGCGGGTCGGCCATGTGGGCGCGGTTGTCCTCGGTGAAGCGCTTGCTCTTTGGCGTGCGCTCGACATAGCGCCGCACGAAGGTGGCGAGCCGTGCCTTCTGCCGCGCGCTGGGTTCGGCGGTGCGCTGGGTGTGGATGCGGGCGATGGCGCCGAAGGCCTTGTTGACGTCGTAGCGAAGCGGTGCTTCGGCGGGCGGCTGTGGCTGCGCGGCGGGTGCGGCCTCGGTCGACACGGGCATCGCCGCCACCGCCACTGGCGCGGCCGCGCCGGACAGGAGCGCGAGTTGCTGGCGCATCAGCTCCATCTGCTGCGCGATCACCTGGTTCAGCAGGCCGGTGGGCTGCGCAAGCCCTTGCGGTGGCGTTGGCATCGACACCTGCACGGCGGAGGCCACAGGCATGGCGGGCATGGCGGGCACAGCCACCGGCTCGGCCTCGGGCGGCAGGCTCTGCAGCAGGTACGCGGCCAGCGCGTCGAAGCTGCGGTAGTTCTCCATCAGCTGGCGGAAGCTCAGCTCGACCTTGAAGCGCTTCTTGATCTGCGTGGCAGCCTGGGTCAACGTGAGCGAGTCCATCCCGATCTCGCCGAACGGGGCCTGGCCCTCGGCCTGGGCCATGTCGATGCCCGAGATGTCTTCGAACAGGGCCCGCAATCGGCTGTCGACCGACGCCGCGCGCGACGCCTCGGGCGGCGGGGAAGAAGGCAGAGGAAGGTCAGGCGAGGGCGCTGCAGCGGTCACGATCGGCTCCAATGAAACAGTCAGGGCGGGCGCAAGGGCCGGTGACACCGGCGCGGTGGGCGCGATGTCGACCCACAGGCGCTTGCGTTCGAACGGGTAGGTGGGCAGGCACACGCGCCGGGCGCCGGCGCGCGGTGCGAGCAGGGCGAGATCGACCTCGGCGCCGCAGGTCCACAGGCGCGCGGCGGCCAGGCGCAGGGTCCGGGTCTCGTCGGCCGGTTCGCCGTGCAGCAGCGACACCGCCACGGCGCCGGCCTTCGACGCCGGAGCAAGCCCTGGCAGGCGGTGCTGGCGCACCAGTGCGGCCAGCGTGTTGCGGGGACCGACCTCCACGAACACCGGATGGGTGGCGTCGTCTGCCGCGCTCTGCAGCGCCGGCGAGAAGCGCACGGTGCCGCGCAGGTGCTGCGCCCAGTAGGCCGGGCTCGTGGCCTGTGCGCTGTCGAGCAGGCGGCCGGTGAACGTGGAGTAAATCGGGATCTGCGGCGCGTGCAGCGCCACCTGGCTCACGAGCGCCTCGAAGGGCGCCACCGCGGCATCCATCATGGCGGAGTGAAAGGCGTGCGAGGTCTGCAGCAGCCGGCAGGCGACGCCCTCGGCTTCGAGCGCGGCCTGGAGTTCGGCGATGGCCTCGGTGGGGCCGGCGGCCACGCAGGCGCCGGGTGCGTTCTCCGCGGCGAGCGAGACCTGGGGCGAGGCCGCGAGCCGCCCGGCCAGCGCGTCCGCGCCCAGGCGCACCGACAGCATCGTTCCCGCGGGCTGGGCCTGCATGAGCGCGCCGCGTCGGGCAATGAGCCGGGCGGCATCTTCCAGTCGCATCACGCCGGCGATCACGGCCGCGACGAATTCGCCGACGCTGTGGCCGATCAGCGCGTGCGGGCGCAGGCCCAGCGACAGCAGCCGCCGCGCGAGCGCGTACTCGAGCGTGAAGAGCGCGGGCTGCGTGACGGCCGTCGGCGCGAGCGCCTGCGGGTCGTCTGCGAACAGGCGCTCGCGCAGGTCGAAGTCCAGCGCGCCGTCGAAGGCACGCACGCAGTTGTCGAACGCGGCCGCGAACACCGGGTCGCTCGCATGCAGCGCGCGGCCCATGCCCGGGTACTGCGCGCCCTGGCCCGGGAACATCAGCACGGGCTGCGGCGCGCGCTCGGCGATCCGGTCGCTCACGCGCCAGGCCGTGTTCTCCGAGCGCAAGGCCTCGATGGCCTGCGCCGCATCGCCGGCCACCACGGCGCGGCGGAAGGCATGGGCCTTGCGGCCGACGCACAGGGTGAACGCCGCGTCGGCCAGGCAAAGCTCGGGCTGTTCCTCCAGGTGCGTCGCGAGCCGCTGTGTCGCGACCGCCAGCGCGGCCTCCGAGCGGGCCGACAGCGCCAGCACATGGACGCCCGGCTGCGTGGTGCGTGCCTGCCGCGCCGGCGCTTCCTCGAGCACGACGTGCGCGTTGGTGCCCCCGACACCGAACGAGCTGACCCCCGCGCGGCGCGGCAGGTCGGCCCGCGGCCACGGCTGCAGCTGGTTGCTGACGTGGAACGGCGTGCGCGCGAAGTCGATCGCCGGGTTCGGCGCCGTGAAGTGCGCGGTGGGCGGAATCAGCTCGTGGTGCAGCGACAGCGCCGTCTTGATGAGGCCGGCGGCGCCCGCGGCCGTGACCATGTGGCCCACGTTGCTCTTGAGCGAGCCCAGCGTGCAGTAGCCCCGTGCGTCGGTGTGCTCGGCGTACGCGACGGCCAGCGCTTCGACCTCGACCGGGTCGCCCATCGGCGTGGCGGTGCCGTGCGCTTCCACGTAGGAAATGCTGCGCGCGTCCACGTCCGCCGCGGCCAGCGCGGCGCGGATCACCGCCGCCTGGCCGTCTACGCTGGGCGCGGTGAAGCTGGCCTTGGCGCCGCCGTCGTTGTTGACGCAGGCGCTGCGCAGCACGGCATAGACGGTGTCGCCGTCGGCCTGCGCATCGGACAGCCGCTTGAGCAGCACCACGGCGGCGCCGTCGCTGAACACGGTGCCCTTGGCCTGCGCGTCGAAGCTGCGCGTGTGGCCGTCGGGCGAGAGCATCGAGCCCTCGTTGTAGAGGTAGCCGCTGCGCGGCGGGCAGGTGACCGAGGCACCGCCCGCCAGCGCCATGTAGCACTGGCCCGTGCGCAGCGCGTGGAAGGCCTGGGCCACCGCGACCAGCGAGGTCGAGCACGCGGTGTTGACACTCACCGCTGGCCCGCGCAGGTTGAGCCGGTTGGCCACGCGGGTGGTGATGTAGTCCTTCTCGTTGGCCAGCATCACCTGGAATTCGCCGACGGCCTCCACGAGGTCGGGCCGCGAGGCCACGTGGCGCTGGAAGTAGGTGGCGTTGTACGTGCCCGCGTACACGCC
Source organism: Variovorax sp. GW458-11-26-14-LB1 (assembly GCF_059423965.1). Lineage (NCBI taxonomy): Bacteria > Pseudomonadati > Pseudomonadota > Betaproteobacteria > Burkholderiales > Comamonadaceae > Variovorax > Variovorax sp. GW458-11-26-14-LB1. Next base: position 65,703 of record NZ_JBWKYW010000025.1, read on the forward strand.
CACCGGGCCCGGCGCTTCGTCGGGCACGTAGCCCGCGCGCTCCAGGCACTCCCAGCAGATCTCGAGGAACACGCGGTGCTGCGGGTCCATGAGCGCGGCTTCCTTCGGGCCGATGCCGAAGAAGGCGGCATCGAAGCCTTCGATGCCGTCGATCACGCCGCGCGCCCGCACGTAGGCCGGATCGCGGCGCAGCGACTCGCTGACGCCGGCGTCCAGGCTGGCGTCGTCGAAGAAGCTGATGGTGTCGCGCCCGGCGACGAGGTTGTCCCAGAACTGCTCCACATCGCCCGCGCCGGGGAAGCGACCGGCGGTGGCGATGAGAGCGATGGGCTCGGGGACGCTGGCGGCGTCCTCGCGCACGGGCACGGGTTGTGGCGCCTGCGGCGCCTCGCCAGCGGACTGCAGTTGCGCCGCGATGGCGCCCGGCGTCGGGTGGCGAAAGAAGAGGTTGGTCGACAGCGGCGGCGCGCCTTCGCGCTGCAGGTCCGCCAGCACCTGCAGCACCAGCAGCGAGCTGCCGCCCAGGTCGAAGAAGTTGTCGTGGCGCCCGGCCTTGTCGATGCCCAGGGCGCGTGCGAAGGCGTCGCACACCTGCTGCTCGAGCGCGTCGCGCGCGGCCTCGAAAGGCTGCGCGAGTTCGGGGCGCTCGGCGGCCGGCTCGGGCAAGGCATTGCGGTCGAGCTTGCCGTTGGGCGTGACGGGGAGTTGCGCAAGCCACACCTGCGCCGACGGAAGCATCACCGCGGGCAGGCGGGTCGCCAGGTGCGCGCGCAGCGTGTCCCACGCCAGCTTCTGCGTGCGCGCGACCAGGTAGGCGACCAGGCGCAAGTGGCCGTCGCGACCGGGCCGCGCGACCACCGCGCAGGACTGCACCGCGGGGTGCGCGAGGATGGCCGCCTCGACCTCGCCGGTCTCGATGCGGTGGCCGTGGATCTTGACCTGGCCGTCGATGCGCCCGATGAACTCGAGGGTGCCGTCGGGCAGCCAGCGGGCGAGGTCGCCGGTGCGGTAGAGCCGCTCGCCCGGCGCGCCGAAGGGGTCGGGCACGAAGCGCGCGGCCGTGAGTTCGGGTTGGCCCAAATAGCCGCGCGCCAGGCCGTGTCCGCCGATGCACAGCTCGCCCACGAGTCCGCTGGGCAGCAGCTCGAGCGTCGGGCTCAGCACGCGCAGCACGGTGTCCTTGATCGGGCGCCCGAGCGGTACCGAGCGCGGGCCCGCTGCGATCGCGGCGCGCTCGATGCGATGGGTCGCCGCGAAGGTCGTGCACTCGGTCGGCCCATAGCCGTTGCTGAGCGTGAGCCCGGGGAGCGCGTCGAGCGCGCGCCGCACATGGGGTACCGACAGCGCCTCGCCGCCCGTGAACAGGTGCGCCAGGCCCGCGAGGTGCTGCGGATCGCCGTCGACCACGGCGTTGAAGAGCGAGGCCGTGAGCCAGGCGGTGTGGACCTCGTGGCGGCCGATGGTGCGCGCGAGGCCGGCGCCGGTGGGTACCCGTTCGTCGTGGATCACGCAGCGCCCGCCGTTGAGCAACGGCCCCCAGACCTCAAGCGTCGAAGCGTCGAAGGCGAGCGGCGCCGCGTGCAGCATCGCGCGCCCGGGTGCGAGCTCGATGTAGTCGACATCGACGACGAGCCGCAGGATGGCGCGATGGCTGATCTCGATGCCCTTGGGTACGCCGGTCGAGCCCGAGGTGTACATGAGGTACGCCAGCGATTCGCCGTCGAAGGCCGGCGGCGTCCACGGCGTGGGGGCCGCGCTGTCTTCGGGCGCGTCGATCCGCACGGCGGTGCAGTGGGCCGGCACGAGAGAGGCCAGTGCCTCGATCGTCACGACCCGGGTCACGCCGGCCTGGTCGAACATCGTGGTGACGCGTTCGGGCGGGAAGTCGGTCGGCACCGGCACGTAGGCCGCGCCCGCCTTGAGGATGCCGAGCATGGCGACGATGGCGGCCACCGAGCGCTCGAACACCATCCCGACGGGGTCGCCCGGTTGCACGCCCGCGCGCTGCAGGCGTTGTGCGAGCCGGTCGCTGCGCGCGTCGAGCTCGGCATAGGTCATCGCTTCGTCGCCTTCCACCAGCGCCACCGCGTCGGGCGTGGCCGCGGCCCGGCGGCCGAACACGGCGGGCACGGTGAGCGACAGGTCGGGCGTGGCGGGCGGCGTGGCCCATGCGGCGAGCTGGTCGCGGCGGTCGGCGTCGGGCAGGGCGCGGATGTTGTGGAGCGCCGCACCGGGATGCACCAGCAGATCGGCGGCGGTGTCGGCGATGGCTGCGAGCAGGCGGGTGGCGCAGGGCGCGTCCATCCGGCTCGCGTCGACGTTCAGATGCAGGCTGGCGGGGAGTTCTGTCCGGGCTTCGAGCCGCAAGGGCGGCAGGGTGTCGGCGGTGTGCGGCGTGGCCCGCCGGTCGAGGTCGAGCTGGGTCAGCCACGCGCTCGCGGTGCCGGGCAGCGACGTCGGCATGCCTTGCGGCCCCGGCAGGGCCGTGCCCAGCCAGCGCGATTGCAGCAGCAACCAGGCACCCACGAAGAGCGTGTCGGGCAGGTACCCCGTGGTGCCCAGCGACGCTTGCCAGCGCTGCGCGAACCCGGCTTCGAGGACCAGCGAGACGCCAAGCCGTTCGCCTGCCGCCGCGCGCGCGGGCGGCGGCACGAACAGATCGCCCAGCGCGGCCAGCGAGGCCACGGCGGCCTCCGGCGACGAAGCAATGTGGGTTTCCATGCAATTACCCGGCTGCAGACTGTGAATGGGAAATTCAATTGAAGGAATCGAATTGATTTCAATTGGATTTGGTTCTTGGTTTGTCGCGATCCTATGAACTTGGTGAGCCTTCTGTTTGGCTCTTTTCTCCATGTTTACATTTGGATATAAATATTTCCGAATCGAACTACCTAAGCCATGACATTTGAGGTACCAAGGCCATTTGTGGTGGGCGTTTTGTCACCCCTGTAGGAAGCCATGATGGAACGTCGATTCGAAAAAATGGCCATTCTTCTTCGCTATGTCTGCAGACCTGCGAGTCTGAGTTTTGGTATAACTTATATGAATATTTCTAAAATCAGACAAGTTTTGACGGTTGACAAGAAACTTTTCGCGAATTGAGACAGTTGGAAGGAATCGGCATTCGAGCGTTGAGCACTCAGAATGGGGTAGATATTTTTCTTCTGTGGAATGGTTTTTCGGCTTTTGATTAATTTGAGGGTGAATTTGAAAATTCTCAAAGGGCCCAAAAGATCTAATGAAAAATGTTACTTATCATCTGATTTTTGGTGCCTGGGATGCAATTTTTCGTGGTTCTTGGTGATCATTGAAATTCAAATGATGTCCATTGTTTTAATGAAATAGAGAGCAATGGGGGTCGAGGTACTTTCCCCTCTGTCAGCGCACGGAGCGCGGGGATGCATTGCGACAATCGCCGGCAAATTTCGGAAAGGCGGTCGCGCCATGGGTACCGGCATTGATCCCGGCTGATTTCTGTCGCGCCGGCCGGAAGGCCCGAACCGGGTCCGGGCATCGATGCAGCGGGCCCGTCATTTCGTCCGCAATTCACCGCCGGACCGCGGCGCGAATGCTTTGCGGGCACGGGTTTTTTCAGGCCGGACAGACGGCGTTTTTTCGACGCGACCAGCGGGTCGTGGGGGCCGCGCCGGGCACGCGGTCCCAGGCAGGCGCTTTGTCACGCTCGCATGCACGCCGGGCAGGGCGCATGGCTCCCTCACCAAAGGGCGCTTCGCTCATGTGCGAAGGCACGGCGATGCCTAGACTGGCCCTGCCATGCATCGTCCACTGTGATCCTCCCTGTGTGGTGTGGGAGGGGCGAGGACACAGCAGCGTGCGTGGCCCTGTTGCTGGAGTGCTTGGGCGAAGGCCTTGTCGGTGCGCACCGACGACGCCTTCCGCCACGGGCCGCTTGCAGGCGCGTGAGGACGCGCTAGAACGACGAGATGGAACGAAGGAGTGCAGCCATGGCCACCCAACCCGATCTTCCGTCTCCGATCACGCCCGACCTGCCGGTCGAGCCCGACGAAGGGCCGGAGCACGCGCCCGACGAGCCCACCGACCCCGAGCCGCCGCCGAGCGCGAGGTAGGCCGAACGCCCGTCGCGCCGCGCTAAGCTCGCGCGATGGATGAAATCGATTGCGCCGTCATCGGTGCCGGCGTGGTGGGTCTGGCCGTGGCGCGCGCATTGGCGCTCGCAGGCCGGGAGGTGCTGGTGCTGGAGTCCGAAGGGGCCATCGGCACGGGAACGAGTTCGCGCAACAGCGAGGTGATCCACGCGGGCATCTATTACCCGCAGGGCTCGCTGAAGGCGACGCTGTGCGTGGAAGGACGCGACGCGCTCTACAGCTACGCGCAGGCACGCGGCGTGCCGCACAGCCGCTGCGGCAAGCTCATCGTGGCGACCTCGGCCGAACAGGTGGGGCAGCTCGACGCGATCCGCGCCAAGGCCGCTGCCAACGGCGTGGACGACCTGGTGCTGCTCACCGCACAGCAAGCCAACGCCATGGAGCCGCAACTGCATTGCGTGGCCGCGCTGCATTCGCCGAGCACCGGCATCGTCGACAGCCACGCGCTGATGCTGGGCCTGCTCGGCGATCTCGAGAACGCGGGCGGCATGCTGGCGCTCAAGTCGCCCATCGAACGCGCCGAATGCGGGGACGGCGCCGTCGTGCTGATCGCCGCCGACGGCACGGCGCTGCGTTGCCGCACCGTGGTCAATGCCGCGGGGCTGGGCGCGCCGGCGCGGGCGCGCCGCTTCGAAGGCATGCCGGCGTCGGTGGTGCCGCGCGAGCACTTCGCCAAGGGCAGCTACTTCACGCTCGCGGGCCGCGCGCCGTTCGGCCGGCTCATCTATCCCGTGCCGGAGCCGGGCGGGCTCGGCGTGCACCTGACGCTCGACCTCGGCGGGCAGGCCAAGTTCGGGCCCGACGTGCAGTGGGTCGAGGCGGCCGACGATCTCGTGGTCGATCCCGCGCGCGGCGAGCGCTTCTACGACGAGGTGCGCAGGTACTGGCCGGCGTTGCCCGACGGGGCGTTGATTCCCGGCTATGCGGGCATGCGTCCGAAGATATCGGGGCCGGCTGAGCCCGCGGCCGATTTCGTGATCGCGGGGCCTGCGTCGCACGGGGTGCCGGGGCTGGTCCATCTCTTCGGCATCGAGTCGCCGGGCCTCACCAGTTGCCTGGCCATCGGACGGCACGTTGCAGACCTGCTCGCCGAGGCCTGATGCATGCACTCGGGCACAACTGAGCACATCTGTCGCGCATGAGGGGCTTTCGAGCCTGTAACATGACAGCACGCCATATGCTGGCGTGAAGCCGCCGGCGCGGTGCCGGTGTCATCACGGAGGAAAGATTCCAATGAGTGCATCCAACAATCTTGAAGCAGCAGCCGAAGACATCGCAAGCGACGTGCGCGGCGTGCTGGCCAGCAAGGACCTGGATTCGGTTCCCCACATCAAGGCGCTGCGCCAACGCATCGACACCAAGCTCGCCATCGCGCGCGAGCTGGCTTCCGAAAAGAGCAAGCTGGCCGCCAAGAAGGCGCGCCAGGCGGCCACCGCCACCAACACCTACGCCCACGACGAACCTTGGCAGGTTGCCGGTGCCGCACTGGCCGTCGGCGTGCTGGTGGGCCTGTTGCTTGGCCGCCGCTGAGCGTCACTGCACCGGCCTGAGCGCACACCGCCGTCCCTTCGTTCGCCGTCGCCACGCTGTGGCCGGTGAGGGCGGAGGCGGCGCATGAGACTGCTGTCCCTGTTCGGGCTCGATGCCCGCATCCGCCGGTTGCGCATCGCCGCCGCCGAAGGTGCGCTGGCGGCCGAGGACCGGGTGCAGTTGCTGCGCATGGCCTGGGAGGACGAGAAGCAGCGCCTGAAGCTGACCCTCGTCCTGGTCGTCGCCGTGCTGGGGCTGACCACCGTCGCGGTGGCACTGCTCTCGATGGCGGTGGTCGTGCATTACTGGGACACGCCGTACCGCGTCACCGCCGCCTGGGTGGTGGCTGGTGTCTGGGCGGTGCTGTGGCTGGCGGCCGTCATCGGCCTGATGCGCAGCCTGAGCAATGCCTCCAACAGCTTCGTGCCGACCTTTCACGAGTTCGAGCGCGACTGGGCCTGGGTCCAGGACCGCTTCAACCTCGGCAAGGACCCGGAGCTGGACGACGAAGCGCCGCGTCCGCCGCGCCCCGTCACGCGCGAAGAGCTGCTGGCCCGCATGGAACGCCAGCGTGAACGCATCGCCACCCTGCAGGGTGGTCGCGAGACGCAGCCGGCCTCGGGCGAGCCTGCGAACGAATCGGCTGCGGCCACGGCGTTGCGCATCGCGCGCGAGCATCCGGTGGCTGCCGGGGTGGTCGCTGCCGCCGCCGTGGCGGTGATCCGCCCGAAGCGGTTGCTGCGCTGGGCCACGGTCATTGCACCGGTGCTCTGGCGCATGCGCTGAGCACGAAGAACCGGCTCAGGCCTTGCTGCGATCCCGCTGCAGCGCCTGGGCCGTTTCGCGGACCAGCCCGGGGCCGCGATAGATCAGGCCGGTGTAGATCTGCACCACGTCCGCGCCCGCGGCGATCTTGGCCTTGGCATCCGCCGCACTCAGGATGCCGCCCACCCCGATGATCGGAAAGTCCTTGCCCAGTGCCGCGCGCAGTTGCGCGATGACGCGGTTGCTGGCTTCGCGCACCGGCGCGCCCGAGAGGCCTCCGGCTTCCTGCGCGTGCGGCAGGCCGGCCACCGCGTCGCGTGCGAGCGTGGTGTTGGTGGCGATCACGCCGTCCATGCCGTGGCGCTGCAGCGTGGCGGCGATCACCGCGACCTGCGCGTCGTCGAGGTCGGGGGCGATCTTCACGAACAGCGGCGCGCGCTTGCCGTGGCGCGTGGCCAGCGCTTCACGCCGCTCGGCCACGGCGCCCAGCAGGGCGTCGAGCGCTTCGTCGCTCTGCAGCGAGCGCAGGTTGGCCGTGTTGGGGCTGGAGATGTTGATCGTCACGTAGTCCGCGTGCGGATAGACGCCGTCCAGGCAGGCCAGGTAGTCGTCCACCGCGCGCTCGATCGGCGTGGCCGCGTTCTTGCCGATGTTCAGGCCCAGCAGCATCGGCGACTTGCCGGCGCCGGCCTGCTTGCGGAAACGGGCCTTCTGCACGTTGGCCAGGAAGGCGTCGAGCCCTTCGTTGTTGAAGCCGAGCCGGTTGATCAGTGCATCGCGCTGCGGCAGGCGGAACATGCGCGGCTTCGGGTTGCCGGGCTGGCCCTTGGGCGTGACCGTGCCGACCTCGACGAAACCGAAGCCCATGGCCGCGAAGGCGTCGATGCAGCGTGCGTTCTTGTCCAGCCCGGCGGCCAGGCCGACGCGGTTGGGGAAATTCAGGCCCGCGAGCTGGATCGGGTCTTCGACGCGCGTCGCCGCGTAGGCGCAGGCCAATGGCGTGTTCTGGGTGCGGGCCAGCCCGTCGAGGGTGATTTCATGGGCGTGCTCGGGGTCGAAACCGAACAGAAAAGGGCGGGCCAGGCCATAGAGCGAAGAGGGCAACAGCAGGGGCATCGGATAATTCTCGACTTCAATGAGCCAAGGATTCTCCGCGATGACCGCACCCGCCTCCCCAACCCCTCTTTCCCAGGATGAACTCAAGGCCCAGGTCGGCCTTGCCGCGCTGGCCTACGTGGTCAAGGGCGAGATCGTCGGCGTGGGCACCGGCTCCACGGTCAACAAGTTCATCGACGCGCTGGCCACGATCAAGGATGAGATCAAGGGCGCCGTCTCCAGTTCGGTCGCGTCCACCGAGCGCCTGCGCGCGCTGGGCATTCCGGTGTTCGACAGCAACGAGGTGGAAGAACTGGCCGTCTACATCGACGGCGCCGACGAGATCGACCACCGGGGCTTCATGGTGAAGGGCGGCGGCGCGGCGCTCACGCGCGAGAAGATCGTCGCGGCGCAGTCCAAGCGCTTCGTCTGCATCGCAGACGCCTCCAAGCTGGTCGAGACGCTCGGCGCGTTTCCGCTGCCGGTGGAGGTGATCCCGATGGCCGTGCGCCGCGTGATGCGTCAGTTCGCCGGCCTGGGCGGCATCGCCCAGGTGCGCGAAAAAGACGGCCTGCCGCTGGTGACCGACAACGGCCAGCACATCGTCGATGTGACCGGCTTGCGGATCACCGACCCGCGCGCCTTCGAATCCGAAGTGAGCCAGTGGCCCGGCGTGGTGACGGTGGGGGTCTTCGCCCACCAGAAGGCCGACGTGTGCCTGCTGGGCACGGCGTCGGGCGTGAAGACGTTGCAGTTCGCCGGCTGAACGGCGGCGATGCAACACGGGGAGCACGGGGGCGGGGCCCCCGTCGTTCCTAGAACTTGATGCCGGCCGGGTTGTTCGGGCCCGGCGCGTTCGAGGGTGGTGCCGGTGCGGGGTTCGGCGGCTGCAGGGGCGTGTCGGTCGCACGGGGCGCCGCCGCCGCTGGTGCCTGCTGCGCGACGAGCGGGCGCGCAGCCGGCGGCCGATAGCCTGCGGGCAGGCTGTTGCTCTTGGGATAGCCGGCCGCATCGAGGTAGCGCGACCATTCCACGTCCGAGAAGCCCTTGAGCTGCTGCGACCCGACGGTCAGCAGCGGCAGCGCGTTCTGTCCGCTCAGGCGCTGCAGGGCGTCGACGTCCTCGTTGCTCTTGATGGTGCGTTCCTCGAAGGGAATGCCGCGCGTGGTGAGCAGCGTGCGCGCCTCGTTGCAGGGGCCGCAGCTTTCGCCGCTGTACAGCGTGACGGGGTAGCGCTGTGCCACCTGGCGCAGTTCGTAGGGAAGCCCGCTGTTGGCCGGCGCGTTGACGCCGGCCGGCTGGGGCCCGCCCGTCGGCGCATTGGTGACGACGGGGGGCTGGTCCGAGAACGTGACCTTGCCGTTCTTGTCGACCTGGCGGTAGACCGCCTGTGCCAGCACGCTGGCGGTCGACAGCACGAGGACCAGGCCGATCAGGCCGCGCATCGGGAGTTTGTAAAAAGTCGGATACATATCTCCCGAGTATCGCAAGCTTCAGCGCCGTATCAAGCGGGCTGTGCCTGAGCCATGCCCTGATGTCGCAGCAGCGCATCAAGCTGCGGCTCGCGGCCCCGGAAGGCCTTGAACGAATCCATGGCGCTGCGGCTGCCGCCGGCCTCCAGGATGGCCTGGCGGTATCGGCGGCCGGTCTCGATGTTGGGTTCGCCGTCGGCGCCCACGGTTTCCTCGAAGGCCGCGTAGGCGTCGGCGCTCAGCACCTCGGCCCACTTGTAGCTGTAGTAGCCGGCCGCATAGCCGCCCGAGAAGATGTGGCTGAAGGTGTTCGGCGTGCGGCTGAACGGCGGCGAGGGCATCACGGCCACTTCGGCACGCACCTGGCCGAGCAGCGCCATCACGGCGCCCGGTGCGGCGGCGGCAGCCTGGTGCTCGGTGTGCAGCAGCATGTCGAACAGCGAGAACTCGATCTGGCGCAGCGTCTGCAGCCCGCTCTGGAAGTTCTTGGCGGCGGTCATCTTGTCGAACAGCGCGCGCGGCAGCGGCTCGCCGGTGTCGACGTGGGCCGTCATGTGGGCGAGCACGTCCCACTCCCAGCAGAAGTTTTCCATGAACTGGCTCGGCAGCTCGACCGCGTCCCACTCGACGCCGCTGATGCCCGACACGTCGCGCTCGTTCACCTGCGTGAGCATGTGGTGCAGGCCGTGGCCGAACTCGTGGAAGAGGGTGGTCACGTCGTCGTGCGTGAGCAGCGGCGGCTTGCCGTCGACGCCGCTGGCGAAGTTGCACACCAGCTGCGCCACGGGCGTTTGCAGCACGCCGTCGTCGGGGCGCAACCAGCGGGCGCGCACGTCGTCCATCCAGGCGCCGCCGCGCTTGGCGGCGCGGGCGGAAGGGTCGAGGTAGAACTGGCCGACCTTCTGGCCGCCACGTTCGATGCGGTAGAACTCGACGCTCGGGTGCCAGGTGGGCGCGCTGTCGCGGCGGATCGACACTTCGAACAGTGTCTCGACGATCTTGAACAGGCCGGCCATCACCTTCGGCGCCGGGAAGTACTGCTTCACCTCCTGCTCGCTGAAGGCGTAGCGCGCCTCCTTGAGCTTCTCGCCCACGTAGGTCCAGTCCCAGGCCTGCGGGTCGACGAGGTTCAGCTGTTCCGCCGCGAAGGCGCGCAGGTCGGCCAGGTCGCGCTCGCCGTAGGGCTTGGCCTTGGCGGCGAGGTCGCGCAGGAACTTGACGACCTGCTCGGGCGATTCGGCCATCTTGGGCACGACCGAGAGTTCGCCAAAATTCTTGTAGCCCAGCAGCTTCGATTCTTCCTCGCGCAGCGCGAGAATCTCGGTGATGAGCGCGGTGTTGTCGAACTTCGGATCGCCGAGTTCGCTGGCGCGCGTGACGTAGGCGCGGTACAGGGTTTCGCGCAGTGCACTGCTCTTGGCGAACTGCATCACCGGCAGGTAGCACGGCATCTTGAGCGTGAGCTTGTAGCCTTGCTTGCCTTCGGCCTCGGCGGCTGCGCGTGCGGCGCTCACCACGTCTTCAGGCACGCCGTCGAGCTCACCCAGCTGCGCGTAGTGCGCGAAGGCGTCGGTGGCATCGAGGGCGTTCTCGCTGAACTTCTGGCTCAGCTCGGCCTGGCGTTCCTGGATGTCGGCAAAGCGCTGCTTGGCCTCGCCCTGCAGCTCGGCGCCGCCGAGCACGAAGTTGCGCACGGCATTCTTGTGCGCCTGGCGCTGTTCGGGGTTGAGCGTGGCCGGGTCGATGGCCTTGTACTTGGCATACAGGCGCTCGTCGGAACCCAGGCGCGTCCAGAAGGCGGTGACGCGCGGCATGGCCTCGTTGTAGGCGGCGCGCAACTCGGGGGTGTCGGCCACGGCGTTGAGGTGGCCCACGGCGCCCCAGGCGCGGCTGAAGCGTTCGGAGGCCACGTCGAGCACCTTGGAGATCGCGATCCAGTCGGCCGGGAATTCGGGCGCTGTCACCGTCTGCAGCGCGGCCTCGGCATCGGCCAGCAGCGCGTCGACCGCGGGCGACACGTGTTCGGGCTTGATGCGGTCGAACAGGGGGAGGTCGGTGAAGTCGAGGAGCGGATTGGTCATGTGAAAGATCCTGGGCGAGCGTAGCGAAGCCATTTCGGGAACCACCGCGGAACCGGCTTTGCCGGGCCGCCGGTGGTGCCCCTTGAGGGGGAGGCGGCTACACGCAGTGAGCCAACAACGGGGTGGTTCTTATCTTGCGGCGCGTTCGGCCGCTTCAAGGGTGTTGACCAGAAGCATCGCGCGCGTCATGGGGCCGACGCCGCCGGGCACGGGGGTGATCCAACCGGCCACTTCCTTCACGCCGTCGAAATCGACGTCGCCGGCCAGCTTGCCGTCGGCCTTGCGGTTCATGCCCACGTCGATGACGACGGCGCCGGGCTTGACCATGTTGGCGGTCAGCAGGTCGAGCTTGCCCACGGCGGCGACGACCACGTCGGCCTGGCGCGTGAGGGCGCCCAGGTCTTTCGTGGCGCTGTGGCAGATGGTGACGGTGGCGCTCTTGGCCAGCAGCATCATGGCCATCGGCTTGCCGACGATGTTGCTGCGGCCGATGACCACGGCATGCTTGCCGCGCAGGTCGTAGCCGATCGATTCGAGCATCTTCATGCAGCCGTGCGGCGTGCAGGGCCAGAAGCCCGGAGCGCCGGTCATCAGTGCGCCGGCGCTGGCCACGTGGAAGCCGTCGACGTCCTTGGCGGGCGAGATGGTCTCGATGACCTTCTGGCTGTCCATGTGCTTGGGCAGCGGCAACTGAACGAGGATGCCGTGCACCTTGGGGTCGTCGTTGAGGGCGCGGATGCGCGCCAGCAGGTCGGCCTCGCTCAGGTCGGCGGGGTAGGTCTCGAGGGTGGCCGAGAGGCCGGTCTCGGTGCTGTCGTTGACCTTGTGCTTGGTGTAGACCTGGCTCGCCGGATCGCTGCCCACCAGGATGATGGACAGGGCCGGGTTCACGCCGCGGGCCTTCAGCGCAGCGGTGCGGCCGGACACCTCGGCGCGGATGGTTTTGGCGAGGGCGTTGCCGTCGATCAGTTGGGCGGTCATCGGTTTTGATTTTCCAAGTAAAAACGCCCGCTTGCGCAGGCGTGGGGAAGGTGCGTGGCTATCGCAGGGATAGCGGCAGCTCAGGAGGCCTTGGCGGCTGGGGCCGCTTGCCCGAGCGCGATCTTGAGCAGATCGGCCACGGTGTTGGCGTTGAGCTTTTCCATGATGTTGGCGCGGTGCGCCTCCACCGTCTTGATGCTGATGCCCAGGTCGTCGGCGATCTGCTTGTTCAGGCGGCCGGCGACGATGCGCTCGAGCACCTGCGCCTCGCGGCCCGTGAGCTTGGACAGCAGCGCGTCGCGGCTGGCCGACTGCTGGTGCTGCGTGAAGGCGCCGCGTGCGTGTTCGAGCATGCGCTCGACCAGCGACACCAACTCTTCGTCGTTGAAGGGCTTCTGGATGAAATCCATCGCGCCCTTCTTCATGCTGTCGACCGCCATCGGCACGTCGCCGTGGCCGGTGATGACCACGATCGGCAACGGAGAACGCCGTTCGATCAGCCGATCCTGCAATTCGAGGCCGGTCATGCCGGCCATGCGGATATCGACGATCAGACAGGCGACTTCGCGCGGGTCGTATCGGGAGAGAAAGGATTCGGCGGACTCGAAACAGCGGACTCTGTAGTCCTTGCCTTCGAGCAGCCATTGCAGCGAATCGCGTACGGCTTCGTCGTCATCGACGACATAGACCGTGCCCTTCTTCGGAATCAAACTCATGCAGGTACCTTTGCCTCGTCGCTTGCTACGGAACTGATAGCGTCCAACACCGGAATCCAGAAGGAAAAACGGCATCCGATCACATCCGGGCCATTGTAGATGTTCTCCGCCTGCATCCGGCCGCGGTGCGACTCGACGATGGTGCGGCACAGGTTGAGCCCGATGCCCATGCCCTCGGGCTTGGTGGAGAAGAAGGCCTCGTAGAGCCGGTCCATGACCTCGGGCGAGAGGCCCTTGCCCGTGTCCTGCACCGAGAACTCGATGGCATTGTGCCCCTCGATCACCTTGGGCAGCACGCGCAGCTCGACGCTGCGGCGCGCCAGCGGGCGGTCGGCGATGTCGATGGATTCGGCCGCGTTCTTCAGCAGGTTGACCATCACCTGCTCGATGAGGATCGGGTCGACGCGCACCACCGGCAGCCGCGCGGCCACGTAGTGGTTCAGGCGCACGTTGCGCCGGCGCAGCTCGATGCCCGCGAGTTCGACCGCCTCGCTCACCATGGTGGCGACATCGGCCGGCGTGCGGTTGGGTTCGCTGCGTTTCACGAAGGAGCGGATGCGCTGGATGATCTGGCCCGCGCGCTGCGCCTGCTTCGAGGTTTTCTCGAGCGCGGCGAGCAGGGCGTCGTTGTCGATCGTCTGGCCCTTGATGCGCGACATCATCCCGTTGCAGTAGTTGGCAATGGCCGTGAGCGGCTGGTTGAGCTCGTGCGCCACGCTCGAGGCCATTTCGCCCATGGTGATCAGGCGGCTCGCGGCCTGGGCCTTGTCGGCCTGCGCAGCGGCCTGCTCTTCGGCGTCGCGGCGCGGCGTGATGTCGGTGGCGATCACCAGCTGCGCCAGCCGCCCGTCGACCCAGGTCAGGTAGCGCGAGCGCACCTCGAGCCATTTGCCCAGGTGCGGCACGAAGATCTCGTTGTTCGCGGTCTGGGCGGCGGTGAGGGTGTCGATGGGCAGGCCGGCGTAGGGGTCGACGTCGTCCAGGCCCTCGTCGTGCGCGTTCGACGGCGGCACGCCGGCTTGCGCCACCATGCCCAGGTGGCCCACGGTGTCGGAGCCGAACCACAGGCGGTACAGCTTGTTGGCGAACAGTAGCTCCTCGCTGCCGATGGGCGCCACCGACACGGCGGCGTCGAGCGCTTCGAGCACGGTGGTGAAGCGTTCGTACGAGGCGGACAGCTGCTCGCGGATGCGCGTCGGTTCGGTGATGTCGGTCATCGACGTCATCCAGCCGGTCTGGTGGCCGCGCGCGTCGATCAGCGGCGACACATACAGGCGTGCGTTGAACACGCTGCCGTTCTTGCGCTTCACGCGCACCTGGAAGCCGCCGGGCAGGGCGCGGCCGTGCAGTTCTTCTTCGAGGCGCTCGTTCATCACCTCGCGGTCGGATTCGAGCCAGTAGGGGAAGGGCGGCGTCTGGCCGACGAGTTCGTCTTCGCTCCAGCCCGTCATGGCGCAGAACGCGGCGTTCACGTAGGTGATGCGGCCTTGCAGGTCGAGCACGCGCATGCCGGTGAGCATGGAGTTTTCCATCGCGCGGCGGAAGTTGGTCTCGGCCACGAGCCGCTGCTGCGCCTGCAGGCGGCGCCGCGTGTGACGCCAGGTGCCGATCAGCATCCAGCTGGTCATCACGCTGAGGGCGCACACGAGCCAGAAGAGGCCGTTGCCTACCACGCCCTGCGAGGTGCGGTAGGCCTGCGCGCGCAGCATCAGCGCATTGCCTACGGGCGACACCGGCACTTCGTATTCGTTGGTGGCTTCGGTCCAGGGCAGCAGGCGGGTGCCGCTGTTCTTCAGCGGCGTGGTGTTGCCGGCGATGACGTTGCCCTTGGCGTCGAGCAGCGAGACGGCATAGCGCGCCTGCACCTCGGAAGGCATGCCGTAGCGCAGCAGGCCGTCGATGGAGAACTCGCCGAGCACGACGCCCGCGAACAGGCCCTGGTCGAACAGCGGGATGTGCAGCTGCAGCATCGCGGCCGGCTCGCCGCCGGCCACGGGTTGCGAGTACACCGGCTGGCGCAGTTCGCGCGCCAGCGCGTAGTTGCTTTCGATGTCGCCGGGGCGCAGCACGTCGCCGATCAGGTGCTGTTGCGCCGGATGCACGCTGGGCGCGGCATAGCCGGCCTTGAAACGGCGGCGGTCGTCGATCCAGCTGATGGTCTGCAGCTCGGGGAACTGGCTCACCAGCGATTCGGCGCGGCTCGTGAACTCGACCGGATCGATCTCGCGGTTGGAGGCGTCGCGCGCGATGCGCATCAGCTGTTCCTGCCGCTCCAGCAAACGCAGGCGCATGCGCTGTTGCGCGTACTCGACATCGCGCCGTACCGACTCCTGCTCGCGCTCGACTTCTTCGGAGCGCAGGTACCAGAACGCCGACACGATGGCCGCGAGAAACAGCAGCACGGCCGCCATCGGCGCGAGCATCGCGACGGCGTCCTGCAGCACCGGTGTCTGCTTGCGCCACCACGTGCGCCACCAGGACAGCGGCGAGGCTTTGACGGCACTGCGGGCGACCGCGAGCGGGGAGGAAAGGGGCATGGGCGGAGTTTAGGTGATGGCCCTCTTGGCGAAGAGGCCCTGCCGGGGACGTGCCTCCTTGATATTTCATAATAAGAAATCAACAAGCACTATTTGAAATAGGGAAACTTCTATGCGAAACTCCGGCGCGCTCGGTGCCCAGCGCACTAAATTACAGCCACAGCCCTAAAAGGAGAGACAAGCATGTCGGCAAATCCCGAGAACCTGTTCGGCTCGGCCGCAAACGATGCGGACGCCCAGGAGACGCGTGAATGGATGGATGCACTGTCTTCCGTCATCCAGAGCGAAGGGCCCGAGCGGGCGCACTTCCTGCTCGAACAACTGCTCGAACATGCGCGCCAGAACAGCGTCGACATGCCGTTCTCGGCCAACACCGGCTACGTGAACACCATCGAGCCGGGCGTGGAAGCCCGCAGCCCCGGCAACCTCGAGATCGAACAGCGCCTGCGCGCCTACATGCGCTGGAACGCCATGGCCATGGTGGTCAAGGCCAACCGCATCCACCCGCCCGAAGGCGGTGACCTGGGCGGCCACATCGGTTCCTTCGCCTCGCTGGCCAGCATGTTCGGCGCCGGCTTCAACCACTTCTGGCACGCCGAGAGCGACAACCACGGCGGCGACCTGCTGTACATCCAGGGCCACGTGTCGCCCGGCATCTATGCCCGCGCCTACCTGGAAGGCCGCCTCTCCGAAGACCAGCTGCTCAACTTCCGCCAGGAAGTGGACGGCAAGGGCCTGTCGAGCTACCCGCACCCCAAGCTGATGCCCGAGTTCTGGCAGTTCCCCACGGTGTCGATGGGCCTGGGCCCGCTGATGGCGATCTACCAGGCGCGCTTCCTGAAGTACCTGCACGCCCGCGGCATTGCCAACACCGAGAGCCGCAAGGTCTGGGTGTTCTGTGGCGACGGCGAAATGGACGAAGTCGAATCGCTCGGCGCCATCGGCCTGGCCGCGCGCGAGAACCTCGACAACCTGATCTTCGTCATCAACTGCAACCTGCAGCGCCTGGACGGCCCGGTGCGCGGCAACGGCAAGATCATCCAGGAGCTCGAAGGCGAGTTCCGCGGCGCCAACTGGAACGTCATCAAGCTCATCTGGGGCAAGGGCTGGGACGCCCTGCTAGAGAAGGACCATGACGGCGCGCTGCGCAAGATCATGAT
This sequence comes from Variovorax sp. GW458-11-26-14-LB1, assembly GCF_059423965.1. NCBI lineage: Bacteria > Pseudomonadati > Pseudomonadota > Betaproteobacteria > Burkholderiales > Comamonadaceae > Variovorax > Variovorax sp. GW458-11-26-14-LB1. The sequence continues at coordinate 82,167 of NZ_JBWKYW010000025.1, forward strand.
GGAGTGCAACGACGGCGACTACCAGTCGTTCAAGGCCAACGACGGCGCCTACGTGCGCAAGAACTTCTTCGGCCGCGACCCGCGCACGCTGAAGATGGTCGAGCACCTGACCGACGACGAGGTTTGGAACCTGCAGCGCGGCGGCCACGATTCGCAGAAGGTGTACGCCGCCTTCCACGCCGCCCAGAACCACAAGGGCCAGCCCTCGGTGCTGCTCGTCAAGACCGTCAAGGGCTTCGGCATGGGCAAGATCGGCGAAGGCAAGAACACGGTCCACCAGACCAAGAAGCTCGGCGACGAGGACATCAAGGCCTTCCGCGACCGCTTCAACATCCCGATTCCCGACAGCCAGATCGCTGAGCTGCCGTTCTACAAGCCGGCCGACGACACGCCGGAAATGCGCTACCTGCACGAGCGCCGCAAGGCCCTGGGCGGCTACCTGCCGCATCGCCGCGTGAAGGCCGACGAGAGCTTCACGGTGCCCTCGCTCGACACCTTCAAGGCAGTGATGGAGCCCACGGCCGAAGGCCGCGAGATCTCGACCACGCAAGCCTACGTGCGCTTCCTCACGCAGCTGCTGCGCGACAAGGCCCTGGGCCCGCGCGTCGTACCCATCCTGGTGGACGAGGCTCGCACCTTCGGCATGGAAGGTTTGTTCCGCCAGATCGGCATCTACAACCCGCACGGTCAGCAGTACACCCCGGTCGACAAGGACCAGGTCATGTACTACAAGGAAGACAAGGCCGGCCAGATCCTGCAAGAGGGCATCAACGAAGCCGGCGGCATGTCCAGCTGGATCGCGGCGGCCACCTCGTACAGCACGAACAACCGCATCATGGTGCCGTTCTACGTGTACTACTCGATGTTCGGCTTCCAGCGCATCGGCGACCTGGCCTGGGCGGCCGGCGACATGCAGGCCCGCGGCTTCCTGCTGGGCGGCACCTCGGGACGCACCACGCTGAACGGCGAAGGCCTGCAGCACGAAGACGGCCACAGCCACATCCTGGCCAACACCATCCCGAACTGCGTGAGCTACGACCCGACCTTCGCGCACGAAGTCGGCGTGATCCTGCACCACGGCCTCAAGCGCATGGTCGAGAAGCAGGACAACGTCTACTACTACCTGACGCTGCTCAACGAGAACTACGCGATGCCCGGCCTGCAGCCCGGCACCGAAGAGCAGATCATCAAGGGCATGTACCTGTCCAAGCAGGGCCCTGTGGTCAAGGCCGCCAAGGGCGCCAAGGAAGCACCGACCGTGCAACTGCTGGGCAGCGGCACCATCCTGCGCGAGAGCTTTGCCGCACAGGAACTGCTCGAGAAGGAGTGGGGCGTGTCGGCTTCGGTGTGGAGCTGCCCGAGCTTCAACGAGCTGACCCGCGACGGCCAGGACGCCGACCGCTGGAACCTGCTGCACCCCGACCAGACGCCGCGCGTGCCCTTCGTGGCCGAGCAGCTCGGTGCCTCGACCGGCCCGGTGATCGCCTCGACCGACTACATGAAGGCCTACGCCGAGCAGATCCGTCCGTTCGTGCCGAAGGGCCGCAACTACAAGGTGCTGGGCACCGACGGTTTCGGCCGCAGCGACTTCCGCGCCAAGCTGCGCGAACACTTTGAGATCAATCGTCACTACATCGTCGTGGCCGCGCTCAAGGCGCTGAGCGAAGATGGCACCGTGCCGGTAGCCAAGGTGGTGGAAGCGATCAAGAAGTACGGCATCAATGTCGACAAGGTCAACCCGCTTTACGCTTGAACATCAACAACCAACGAACGAACGGCGCCTGACGGCGGGAGACAACGATATGGCAGCAGTGGAAGTGAAGGTGCCGGACATCGGCGATTTCGATGAAGTCGCGGTGATCGAGGTGCTCGTGAAGGTGGGCGACACGGTCAAGGCCGAACAGTCGCTCATCACGGTCGAATCGGACAAGGCGTCGATGGAAATCCCGTCGTCCACGGCCGGTGTGGTCAAGGAAATCAAGGTCGCTGTGGGCGACAAGGTCAAGGAAGGCTCGGTGGTGCTGGTGGTCGAGGCCGAGGGCGCGGCTGCCGCCGCCCCGGCGCCGGCCGCTGCGCCTGCTGCGGCGGCACCTGCTGCCGCAGCGCCTGCACCGGTGGCTGCTGCACCCGCAGCCGCACCGGCAGCCTCGGGCCCGGTCGACATCAAGGTGCCGGACATCGGCGACTTCAAGGACGTCGCGGTCATCGAGCTGCTGGTGAAGGTGGGTGACACCATCGCCGCCGAGCAGTCGCTGATCACGGTGGAGTCGGACAAGGCCTCGATGGAAATCCCGTCGTCGGCTGCCGGCGTGCTGAAGGAACTCAAGGTCAAGGTCGGCGACACCGTCAACATCGGCGACCTGATCGCGGTGCTCGAAGGCGCCGCAGGTGCCGCGGCACCTGCATTGGCGCCCGCGCCGGCACAGGCCGCCGCTGCCGCGCCCGCCGCTGCAACCGCCAGCGCTCCTGCACCGGCCGCCGCAGCACCTGCTGCAGCCGCCCCGGCCCACCAGCCGACGTCGGCGCCCACCGGCAGCCTGCCGCACGCCTCGCCCTCGGTGCGCAAGTTCGCACGCGAACTCGGCGTGCCGCTCGAAGAGGTCAAGGGTTCCGGCCTCAAGGGCCGCATCACGCAGGAAGACGTCCAGAACTTCACCAAGGCCGTGATGAGCGGCCAGGCCAGCACCAAGGCCTCGGCGGCCAAGGCGCCGGCCGGTGGTGGTGGCGACGGCGCGGCGCTGGGCCTCATCCCGTGGCCGAAGGTCGACTTCACGAAGTTCGGCACCGTCGAGCGCAAGGACCTGTCGCGCATCAAGAAGCTCAGCGGCGCGAACCTGCACCGCAACTGGGTGATGATCCCGCACGTCACCAACAACGACGAAGCCGACATCACCGAGCTCGAGGCCTTCCGCGTCTCCACCAACAAGGAGAACGAGAAGTCGGGCATCAAGGTCACGATGCTCGCCTTCGTGATCAAGGCGGTGGTCGCGGCGCTGAAGAAGTTCCCCGACTTCAACACCAGCCTGGACGGCGACCAGCTCGTCTACAAGCAGTACTACAACATCGGCTTCGCGGCCGACACGCCCAACGGGCTCGTGGTGCCGGTGCTGAAAGATGCCGACAAGAAGGGCATCCTGCAGATCAGCGCCGAGATGGGCGAACTCGCCAAGAAGGCGCGCGACGGCAAGCTCGGCTCGGCCGACATGCAGGGCGGCTGCTTCTCGATCAGCTCGCTCGGCGGCATCGGTGGCACGCACTTCACGCCCATCATCAACGCCCCCGAAGTGGCCATCCTCGGCCTCTCCAAGGGCCAGATGAAGCCGGTGTGGGACGGCAAGCAGTTCGTGCCGCGTCTCACGCTGCCGCTGTCGCTGTCGTACGACCACCGCGTGATCGATGGCGCCCTGGCTGCGCGTTTCAACGCCTACCTGGGGCAAGTGCTCGCAGACTACCGCCGCATCCTGCTATGACCACCGTAGTGGCCGTCCGCAAAGGCGGCCAGGTCACGATGGCGGCAGATTCGCTGGTGACCTTCGGCGACACGCGCATGTCGCACAACGCCGAAGCGAACCAGAAGATCTTCACCGTCGAGGATGCCGCGGGCCAGAGCCTGTTCGCGGTGGCGGGCGCCGCCGCGCACCAGCTGGTGCTCCAGCATGCGCTGGCGGCCCAGCCGCGCGAGGCGCTGCAGTTCGGCAGCAAGCACGAGGTGTTCCACACCTTCACGCAGCTGCATCCGGTGCTGAAGGACTCGTTCTTCATGCAGACCAAGGAAGACGAGCACGAGCCCTACGAGTCGAGCCAGTTCACCATGCTGCTGGCCAATCCGAGCGGCATCTACGGCATCTACAGCTACCGCGAGGTGTTCGAGTTCAAGCAGTACTGGGCCATCGGCTCGGGACGCAGCTTCGCGCTCGGCGCCATGCACGCGGCCTATGACAACAAGTCGCGCAACGCGCGCGACGTGGCGGAGGCGGGCATCGCCGCCGCCTGCGAATTCGATCGCAATTCGGCCCTGCCGGCCGACGTTCTCACACTCAAACTGAAAGTGTCCAAATGAGCGAACAACACATCAAGGTGCCGGACATCGGCGACTTCGACGAAGTCGCGGTGATCGAGGTGCTGGTCAACGTCGGCGACACGGTCAAGGCCGAGCAGTCGCTCATCACGGTCGAATCGGACAAGGCCTCGATGGAGATTCCCTCGTCGGCCGCCGGCGTGGTGAAGTCGCTGGCCGTGAAGGTGGGCGACAAGGTCAAGGAAGGCTCGGTCGTGCTGACGCTCGAAGTCGACGGGGCCGCTGCGGCCGCGCCGGCTGCTGCAGCACCCGCACCGGCGGCAGCTGCGCCTGCACCCAAGGCGGCCGCACCGGCCCCTGCCGCGGCAGCGTCCGTGGTGGTGTCCAGCTACGGCGGCAAGGTCGATGTCGAGTGCGACGTGGTCGTGCTGGGCGCCGGCCCCGGCGGCTATTCGGCGGCCTTCCGCGCGGCCGACCTCGGCCTGAAGGTCGTGCTGATCGAACGCTACGCCACCCTCGGCGGCGTGTGCCTGAACGTCGGCTGCATTCCGTCGAAGGCGCTGCTGCACGTCGCTTCCGTCATGGACGAGGTCAAGCACTTCGCCGACCTGGGCGTGAGCTTCGCCGCGCCCACGGTCGACCGCGCCAAGCTGCTCGGCCACAAGAACAAGGTGGTGGGCAAGCTCACCGGCGGCCTCACGGCGATGGCCAAGATGCGCAAGGTGACGGTGCTGCGCGGCGTCGGCAACTTCATCGACCCGCACCATCTGGAAGTCGAAGAGACCTCCGGCACGAGCTGGGACACCACGGGCAAGAAGCAGACTGTCAAGTTCCGCAACGCGATCATCGCGGCCGGCTCGCAGTCGGTGAGCCTGCCCTTCATGCCGAAGGACTCGCGCGTGGTCGACTCGACCGGCGCGCTCGAGATGGGCACCGACCCCAAGCGCATGCTGGTGCTGGGCGGCGGCATCATCGGCCTCGAAATGGGCACGGTGTATTCGACGCTGGGCGCGCGCCTCGATGTGGTCGAGATGCTCGACGGCCTCATGCAGGGCGCCGACCGCGACCTCGTGAAGGTCTGGCAGAAGATGAACGCGCCGCGCTTTGACAACATCATGCTCAAGACCAAGACGGTCGGAGCCGAAGCCACGAAGGAAGGCATCAAGGTCACCTTCGAGGGCGAGAATGCGCCGAAGGAACCGCAGGTGTACGACCTCGTGCTGCAGGCCGTGGGCCGCAGCCCGAACGGCAGGAAGATCGGCGCCGAGAAGGCCGGCATCACGGTGAGCGACCGCGGCTTCATTCCGGTCGACATCCAGATGCGCACCAACGTGCCCCACATCTTCGCCATCGGCGACATCGTGGGTCAGCCCATGCTGGCGCACAAGGCGGTGCACGAGGCGCATGTGGCGGCTGAAGTGATCGCCGGCGAGCAGAAGGGCGACAAGGAGCTGTCCAGCGCCGCCTTCAACGCCCGCGTGATCCCCAGCGTGGCCTACACCGACCCCGAAGTGGCATGGGTCGGCCTCACGGAAGACCAGGCCAAGGCTGAAGGCATCAAGGTCAAGAAGGGCCACTTCCCGTGGACCGCATCGGGCCGCGCCATCGCCAACGGCCGCGACGAAGGCTTCACCAAGCTGCTGTTCGACGCCGAGACGCACCGCATCCTGGGTGGCGGCATCGTCGGCACGCATGCCGGCGACATGATCGGCGAGATCGCGCTGGCCATCGAGATGGGCGCGGACGAGATCGACATCGGCAAGACCATCCACCCGCACCCGACGCTGGGCGAAAGCATCGGCATGGCGGCGGAAGTGGCGCACGGCACCTGCACGGACCTGCCGCCGGCGAAGAAGGCCTGAGCGACATATAAGAAGGGCGCCGAACTGGCGCCCACAAAAAATCCCGCCGAGGCGGGATTTTTTTCGTCCGGGATTCGGGGAAATCGAATCAGTCGCTGGCGGTGCCCATAGCCGCCGCCTTGACCTCGTCGCCCTGGCCGCTGAGCACGCGGCGGGCGCCGTCGAAGCGGCGCTGCCAGTAGCTGCCGTTCATGTCTTCGACACGGACCTGGGCACCGGAGCGGGGGGAATGGATGAACTTGCCTTCGCCGACGTAGATGCCGACGTGGCTGAAGGTGCGGCGCATGGTGTTGAAGAACACGAGGTCGCCGGGCTTGAGCTGGCTGCGGTCGATCTTCTCGGTGGCGGCGGCCTGTTCTTCGGCGCGGCGCGGGAGCACGTGGCCCACCGTCTGGTTGTACATGGCGCGGACGAAGCCGCTGCAATCGAAGCCGGATTCGGCGGTGTTGCCGCCGCGGCGGTAGGGGACGCCGAGGAAGCCGATGGCGGTCACGACGAGGTCGGACGTGCGCTCTGCGACGGTCTGGCGAACCTGATGGAACTGGCCGACCAGGCCGCGTTCGGCAAGGATTCGGTCCATCTCATCCGATCGATCCTGTTGAGGGGGGGCGGCGTGGACAGCCACGGCGAACAGGAGGGATACGGGTAGGACGAAAAAACGCATGGCGCGTAGGATATTGATGACGCGCAGTTATGTCAATTTAATCTGAATTGTTGAATGCGTGCGTAAACCATTGATTTACATAGACTTTTTCGATCCGGCGGAAGAAAAAATGTAACGGTGAACGTTTATGCGGCATAAGGATTCGAATGTAAACATCTCGGTTGATATGACTTCGAAGTCTTAAAAGTCGACATATGCATTCCATTTGTTGTCAAGATGGCCTCAAATTCAGGAAATCTTCATGAACTTGCGAAATCGCTCCTTTCTTCGCTCCCTGGGAAGCCTCTTGGTGCTCGCGGGGTGTGGCCTGGCTGGCGCGGCCACGGCGCAGGTGCGCACCGAAACCGTCGCCTCGGGTCTTGAGAACCCCTGGGGCGTCGCCTTCCTGCCGGAGGGCCGTTTCGTGGTCACCGAGAAGCCGGGGCGCCTGCGGCTGGTGGCGGCCGACGGCAAGCTGGGCGCGCCGATCCAGGGCCTGCCGCCCATCGCGGCGGGCGGGCAGGGCG